>NZ_JAQPZP010000003.1:0-295890 GCF_037619215.1 Leucobacter sp. USCH14
AGCGCCGGCCCACGGAGCGAAGCGCGGGGTGGCGGCCGTTCGGCCGCGGCGGCGCTACAGCGCCGGCCCACGGAGCGAAGCGCGGGGTGGCGGCCGTTCGGCCGCGGCGGCGCTACAGCGCCGGCCCACGGAGCGCAGCGAGGGGTGGCGGCGGCGCCTGCGGAGTGTTGGAATGGGCGCATGACCGCGTCGAGGAGGCTGCCATGTCCAAGTACCTGATCTCGTTTCCGAGTGACGCGATGGTGGTGCCCGACGCGGAGCTTCCGCAGGTCGTCGCCGACTCGCATGCGGTGGTGCGCGAGGCGAAGGCTGCCGGGGTCTGGGTGTTCGGAGGCGGCATCGATGAGACGGTCGCGCCCGTGCGGGTCGAGGGATCCGGCGCCGTGCTGCCGGGGGCGTACGCCTCCGCCCACCCGATGACGGGCGGGTTCACCGTGCTCGAGGCGCCTTCCCGCGACGTCGCGCTCGAGTGGGCGGCGCGCTTCGCCGCGGCGTGCCGCTGCCCGCAGGAGGTGCGCCGGTTCGGCGACGATGCCGAGAGCTGAGCGGCGGGCTGCTAGTCGGCGACGACGTCCACGATCTCGGTGCCGTAGGCGCCCGGCTCGGTGCCGTGCCCGATCTGCGCGTACTGCTGCGGTGACCGCGAGCGCATGATGAGCGCCCACACGATGCCGACGACAGCCGCGGCGAAGACGATGCCCGGCAGCAGGAAGGTCGTCGCATCGGGCTCGGTCTGACCGAGCATGAGCGGGAAGTTCTGCAGGATCATGATGAAGACCCAGAGCAGTGCCGCGCCGGAGAGCGCCGGTGCTATGACCGTGACCCAGACGTTCAGCCCTCGCCGATTCCGGGCGAAGTAACCGATCACCGCGGCGGCGGTGACGGCCATGAGGAGGACGAGCCCCATCGCCCCGGTGTTCGTGAGCCAGGTGAACATGGTGAGCACGGGGAAGAGGAAGGCGGACTCGCCGAGGCCGGCCGCTCCTCCGAAGACTTCGCCGCCGAGGATGAACGCGACGACGACGGCCAGCGCGATGATGGTCTGCGCGACCGAGCCGGCCCAGGGCGCGCCGGCGCGCGAGGTGCGCGCGAACCAGGCGGGGAGCACCCCTTCGCGGCCCAGGGAGAAGAAGTAGCGGGCGACCGCATTGTGGAACGCCTGCAGAGCGGCGAAGAGGCTCGTGAGGAACAGCAGCGTCATGATGTCGGAGAAGATCACGCCGGTCTGGTCGGTCATGAACACGAACATCAGGTCGGGGCCGAATTCCTGCGACGAACCGACGATGGCCGTGGGCCCGACGCCGACCGAGAACGCCCAGGCGCTGAACGCGTAGAAGATGCCGATGATCGCGATCGCCGCGTACGTGGCGCGGGGCACGGTGCGCTTCGGATCCTTCGCCTCTTCGCCGTAGATCGCGGCGCCCTCGAAACCCATGAACGCGGCGACGCCGAAGACCAGGATGATGCCTAGCGCCGGCCCGAAGAGGGCGCTCGGGTCGAGTGCGGCGGTGGAGACCCCCTCGGGGGCGGCGGCGAACGACACGACGTCGAAGATGATGACGACGAGGAACTCGAGACCGACGAGTACTCCGAGCACCTTCGCGGAGAGATCGACGCGGTTCACGCCGAGTACGCCGACCACGATGATGCAGAGCAGGATCCACACCCACCACGGCGAGGAGAAGCCGAACTTCGCCTCGAGGAACATCGAGAGCTGGAAGCCGAACAGGCCGTAGATGCCGACCTGCATGGCGTTGTAGGAGACGAGCGCGACGAGGGATGCGCCCACGCCGAGCGGGCGTGCGAGACCCTGCGATATGTAGGCGTAGAAGGCTCCCGCGTTCGTGATGTGACGCCCCATCGCGGTGTAGCCCACGGCGAAGACGGTGAGGATCGCGGCGATCAGCAGGAACCCGAGCGGAACGCCCAGCGATTCGGTGACCGCGAACGACGTCGTGACGCCGCCTGCGACGACGGTGAGCGGCGCGGACGCGGCGATGATCATGAGGGTGATCGCGGGGACGCCGAGCGTGCGGCGGCTCAGGCCGGGATCGTGCTCGGCGGCGGTGGTCGTGTGCGTCCGCTGCGCTGCACTGGATGCGCTCATCGGGGTACTTCCTCTCGCGAATGGCGGCGTTGCCGATGCGGGTCCGCATAACGACGGCCGCTGCGCTGACGAGTCTAAGAACGACGCGGCGAGCGGCCTATGCATGCAGCGCAGAGGACATGGAGATGCGCGCAGGGCTGTCCATATGGATAGCGGGCTCCTCGGGTGCGCGGGAGAGCGAACGACAACGGGCCGGGGCGCGATGCGCCCCGGCCCGGATCCTGCACGAGATCTCAGAGGGTGTTGCCGAGCTTGAAGCCCTTCTCGCCCTCGTCGTCACGGGTGTAGGAGAACCCATCGGCCCCGATGGTCACCGCCATCTCGGAGCTGTCGGTGCGGGCGACCACCGGCTGCGGATTGCCGTCGAGGTCGAGCACGAGCGATCCGTCCGTGTACCACGACGGCACGACCGGGTTGCCCCACCAATCGCGACGCTGGTTGTCGTGCACGTCCCAGGTGACGACTGGGTTGTCGGGGTCGCCCGTGTAGTAGTCCTGCGTGTAGACCTCGACGCGGTGCCCGTCGGGATCGCGCAGGTAGAGGTAGAACGCGTTCGAGACCCCGTGGCGGCCCGGGCCCCGCTCGATGCTGTCGGACCGGCGCAGCGCGCCGAGCTTGTCGCAGATCGCGAGGATGTTGTGCTTCTCGTGGGTGGCGAAGCAGACGTGATGCATGCGCGGCCCGTCGCCCCCGGTCATCGCCGTGTCGTGCACCGTCGGCTTGCGGCGCATCCAGGCGGCGTACACCGTTCCCTCGTTGTCCTGAATGTCCTCGGTCACGCGGAAGCCCAGGTTCTGCATGAAACCGACCGCTCGCGGAACGTCGGGGGTGATCTGGTTGAAGTGATCGAGCCGCACCAGTTCGCCGGGAACGTGCAGGTCGTAGCGCCACGACATGCGCTCCGTGTGCTCGGTCTGATAGAAGAACTCGTACGGGAAGCCGAGCGGATCGACGACGCGCACCGAGTCGCCGATGCCGCGAACGAAGCCGTTCGGGTTGCGACGCACCTCGCAGCCGAGCTCCTCGTAGAAGGCGACCGCCAGGTCCAGGTCCTCCGGCGTGCGCACGCGATAGGAGAACGCTGCCACCGCTGCCACCGGGCCCTTGCGCAGCACGAGGTTGTGGTGGATGAACTCCTCGGTGGAACGGAGGTAGATCGCCTCGTCGTCCTCGGTCGTGACGTAGAGCCCCAGCACGTCGACGTAGAACTCGCGCGAGGCGGCGAGATCGGTCACGATGAGCTCCATGTACGCGCACCGCAGGATGTCGGGCGCCGGCGACGTGGGCGTGGCGATCGGATTCTCGGATACGATCGGGGCCTCCTTCGTGACCCAGAACCCTGCCGACTGCTTGTCTTCTTCGTTCAGTTTTGCCATGGTGTGCCTCCTTGCGATTCCCCAGCGACCGGCGTTACGGCGCGACCACGCCGAACTTCGGCGAGTGCGCTTCGTTGAGCGTGATGTGGACGGCCTGCTGATCGGTGTAGAAATCGATGGAGCGGTAGCCGCCCTCGTGCCCGAGCCCGGACGCCTTCACGCCGCCGAACGGGGTGCGCAGGTCGCGTACGTTGTTCGAGTTGAGCCACACCATGCCCGCGTCCACCGACTGCGAGAAGTTGTGCGCGCGCTTCAGGTTCGACGTCCAGATGTACGCCGCGAGACCGTACTTCGTGTTGTTCGCGAGCTCGAGGGCTTCTTCGTCGGTGTCGAAGGGGGTGATCGCGACGACCGGGCCGAAGATCTCCTCCTGGAAGATGCGCGCGTCGGGCGAGACATCGGCGAACACCGTCGGTGCGACGTAGTTGCCGGTCGGGAAGCCCTCGGGGCGTCCGCCGCCCGCGACGAGGCGGCCCTCACTCTTGCCGATCTCGACGTAGCTCATCACCTTGTCGTAGTGCTCGGGGTGCACGAGCGCTCCGACTTCGGTCGCGGGATCGGAGGGGAGCCCGACGACGACGTTCTTCGCCCGCTCGGCGTAGCGCTCCACGAACTCGTCGTAGATGTCGCGCTGCACGAGGATGCGGCTGCCAGCAGTGCAGCGCTCGCCGTTCAGGCTGAACACGCCGAAGACCGTCGCGTCGAGCGCCGCGTCGAGGTCGGCGTCGGCGAACACGACCGCGGGGCTCTTGCCGCCGAGCTCCATCGAGAGCCCCTTGAGGAACGGCGCCGCGTTGCCGAAGATCAGCGATCCGGTGCTGCTCTCGCCGGTGAACGAGATCAGCGGCACGTCGGGGTGCTTGACGAGGGCGTCGCCGGCCTGCTCTCCGAGGCCGTTGACGAGGTTGAAGACGCCGTCGGGCACGCCCGCCTCGCGGAAGATCTCCGCCCAGAGGGACGCCGAGAGCGGCGTGAACTCGGCCGGCTTGAGCACGACCGTGTTGCCGGTCGCGAGCGCCGGGCCGAGCTTCCACGACTCGAGCATGAACGGCGTGTTCCACGGAGTGATGAGCCCCGCGACGCCGATGGGCTTGCGATTCACGTAGTTGATCTGGCGGCCGGGCACCTTGAAGGTGTCGTCGTGCTGCGCAACGATGAGGTCTGCGAAGAAGCGGAAGTTCTCGGCTGCTCGACGGGCCTGACCACGCGCCTGGGTGATGGGCAGGCCGGAGTCGAAGCTCTCGAGTTCGGCGAGCTGCGCGTCGCGCGACTCCACGATGTCGGCGATCTTGTGCAGTACGCGCGAGCGTTCGCGGGGGAGGAGCTTCGGCCAGGGTCCGTCCGTGAACGCGCGCTTCGCCGCGGCGACGGCGCGGTCGACATCGGCCTGCTGGCCGGCGGCGGCCTGGATGTAGTTCTCATTGGTCACGGGGTCGAGCACGTCGAACGTCTCGCCGCCGATCGAATCGACGAATTCGCCGTCGATGAAGTGGCGAATGCGGTCGGGGAGCCCCACGGGCTTCTGGTGCGTCATGCGTGTTCCTCCAGGTGTGTGGTCGGGTCGCCGATCAAGCGGCGGGGTGCTGGTGGTGTTCTTCGGTGTACGCGAGCACGGCGTCCAGTGTCGCGGTGCGGTGCGCGCGCGCTGCGAGTTCGATGTCGAGCGGCGCTGCTCGCTGCTCGATGAGCTGCAGCAGCTGCTCGTGCTCGTCGACGGACTCCGACGCGCGGCCCGGAACGAAGCTGAACGAGGAGTTGCGCAGCACGTTCATCCGGTTCCATCCGCGGTGAACGAGGTCGAGGATGTGCGGGTTCGGGCACGCCTCGAACAGCACGCTGTGGAACTCGAGATTGAGCGCCGTGAACTGCTGGGGGTCGAACGCTCCCGAGAGCGTCTCGCGCATGCGCGCGTTGATGGCGCGGGCTCGATCGATCTGATCGGCGGTGATATCGGGCGCCGCGAGACCGGTCGCCGATCCCTCGACGAGCGCGAGGGTCTGCATCGTGTGCAGGTACTCCGTCTCCTTGATGAGCGCGACCTGCGCGCCGACGTTGCGCTCGAACGTGACGAGCTGCTCGGCTTCCAGGCGCCGGATCGCCTCGCGCACGGGCACCACCGACATGTCGAGCTCGGCAGCGATCGGCGCCAGCACGAGCCGGTACCCGGGAACGTACTGTCCGCTGTCGATGCGCCCCCGAATCAGGCGGTACGCCTGCTCCGACTTCGATTCCGCGCCCACGATCAGCGCTGCGCTTCCTCTGCGCGCGCGGCTTCGTACTTCGTGCGCCACTCGGCGTTCATGGGGAAGAGGCCGTCGACGGGTGCGCCGCCCGCGACCTGCTCCGCCACCCACGCGTCGGCGTCCTCCTGCGCCGCGGCCTCGGCCGCCACCTCCGCGAGCAGCGACGGCGGGATCACGATGACGCCGTCGCGGTCGCCCATGATGATGTCGCCCGGCTGCACCGCCGCCCCGCCGCAGGCGATGGTCACGTCGACCTCCCACGGGACGTGCCGGCGACCGAGCACGCTCGGATGGGCTCCCTGGGAGAAGACGGGGATGTCGAACTGCTGCACGGCCGCGAAGTCGCGCACGCCGCCATCGGTCACGATGCCCTCGGCTCCGCGCACCTGCGCGCGCAGCGCCAGCACGTCGCCGACGGTGCCGGTCTCGGGCACGCCGCGAGCCTCCACGACGAGCACCTCGCCCGGGTTCACCGTGTCGAACGCGCGCTTCTGGGCGTTGAAGCCGCCGCCGTACTTCTTGAACAGGTCTGGGCGGAACGGGATGAATCGGAGCGTCTTCGCGACTCCGAGAATGGCATCGCCCTCGTGATTGGGGTGCACACCGTCGATGAAGATGTCGACGAACCCTCGTTTGCGGAGGGCCGCCGACACGGTGGCCACGGCGACGCCCTCGAGTTGGGCGCGGATCTCCTCCGTGAGCGCCGACTCCTGCGACGCTTCGTCCGCCCCTGCCGTCGACGGGCTCGTGAGCGGTGTGGCGCGACCCGCCGCGACCGCGGCTGCGTGCGCGCTCTCGCTGCCCCAGGCTTCGATGCGCTGCAGATCGTCGACCTGCGGCTGCGAGCCGAAATCGCCGAACGGGGTCGTCCCCTGCGTCACGGTCGTGACGAGGCGCCCGGTACTCGGGGCTCCGGGCGCATTCGGCGCGTCGACTTCGACCTCGACGACATCGCCGGGAACGACGACCGAGGATCCCGCAGGCGTGCCCGTGAGGATCACGTCACCGGTCTCGAGCGTGAGGTGCTGCGAGAGATCGGCGACGAGCTGACCGAACGGGAAGGCGAGGGTGTCGCTCGTGTCGTCCTGCACGAGGTCGCCGTTCACCCAGGTGCGCACGCGCCACGCGTCCTGCCCGATGCCCTCGACGGGAATCGCGCGCGGGCCGATCGGCGTGAAGCCATCGCCGCCCTTGTTCCGCAGGTTCGAGCCCTTGTCGGCTGCGCGCAGGTCGTACAGCCCGAGGTCGTTGGCGGCGGTCACCGCGGCGACGTGCTTCCAGCCGTCTTCAGGGGTGACGCGGCTCGCCGGTTCGCCGATGACGAGCGCGATCTCGCCCTCGAATGCGAGCAGCTCGGTGCCGTCCGGGCGTTCGACGGAGCCGCCCGTCGGAGCCAGCGATGACGCGGGCTTCAGGAAATACGACGGGTGCTTCGGGGTGCGGCCGCGCTGCGCGATGCGCGACGGGTAGTTCAGGTGCACCGCGATGATCTTTCCGGGCGTCTCGATGCCCAGTTCCGCGACTCCGTACCTCATCGGGACCTCACTTCTGCGTTGTATTTGAAATCGTATATGATCTAATCCGGCTTGTCGAGCCGAATCGCTCAGTAGGAGGCTCGCGGGTGCGCGCTCTCGTCGACGGTGAATCGCGCGACGAGCGCCTCCGTCTGGCGGGCGAGGATCGCGACATCGGCGCCGACCGCGACGAAGGACGCGCCCGAGGCGATGTACCGGTCGGCGTCTTCGGGCACGAAGGCGTTCACACCGGCGGGCACTCCGGCTGCGACGGCGCGATCGATCGTGCGGAGCACGGCGTCGACGACATCGGGATGATTCTGCTGCCCAAGGAAGCCCATCGACGCGGCGAGATCGGAGGGGCCGATGAAGACGGCGTCCACGCCGTCCACTGCGAGGATGCGGTCGGCATCGGCGACCGCCGCAGCCGACTCGATCTGCACCGTCAGGCTGATCGTCTCGTCGGCGCGGCCGAGATACCCGTCGACGCGGTTCCATCGAGCCGAGCGCGCGAGAGCCGAGCCGACGCCGCGCACCCCCCGAGGCGGGTAGCGCACGGCGCGCACGATCTCCTCGGCCTGCTCGGCCGAGTCGACCATCGGAATCAGCAGATTCTGCGCGCCGAGGTCGAGGAACTGCTTGATCGCGACCGCGTCGCCGTACGGCACGCGCACGAGGGGGGCGACGGGGTACGCCGACATCGCGTGCAGCTGCGCGAGCACCGATTCGAGCCCGTTGGGGGAGTGCTCGGCGTCGAGGAGCACCCAGTCGCACCCGCTTCCCGCGACGATCTCCGCGGTCACGGGGCTGCTGGCAGACGCCCACAGGCCGATGAGCGCGCGGTCGGATGCCGAGATGCGATCCCGCAGCGTGTCGGGAAGCGTCAGATGAAGCGGCATGTCACCGATCCCAGCTCGTGATAGTCGGCGTGCACGGTGTCGCCGCGCTCCACCCACATGGGCTTCGTGAACGAACCGGCGAGAATGATCTCGCCGGCCTCCAGCGACTGCCCGTGCTGGGCGAGCTTGTTCGCGAGCCAGGCGACGCCGAGCGCCGGGTGCCCGAGCACCGCGCCGGCGACTCCTGAATCCTCGATGGTCTCGTTGCGGTAGAGCAGAGCCTTCGCCCACGTGAGATCGAGCTCGTCGACCTTCACGGGTCGACCGCCGATCACCATGGCTCCCATCGCGGCGTTGTCGCTGATCGTGTCGACGATCGTGCGCCCCTCGAGTTCGAGGTGCGAGTTGAGGATCTCGAGCGCGGGCACGACGTAGGCCGTCGCGTCGAGCACGTCGAACAGGGTGACGCCCGGGCCCGAGAGCGGCTTGGAGAGCACGAAGGCCAGCTCCACCTCGATGCGCACGTTCGAGAACCGGTCGAACTCGATCAGAGCGCCAGATTCGTGCACCATGTCGTCGTGGATCACGCCGTAGTCGGGCTCCGAGATGCCCGTCGCGACCTGCATGACCTTCGATGTAAGTCCGATCTTGTGCCCCACGAGGCGGGCTCCGGCGGCGATGCGCCGATCCGACCACTCCTTCTGGATGGCGTACGAATCCTCGATCACCATCCCCGGGTAGCGGGTGGTGAGTCGGGGGAGGATCGCTCGATCCTCGTCCGCCTGCACCAGTTCGTCGGCGATGGCTGCGATTTGCGTCTGCTCGAGCACGGGACCTCCATTGTCTGACGTGTGCCCCTGAATCGTATACGATTCGAGGGAGATCGCGCCAGGATCGCGCCGGGTCGCGCCCTCTCGGGAACGCTCGATGAACCGCCGCTGCCGACTCGGTGGCCGTCGAGCGGCGTCACTCGGCCGACGCTCAAACGCGGTAGACTTGTATGATGACCTCTTCCGAGAACGCCGCCCCCACCGAAACCGAGGGCGAGCGCATTACCTTCGCCGACCTGGGCCTCGCGCCCGAGGTTCTCCGCGCAGTGACGGATGTGGGATACGAAACGCCCTCCGCAATCCAGGCGGCCACGATCCCCACCCTCCTGGAGGGCGCGGACGTGGTCGGCCTCGCGCAGACCGGCACCGGCAAGACCGCTGCCTTCGCACTTCCGATCCTCTCCCGTATCACCCCCGGCCAGGGCGTGCCCCAGGCGCTCGTACTCGCACCCACCCGCGAGCTCGCGCTCCAGGTGTGCGAGGCGTTCGAGAGCTACGCCGCGCACCTGCCCGAGGTGCACCTCCTCCCCGTCTACGGCGGCCAGGCCTACGGCCAGCAGCTCTCGGCCCTGCGCCGAGGCGTGGACATCGTCGTCGGCACGCCGGGCCGCATCATGGACCACCTCAAGCGCGGATCGCTCGATCTGACGGAGATCAAGTACCTCGTGCTCGACGAGGCCGACGAGATGCTCAAGATGGGCTTCGCCGAAGACGTCGAGACGATCCTCGCAGATACGCCGCAGGAGAAGCAGGTCGCGCTGTTCTCCGCGACCATGCCCCCGCAGATCCGTCGCATCTCGCAGCAGTACCTCAACGATCCGCGCGAGATCAAGATCGCCGGCAAGACGCAGACGAGCTCGACCATCACCCAGCGCTACAACGTGGTGTCGTACACGCAGAAGCTCGACGCGTTGACCCGCATTCTCGAGGTCGAGGACTTCGACGCGATGATCGTGTTCACGCGCACCCGTGGCGATTCCGAGCAGGTGGCCGAGAAGCTCCGCGCGCGGGGATACTCCGCCGCCGCCATCAACGGCGACATTCCGCAGGCGCAGCGCGAGCGCACCGTGCAGTCCCTGAAGGACGGCAAGCTCGACATCCTCGTTGCGACCGACGTCGCCGCACGCGGTCTCGACGTGGAGCGCATCAGCCACGTGCTCAACTACGACCTCCCCATCGACACGGAGTCGTACGTGCACCGCATCGGCCGCACCGGTCGCGCAGGCCGCAGCGGTGACGCGATCAGCTTCGTCACGCCGCGCGAGCAGCGCCTGCTCAAAGCGATCGAGAAAGCGACGAAGCAGCCGCTCACGCAGATGCCGCTGCCGCAGATCGAAGAGGTCAACGCGACGCGACTGTCGCGCTTCGACGACGCGATCACGGCCGCGCTCGAGGAGACGCGTCGCATCGACGGGTTCCGCGACATCATCGCCCACTACGTGCGTCACCACGACGTGCCGGAGACGGATGTGGCTGCTGCGCTCGCGGTGGTCGCCCAGGGCGACACCCCGCTGCTGCTCACGGAGGAGGACGACCGCAAGTTCGAGCGCGATCGCAAGCAGGCCGCGAGGTTCCTCGAGGATTCGGGCAGCGGCCGCGGCGACCGGCCGGGCCGCGAGGATCGCGGACCCCGCCAGCGGCGCGACGATCTGCGCATGTATCGCATCGAGGTGGGTCGCCGGCAGAACGTGCAGCCGGGACAGATCATCGGCGCGATCGCGAACGAGGGCGGGCTGACCCGCGATGACTTCGGTCGCATCCAGGTGCGCGACGACTTCTCCCTCGTCGAGCTGCCCGCGAAGCTCTCGGCCGAAACCGTCGCGCGTCTGGAGGACACGCACATCGGCGGCAAAGCGATCCGTCTCCGCGAGGACCACGGGCCGAGCCCGCGCGGCAAGGGCTTCGAGGATCGCGGCGGGCGCGGCGGGCGCGATGACCGCGGTGGTCGCGGCGGGTACGACCGCGGCGACCGCGGCGGGCGCGGCGGCTACGACCGCGATGACCGGGGCGGGCGCGGCGGCTACGACCGCGATGACCGAGGTGGACGCGGCGGCTACGATCGCGGCGACCGGGGTGGACGCGGCGGCTACGACCGCGATGACCGCGGCGGGCGCGGCGGCTACGGCAGCGGTCGTGATGATCGCGGTGGCCGTGGCGGGTACGACCGTGGTGGGCGCGGCGGCTACGACCGCGATGACCGCAACCGCGACGCGGGATCGAACCGCGCCGACGGCAAGCGCAAGCCCCGCTGGTAGGCGGGAGGCGTGGGGGCCGCGGCAGCGACCCCCACGCGCTCAGCCGCTGATCACGTGCGGCTCGGCGACGGCCTTGAGCCCGGCGACGCCGAACTCGCGGCCGTAGCCCGACTGCTTCGCTCCGCCGAACGGGATCATGGGGTGCAGGCCGCCGTGCGAGTTGATCCACGTCGTGCCGGCCTGCAACCGTGCGGCGACCTCGAGGGCCCGTGCCCGATCCGACGACCACACCGATGAGCCGAGCCCGAACTCGAGCTCGTTCGCCAGCTTCACGACCTCGTCGAGATCCGAGTACTTGATGATCGGGAGGGCCGGCCCGAACTGCTCCTCCACTACGAGGTCGTTGTGCGGGTCGATATCGGCGATGAGCGTGGTCGGGTAGAAGTTGCCCACGGCGTCGCGATCCGGCTCTCCGCCGAGCACCACGCGCGCGCCCGACGCCTTCGCCGACTCGACCAATCGATCGACCTCTTCGAACTGCGCACGGTTCTGCAGCGGCCCGAGCACGTTCTTCTCGTCGAGCCCCACACCCATCGGCACCTCAGCTGCGAACTTCGCGAGCTCGTCGACCACCGCGTCGTAGACGGAGTCGTGCACATACAGGCGCTTCAGCGCCGCGCAGGTCTGACCGGTGTTGATGAAAGCGCCCCAGAACAGGTCTTCGGCGATCGCCGCCGGGTCCACGTCGGGCAGCACGATACCCGCGTCGTTGCCGCCGAGCTCCAGAGTGAGACGGGCGACATTGGCGGCGGAGGCCTCGATGATGCGCTTGCCCACCGGCGTCGAACCCGTGAACATGATCTTGCTGATCTTCGGGCTGCGCGTGAGGGCGTCGCCCACGGTGCGGCCGGGGCCGGCGACGACGTTCAGCACGCCCTCCGGCAGTACCTGATTCATGACCGCGACCAGCGCGAGCACCGAGAGCGAGGTCGTCTCGGCCGGCTTGATGACGACCGTATTGCCCATGCGCAGCGACGGAGCGATCTGCCAGATCGAGATCATCATCGGCCAGTTCCACGGGGAGATGGCCCCGACGACGCCCAGCGGGCGGTAGTGCATCTCGGCGTAGCCCGACTCGTCGTCGATGATGACCTCGACCGGGAGCTGGGTGTCGGCCGCAGCCCGTGTCCACGCGACGCAGCCACCCACCTCGAACCGGGCGTTCGGGCCGTTGAGCGGCTTGCCCTGCTCGCGTGAGAGCAGCTCGGCGAGGGCTTCGGATGCCGCTTCGATCGCATCGGCGGCTCGATGCAGGATCGCCTGGCGTTCGGCGTCGGGAAGCGCGGCCCAGGCTGGCTGCGCGGCCTCGGCGCGATCGATCGCCGCGTTCAGCGCGTCGAGCCCCTCAACCGGGGCGGTGCCGATGCGTTCCCCGGTGGCCGGGTCGAAGACCTCGCGCGTCTCGCCGCCGGCTGGAGTGATGGCTGCAAGCAGGCTGTCGTAGGTGTTCATGGATCCTCCACTTCGAGTCCGGTTGGATACGACCTCAGCGTATGAAACGGCTCGCGGGCAGGCTTGTCTGCTTCGGCAGCGGCGTTGACGATTCGGGCACGATTCGGCCCGCGCTCGAACGCGAGTGGCGGTCTAGTAACGCCGCAGCTCGCTCGGCGATGCACCGAACGCCGCCTTGAAGACGCGGCTGAAGTGCGCGGCGTCGGTGAAGCCCCAGCGGGCGGCAATGGTCGAGACCGTACGATCCCGCAGCACCGGGTCGAGCAGATCGGCGCGGCACCGTTCGAGACGTCGCTCGCGGATCCAGGTCGACACCGTGGTGTCGGCTTCGCGGAAGAGGGAATGGAGGTGGCGGGTGGAGATGTAGTGAGCGGCCGCGATCGTGCTGGGAGTCAGGTCGGTGTCGCCGAGGTGCGATTCGATGTACGACGTCATCTTCTGCAGGAGGAGCTGGTGCGGATCGCGCTGCGCGGGGTCGGTGTCGAGGATGCTCGAGAAGAGCGTGCTCATCAGATTGAGGCTCGTGTGGGCGAGCTTCGCGCGCACGCGTCCGTCGAGATTCGCGAGCTGCGCTGGGAACTGCGAGAGGAATGCGGTGACGACGGGCGCGAGCCCGCAGTGCTCGCGCCCCAAAGACACCGCTGTGAGCTGCTCGGTGAACGGGATGGGGAGGTCGACCCGATCCTTCGGAAACATCATGATGAGGTTGCGGAACTCCTCACCGAAGAGCAGCGAGTAGGGGCGTGACGTGTCGTAAACGGAGAGATCACCCGGCTGCATGACGACCTCGCGTCCGTCCTGCACGAGAATGCTGCTTCCCGAGAGCAGCAGGCTCACTTTGTAATAGCCGCTGCCGCCATCGGCGATCGTCTCGGGCGTGCGTTCGACGAGGTGCGGGCGCGCGACGACCTCCGTGAAGACCACGTCATCGGCATCGGCCGACGCGAGACGAGCCGAGAAGGGTCCCGGCGATTCCGCCGAGACGCGGAGCGGGACGAAGGACGAGGCGACGATGCCGCGGAACGTCGTGAGATCTTCGGCGTGAGCGAGCGGCAGCCGAGTGCCGGTGTCGTGCTGCTTCGCTGCAGTGGTCATCCGTGTTCCTCCGACATGCTCTGCGTGCGCGTCGTCGTCGTACGCGCCCTCGGATCAGCGTCGAACGCACCGCCCTGCAGCGTTCGGTCTGTCTTCGGAGAGGATACACCTCTGCGAACCGGGAAGCACTCGCAGACGCGGACGCCGATCAACCGGCTCCGCTCAGTCCTGCAGTGCGGTCAGCAACGCGTCGACCGCTTCGCGGGAGCGCGCCGTGCGCCGGGGCTCCCGGTCGAAGTCGCCGATGAAGACGTTGCCGAGGGCAGTGGCGAGCACGCCCTGTGCGGCGACCTCGTGCAGCGCATCGCCGGCGTCGGGGTATGCGACGGCGATGAACGCGAGCAGCCGTTCCCGCGCCGAGCCGTACGCCTCCGCCAGTACGGCGGCGATGTCCTCCGACGACCTGGCAAGCTCGACGAAGGCGAGCACGATCGCGTTGTCCGCGCTCGAGCTCGCGAACTCCTCGCCGAAGAGGTAGTCCAGGGCCGGCTCGAGGGCGTCGATCTCGGGCGGGATGACGGCGGGGGCGACGTAGAAGGCTCGAGCCGCATCGAGCAGCAGGCGATCGCGGTTGCCGACGAAGTGCCTCACGTGCCCCCGAGACATGCCCGCGGCGTCCGCGATGCGGTCGAGTGTGGTGCCGCTGATCCCGTGCTGCGCCATCGTCGTGAGGGTCGCATCGATGATCTGCTCGCGGCGGGCGTCGGCGACTGAGGGGCGTGCCATGGAAGAGTCCTCTCCGGGGAGACGGGCGCGGGTCGTACTCCCGAAGACTAGCGAGTATTTCGACCGCGTAAAAATTGTCTAGTCAGACTTGACTATTTACTGGCACCGCTCGTACATTGTTCTCACCGGCACCCGCCGCACCCCGGAACCGCTCCGTCGAGAGCCGGTTCCGATCCCAGTCTCGAAGGAGTGACATGGCCGATTATCAGCGCCTGGGCGCCGCCCCCGTGAGTGAACTCGCGAGGGAGCACCGCGTGCGAACCCGTGACGGCGTGCACCTCGCGACCGACGTGTACCTCCCATCCACGAGTGACGGGGCGAGAGACGAGACGCCCGGCGACACGATCCTGATCCGCCTCCCGTACGACAAGAACGGCGAGTACACGTTCATCCCGCTCGTGGCCGAGTACTTCCTCGGGCACGGATACCGGGTCGTCGCGCAAGACGTGCGGGGCAAGTTCCGCTCCGAGGGGGAAGCCCAGCTCTTCGTGAACGAGGTGCGCGACGGGGAGGACACGCTCGATTGGATCATCGCGCAGCCCTGGTCCAACGGACGCGTGGCGATGTGGGGAGACAGCTACTACGGGTACACCCAGTGGGCCGCCGCCGCGAGCGGTCACCCCGCGCTGAAGGCGATCGCGCCGCGGGTCACCGGCACGAGCCTCGGCGAACCGGTGCATCGCGATCCGGGAACGCGCGTGCGGGCCGTGGAGATGGGCATCACGAACCTCTACCCGCTCACGCACTTCCACGGCAACGACACGTTCCTCTGGGAACCCGATTGGTCGCGGCGCGACTTCGAGGCGCAGGCGGAGGCGTTCCAGCAGTGGGCGGGGGCCCGCTCGCGCTCCTACGATCAGTGGGTTCCGCACCCGGTCACCCTGCCGCGCTTCCCGAACGGAAGTGCCTTCGCGGGTCGTTCCGTCCCGGTGCTGCACACGATCGGATGGTGGGACAACTGCGCGCCGCTCTCGTGGGCCGACGTCGAGGAGATCGCGCAGCACCCCGCCTGGGACGCGCATCACTACCTTCGCATCGAGGCGATCGATCATGAGAGCTACCAGTTCGCGGAGGCCCCGGGCGACCGGGTCGCAGAGCGCACCGAACAGCAGATTCGGGCGCTCCTCCCGCGCACGCTCGATCCCGCGCTCGCGTTCTTCGAGGTGTTCGTGCGGGGCGAGGGTGCCGTGGCCGGCATTCCTCGAGTCGTCTGGCAGCTCGCTGGTACGGACGAAGAGCGCACCGAGGCGGTCTGGCCACCGGCAGGATCGCGCAGCGAGACGCGCTACGCGACGATCGAGGGCGGCATCTCGTCCGAGCGTCCCGCTTCGGCGGAGGAGCGCTCGTGGGTGCACGACCCGCAGAACCTCGTTCCCTCGACTGCGCCCGACGCGTTCTCGTACCTGCTCACCCTTCCCGATGAAGCGCCGGTCGGCGAGCGCAGCGATGTCGTGGTTTTCACCAGCCCGGAGCAGACCGAGGACGTCGACCTCGCGGGTCCGGTCACCGCGCGCGTACGCGTGCGATCCACGGGCCCCGTCATGGACTGCTTCGTTCGCGTGCTCGACGTCGCCCCCGACGGGACAGCGGTGCGCATCGCTCGCGGGCAGCAGCAACTGCTCGACGCGACAGATGCGACGACGCTCGAGATCGACCTCGGCCAGGTCGGCTACCGACTGCGTGCGGGGCACCGACTCCGCGTGCACGTCTCGAGCAGCGACTACCCCGAGTTCCTGCCGCAGCCGGGAACGGGCCGCGACCCGTGGACCGACGGCGTCGAGAGCGTGCCGAACACCCAGACGCTGATCATCGGGGGAGAAGACGCGCTCGCGCTCGATCTCCCCGTACTCCAGGGAGCACTCGCATGAGCACGACCGAACCGCATTCGCGCCTCACGCCGGCGGAGCAGCTGGCAGCCCTCCCGGCGCCGAGCCTCGAGTTCGTCTTCGAGATCCGCGCGACGATCGGCCACGATCTGCACGTCGGCCGAGGCGTCGACGAAGCGCTCAGCTTCACGCCGGTGACCGGAGGCTCCGTGCACGGGCCGGCGCTCACGGGGGAGGTGCTCTCGGGGGGAGGGGACTGGGCCGTGACGCGATCCGCCACGGCCCAGCTCGAGGCGCGCTACCTGATCCGAGCCGACGACGGATCGGTCATCGACGTGCTGAACCGCGGCTACTTCCGAGCGACCCCGGATCTGCTCGCGCGCATGGAAGCCGGCGAAGACCTTCCCGAGACGACCGAGGGCCTGTACTTCCGCACCGCCCCGGTGTTCCAGACCGATGCTCCGGCCCACCGGTGGCTCGCGGAGCACCAGTTCATCGGGCTCGCTCGCGACGATGCGGGGCAGGTCTGCATCCGCGTGTTCGTGCTCCGCTGAGCCGCTCGCCCTCACCAGTACTCCCGCGGCGAATCACCGACGATCCGTCCGCGTCATCGAAAGGACCCACCATGTTTCGTTCCCGCCTCATCTCCGGCGCCGCCGTCGGTGCCGTGGCGCTCCTCGCGCTGACCGCCTGCGCTCCGCGGGAGGGGTCGTCCTCCGACGCCCGCGCCGGCGTGGAAACCGCCGACCTCGTCGCCTCGACTCCGGAGGGAACCGCACCCGTCGACGAGGTGACCTGGTCGATCGTGGAGGGCGAGCCCGCGACGCTCGATCCGGTCTCCTCCGCGAATCTCATCATTCCGAACCTCTGCGACAACCTGCTGTCCCTGCAACCGGACTTCTCAGTCGAGCCCGGGCTGGCGACGCGGGCCGAGTGGACCGATCCCACGACCTTCGTCATCGAAGTGCGCGACGACGTCACGTTCTGGGACGGCACGCCGCTCACCGCGGAGGATGTGGTCTACAGTCTCGAACGCAATCGCTCGCCCGAATCGCAGTGGTTCGCCGCGTTCGCACTCGTCAGCGGCATCGAGGCGACCGGCGATCACGAGGTCACCGTGACCTTCACCGCACCCGACTCCACATTCCGCGACGCGCTCGCCGGTCAGGGCGGCGCGGTGATGAGCGCCGCATTCGGTGCGGAGGCGGGCGACGCCCTCGGCACCTCCGACGGCGGTCTCATGTGCACCGGCCCCTACGAGCTCGCAGCGGGTGGCTGGTCGCCCGGCAGCGAGATCGTGACGACGGCGAACCCCGACTACTGGAACGGCGCGCCGCTCGTCTCCGAGCTGACGTACGTCTTCGTCTCCGATGCCTCGACGCTCGCAACGGCGCTGACCGAGGGCGAGATCGACGGAGCGCTGAACGTGTCTCCGACGTCGCGCGCCGCGTTCGAGGGCGACGGCGCGGGCAGTCTGATCGTCGGCCCCTCCACGGCCTCCTACAGCTTCGGGCCGGCAACATCGGAGGGGCCGGCGGCCAATCCCGAGATCCGCCGCGCGCTGAGTCTCGCGATCGACCGGCAGCAGTACATCGACACGGTGCTGAACGGCCTCGGCGAACCGCAGCGCACGATCGTGCCGCCCTTCACGTTCCAGGAGCTCGCGGCCGCGGACGTCTACCAGAAGGGCTACGACGAGCTGCAGGCGCCCGAGGTCGACCTCGAAGCGGCCCAGCGGCTCGTCGACGAGAGCGGAGAGGATCTGAGTGCGCCGCTCGTGCTCGCCGTTCCCGCAGGCGCGACCGAGTTCAAGAACACCGCGCAGATCGTGCAGAGCGCCGCGAAGCAGATCGGCATCGACATCGAGATCAACGAGATGCAGGCCTCCGACTTCGGAGCGATGTTCTACGATCCCGCCGCTCGCGAGGGCATCGACTTCGTCGCGACGCAGGGATACCTCGAGACTCCGGGCGTGCTCGGCTACCCGTCGCTGTTCATGCTGCCCGAGGAGCTCGGCGGGGTGTTCAACTGGAGCGGGTACGCGAACGACGAGGTGACCGCGCACATGCAGGCGGCGCGCACCGCGACCGATGAGCAGACGGCCGCCGAGGAGTTCGTCGCCGCCCAGGAGATCTTCGCGCCCGACATGCTCCAGGTCACCCTCGCGGGGGCGTACCAGCTCAGCTACCTGAACGACGACCTCACCGGCATCACGAGCTCGGTCGCCATGTACAGCAGCCCCTGGGCGCTGCACCTCGGCGGACGGTAGTCGGCGGAGCAGCGCGGAAGGAACGTCGTGAATTCTCTGCTCATACGCACCCTCGTGGGGCGACTCGGCGGCCTGCTGCTGACGCTCTTCCTCGCGAGCGTCGTCATCTACGCCGCGCTGCTCCTGACGCCGGGGGATCCGATCGCCGCGCTCGCGGGAGGCGCGAAGCCCACGCCCGAGCTCATCGCCCAGATCCGGGCCGAGTACCACCTCGACGACCCGATCTGGTCGCGCTACCTGCAGTGGCTCGGTGGCGTGTTCTCGGGCGACTTCGGCCGATCCTTCGTCTATAAGACCGACGTGATGAATCTGGTCGCACCGCGGTTCGGCGTGACGCTGCAGCTGGTCCTGCTCACGGTCGTCCTGATTATCGTCGTGGGAGTCGGCTCGGGCATCCTCGCGGCGACGCGCGGCCCGCGCGTCGATCGCACGGTCGGTCTGCTCACGGCGCTCGGGATGGCGCTCCCGACCTTCGTCGTCGCGATCCTGCTCATCTGGATCTTCGCGAAGTCCCTCGGCTGGTTCCCCGTCTACGGCGAGGGATCAGCGGGATGGGATCGGCTGTGGCATCTGACGCTCCCCGCGATCTCGCTGGCAGTCCTGTTCATCGCGTACATCAGTCGGGTCACCCGCAGCTCCCTCGTCGCGCAGATCCACTCCGAGCACGTGGAGACCGCGCGCGTGCGCGGCATCCCTCGCGGGCGCATCTTCCGCGTCCACGTGTTCCGCAACGCGGCGCCCCAGATCCTCGCGATCTCGGGCACCACGGTCGCGGGGCTGTTCGCGGCCGCCGCGATCGCCGAGCAGGCGTTCGGGCTGGGAGGCATCGGCTCCCTGCTCACGGAGGCCGCGGCCCGAAAGGACCTGCCCGTCGTGCAGCTCGTCTCCCTGCTGCTCGTCACGATCTTCGTGGTGCTCAACGCCGTCGCCGACATCGTGAGCGCCATCATCGACCCCGACAGCATCGATGCCGGGAGGGCAGCATGAGCGTCGCACAACTCGCCGGGGGCAGATCCCCGCAGACCATTACGCAGGCGGCGCGCAAGGACTGGCTCTTCCGCAGCGCCGTCGCCGTCTTCGGAATCGTGCTGATCGCAGCGCTCGTGGGCCCGTGGATCGCGCCCTACGACCCCTCGGAGCTCTACACCGGGGATGTCAACGGCATCGGATCGCTCGCGCATCCGTTCGGCACCGACGACGTGGGTCGCGATATCCTGTCGCGAGTGCTCGCCGGAGCCCGCACGAGCGTCATCGCGCCCATCGCGGTCGTGGTGCTCTCGACCGTGCTCGGCTCGGCACTCGCGATCGTCGCCGCATGGTTCGGCGGGGTGATCCGCGGCGCCATCGCGCGGATCGTCGACGTGATCTTCGCGATCCCCGGGCTCGTGCTCGCCGTGCTCGCCGTCGCGATGTTCGGCAAGGGCGTGCTCGCGCCGGTGATCGCGCTGTCGATCGCATACGTGCCGGTCGTCGCGCGGCTGACGCAGACCGCAGCGTCCCGCGAGCTCGGCAAGCCGTACATCGCCGCGCTGCGCGTGCAGGGTGTCTCGGGCGCCGCCATCTGCTTCCGCCATCTCGTTCCGGCTCTCATCCCGGTGATCGCCGCCCAGGTCGCGGTCGGCTTCGGCTACGCGATGCTCGACCTCGCCGCGATCTCGTTCCTCGGACTCGGCGAGCAGCCGCCCGCCGCGGATTGGGGATCCATGATCGCCGGCGGCCAGGCGGGCATTCTCGCCGGGGCGCCCGAGCAGGCGCTCTACCCGGCGCTCTTCGTCGTCGTCACGGTGCTCTCCGTCAGTGTCATCGGAGCGCGCATCACCACCTGGGCAGAGGAGAAGGAACGATGAACGCCCCCGTACTCGAACTCGACGCGCTCTCCATCTCGACCACCGACCGCACCCTCGTGCACGATTGCACGCTGTCGGTCGAAGCCGGGGAGGCGGTAGGGCTCGTCGGCGAATCCGGATCGGGCAAGACGCTCTCGGTGCGAGCCATTGCGGGTCTGCTTCCCGCGCACTTCACCACCACGGGCACCGTGCGGCTCCTGGGTCGCGACACCGCCGCGCTCCCTCCGGTGGAGCTGCGCGATCTGCGTGCCCGTCGGGTCGGAATGGTCTTCCAGACGCCTCGCGCGCACCTCAATCCGCTCCGCACCATCGGCGACTTCCTCACGGAAGCGCAGATCACCGTCGACGGTGTGCGTCCGGATGCGGCGAGGCGCCGCGCACGCGAACTGCTCGACGAGGTCGGCATTCCCGATGCCGCCCGTCGCCTGGGGCAGTTCCCCGCCGAGCTCTCCGGCGGCCTGCTGCAGCGCGTGATGATCGCAGCGACGCTGGCGATGGAACCCGAGATCCTGCTCGCCGACGAGATCACGACCGCTCTCGACGTCACGACGCAGGAGGAGGTCATGGCCCTGATCGGGGATCTGCGTCGCGAGCGCAACCTGTCGCTCCTGTTCATCACGCACGACCTGGCGCTCGCCGGAGCCGTGTGCGATCGGGTCGCGGTGATGCAGCAGGGCCGGATCGTCGAGACGCTCGCGGCCGACACGATGCGACGCGATGCCCGGGAGGAGTACACGCGGGTCCTCATGTCGGCCGCACTCGGCGACGCAGATGCGACGCGTACCGAGCCGCGTGAGGGTGCGGAGCGGGCGGCCCCGATCCTCTCGGTCGCGGGCCTGCGCAAGACCTTCCGAGTGCGCAGCGCATCGGGCCGCGGCCGCGAGGAGTTCGTCGCGGTCGACGACGTCGCCTTCGATCTCGCGCCGGGAGGGTGCCTCGGCATCGTCGGAGAATCGGGATCGGGGAAATCCACGTCTGCGCGCATCATCTGCGGGCTGGAGCGCGCCGACGCCGGCTCGGTCACGGTTCGCGGAGAGGACTGGAGCCGACCGGCGCGGGGAAGCGGCGCACGGCGCGCTCGCGCGAAGACCGTGCAGATGGTCTTCCAGGACCCCTACCAATCGCTCGACCGGCGGCAGACGGTTCGGCAGTGCCTCGCCGAGGCGATCCGCGTGCACCAGAAGCGGGCGTCGCAGTCGGAGATCGACATGAGGATCGGCGAGCTCGTCGGCCAGGCCAGCCTCGACCCGGCCCTGCTCGACGTCAGACCCCGGGCGCTGTCGGGAGGGCAGCGGCAGCGAGTCGCCATCGCGCGGGCGCTCGCCGCCGATCCCGAGATTCTCGTGCTCGACGAAGCGGTCTCCGCGCTCGATGTCACCACTCAGGTCGAGATCCTCACCCTGCTCGATCGCATCCGCAGGGAGTCCGGTGTCGCGCTGCTGATGATCACCCACGATCTCACCGTGATCCGGAGACTCTGCGACACCGTCGTGGTGATGCGCTCCGGGCGGGTCGAGGAGGCCGGCCCGACCGGGGAGCTGCTCGATGCTCCGCGCGCCGAATACACTCGGGTGCTGCTCGATTCCATCCCGCGAGAGGGGTGGCGACCGCGCCGCCGTAGGCTCGGTCGTACCTCGGCGATTCCCACCATCACGGGCCCGCTCCCGGCGGCGCCGACCGACCCGACCCGCATTCCGAAGGACCACCTATGACCTCACCGCTCATCGCACCCGACTTCGAGTACTGCTTCGAACTGCGCGTCGCCGTCGACGACGCCGTCCCGATCGGAGGCTCGACCCCCGAAGAGGGCTTGCACTTCGCGCCGATCACCGGCGGAACGTTCGACGGGCCGAAACTGCGCGGAAGGATCCTCCCCGGCGGCGGCGACTGGTGGAACGGGCGCGGGCTCACCGTGCGCCTCGATGCCCGATACCTCATCGAGGCCGAGCTCGACAGCGGTGGAACCGCCGCCGTCGACGTCGTCAATCGAGGGTACTGGCGCACCGACGCCGCCGGCCTCGCGCGGCTCGAAGCGGGCGAGGCGCTCGACGAGCGGGCGCTGTACTACCGCACCGCCTTCGTGTTCCAGACCGAGCACCCCGAACTCGAATGGCTGACGGCGTCGCAGTTCGTCGGCTATGCACGACCCGAGCCCGGGCACGTGGTGATCCGCGTGTTCCGGTTGATCTAGACGATATGCGCTATTCCGCGCGGTGCGCCGCGGTGCATCGCAAAGCGCCCGAGAGAGACGAGATGATATGACCGACTTCGCCGACGTGTGCCTCGTATCGGGGCGCGTCTTCGACGGAAGAGTGCGCACCGATCACACCGCCGTCGCGGTGCGCGGCGAGCGCATCGTCGCGGTCGGCGACGATGCGAGCGTGCTCGCGCTGCGGGGGCCGGGCACGCGCGTCGTCGACGCGCGCGGCGGGCTCATCACCCCCGGGTTCGTCGACGCGCACGTGCACGCCGCCTTCGCCGGTGTGGAACGCCTGAGCTGCGACCTCTCGGGCGCAGGCACCCCGGAGGAGACGTTCGCGCTCATACGCGAGGCGGCCGCCGCGGGCGGCGCAGGCGGGGCCGATCCCGACTCCTGGATCACCGGGGGCGGGTGGAGCCACGAGCTGTTCCCGAACCCGACGCGCGATCAGCTCGACGCGATCGTCGTCGACCGCCCGATCGCGCTCTCCGACGCGGGGCATCACACGCTCTGGGTCAATTCGCGCGCGCTCGAGCTCGCTGGCGTCACTCGCGAGACGCCGCAGCCGCCCAACGGTCGCATCGTGGTCGACGCCGAAGGCGAGCCCACCGGATACCTGAACGAGACCGCTGCCGAGCTCGTGGGTCGCGTCATTCCTCCGGCCACGGACGATGAGATCGCCGCAGGGTTGCTCGATGCGCAGCAGCACCTGTGGTCGCTCGGCATCACGGGCTGGCACGAGGCCATACTCGGCGAGTACAACGGGAAGGCCGATTGCACTGCGGCGTATCGCCGTGCGATCGCGGACGGAAGGCTGCCGAGCCGAGTATCCGGCGCCCTGTGGATCGCGCCGGGCCTCGAGGAGGCCGACGTGCCGGCACTGGTCGACCGTTTCGTGCGCCTGCGCTCCGAGAACGCCGCAGCGGGTTTCGCGACCTCGACGGCGAAGGCGATGATCGACGGGGTGCCGCACGGCGGTACCGCTGCGCTGCTCGAGCCGTACTGCTCGCACGGCGACGGCAGCGGTGCCGATGCCGGTGTCGGAGAGCTGCACTTCAGCGAGGCCGCGGTGCAGGCGTTCGTGCAGCAGCTCGACGCGGCAGGCTTCGCACTCCATCTGCACATCATGGGAGATCGCGGCATCCGCGTCGCACTTGACGCGGTCGAGGCCGCGCGCATCGCGAACGGACCCGGCCCGCGGCATCACGTCGCGCATCTCTCGATGATCCACCCCGACGATGCGATCCGTTTCGGGCCGCTCGGGCTCACCGCCAACATGCAGGCCCTCTGGGCTGCGCCCGATCCGCACGTCGTGCCGATGATCGGCGAGGAGCGGATGCGGAGCGGCTACCCGTTCCGCACGCTCGCCGATGGCGGGGCCGATCTCGCCATGGGCTCGGACTGGCCGGTGTCACCGCCGGACCCGTGGCTGGCCATGCACGTCGCGGTCAACCGTTCGCTGCCGGCGCCGCCGGATGCTGATGTTCCGAACGGCGAAGACCCTGACGTGCTCGACGCGTCCCAAGCCTTAACCCTCGCCGAGAGCGTCGCGGCCTACACCAGCGGATCCTCGTCGCTGGTGCTCGATGCTGCGGGCCGTATCCGGGTGGGCGAGCGCGCCGACATCGCCGTGGCGTCGCGCGACCCGTTCACGGGCCCCGCCGAGGCGATTCTGGCGACGCGAACGGCGGTGACGCTGGTCGGGGGAGAGGTCGTCTTCCCGCTCGAGCCCTGACCCCGCGCTGCATTCTGCAAGGAATCCGCGTTCCGCAAGCCGCCGCGCCTCCAGGGCGGCTTGCAGAACGCGGATCCCTTGCTGAGCGCGGATCCCGCGCGGGCCGCGCCCGGCCTACTCCGAATCGACGGTCTCGGCGGGCACGTCGAGGCCGTTCACGCGCTGAATCTCGCGCTGGTACTCAGCGACGACGCTGCGCGAGACGCGGCAATCGAGCAGGATCGTGCCGTAGGCGCCCGCCTCCGCCCAGGAGCGCAGCGCATCGAGGTCGTCGAGTGCTCGCACCCGCACGCCGGTCGCCCCGAGCGCGGAGGCGACACCCGCGAAATCCACATCGGGGATCAGCATCGGCTGCTGATCGAGACCCATCTCTCCGTAGAGGTGCACCTCTGCGCCGTAGGCGCCGTCGTTCCATACGACGATGATGCAGCTCGACGCGGTGCGAATCGCAGTCTCGAGGTCGGCGAGTGCCATGAGCCCGCCACCGTCTCCGGTGCTGAGCACGGTCGTCGTCCCCGGAACGGCCGCCGCGACACCGGCGACCGTCGAGAAGCCGAGTCCGATGGTCTGGTACGCGGTGCCCACCATGATCATGCGCTCGGGGGAGTCCACCGGCCAGTACATGTTCGCCCAGCCGAGGAAGTGCCCGCCGTCGGTCGTGACGTGGCGTTCTGCGGGGAGCAACTCGCCGATGCGCGCGGCCACGGCCCGAGGATCGAGCCTGCCGTCCTCGCACAGACCGCCTGCGGCGCCGGTGCTCCGCCTCCGCAGCGACCCGCCCGGTTCGAGCCCGTCGAGCGAGGCGCGCCACGTTTCTCCGCCGCTCCCGGGATCGCGGCGCTGCGCCGTGATCCCCGCGATCAGCAGCTGCAGCACGCCGCGCGCATCGCCCTGCAGGAGCTGGTGCGTGATGGGACGATTCGTCTTCGGCGCGGCGACCTGTTCCGCGTCGACGCGAATCACCGTCGCGCCCGCCCCGAAGAGATCGCCGAATCGCATGGTGAACTGATTGAGGCTCGCTCCGACGACCAGCACCACGTCCGCCGTCTCGATGACGCCCATCGCGCGGTGCTGGCCGAAGCCGCCGGTGACGCCGAGATCGAAGTCGTGGTCGGGGAAGATTCCGCGGCCGAGCGCTGTCGTCGCGGTGGGTGCACCGAGCACCGATGCGACCTGGCCGAGCTCGGGTGCTGCGCCCGACACGTGCGCTCCGCGCCCCGCGATGATGAGCGGGCGTTCCGCTTCGAGCAGAGCGTCGACGGCGAGCTCGATCTGGTGGTGCGCGGGCCGGGGGTGCGGCGACGCGGGGGAGGACGAGTCGGCGGACGCGGGCTTCTCGCTCGGCGAGGCCGTTTCGGCGCCCGATACGGAAGCGGAGAGGGCGGCGAGTACAGCGGGGTCGGCGAGATCGATTCCCTGCGCCTCGGAGGCGGGTGCGGCCGCGCCCGAAGCCTGAGCATCGGCGACCTCCGCAGTGACGAGATCGTAGGGGATCGCCAGCACGACGGGGCGCCGAACGCGATGCGCGTACGCCGCCGCGCGTTCGACCGTTCGCGAGATGTTCGTCACCGAGAGCGTGTGCGTGCGGATTCCGAGCGCTGCGGCGAGCATCTCCTGGTCGACGTCCCACGGGCGAGGGCCGGTGCTCGGCGCGTCGCCGACGACGACGAGCATGGGCGTGCGGGCCTGCGCAGCCTCGGCGAGGGCGGTGAGCGTGTTCGTGAAGCCGGCGCCGTACGTGGTGGTGGCGATCGCCAATCTGCCGCTCACCCGCGTATACGCGTCCGCGGCGGCGACGGTTCCGGCTTCGTGGCGCACCGCCACGTATCTGAGCCCGAGGTCGGTGAGCTGCTCGATCAGGTGGGCGTTTCCATTGCCCATCAGGCCGAACGTTACGCGGGAGTGCGGAGCGAGTGCGGTCGCCAGAGCGCGCACGAGAGTCGTGTCAGACATCACAGGTCCTTTGAATGGGTACTCGAAATACAGGGAACCGTGTATGTCTCGCCGGGCGGCGTCGCCCCGGCAGCAGCGCCCCTTTTTCGAGCGCCTTCCCCGGCAGGGCCGGAACGCACCCGACCGAGCTGGACCTCATCATTTTAGTGAGAACGGCGCGGGTGCGAAAGCGCGTGCGCCGCCAGCGCGCGGTCTCTCGCGATCGGGCGGGTCTAGCGGTAGCTCTGCGAGATGCGCTCCGCGGCCTCCTGCAGCGCATCGACGACCTCGCCGATCGTCTCCGGAACCTTGAAGTGCACGACCGCGATCGCCGCGGGAGGCTCGCCCGCGATGCGCAGAGGCACCGCGATGCCGGTGACGTCGTCGATGACCTCGGCGCGGCTCAGCGCGTAGCCCTTGCGCCGTGCTTCGCTCCCCGCTCGGCTCATCTCGGGATCGCCGAGATAGGCCTTCCGTTCCGCGCGGGTGAGCGACGACTCGATGGCGTGGCCGGGAGCGCCGCGGTGCAGCGGATGGCGCACACCCGGGTTCCGGGCGATGGTCGCGGCGACGTTCGACGGCTCGGCGGTCACCAGCGTGACCACTTCATCGGCGTCGAGCACGGTGACGAACGTGGTCATGCCGAGTTCGTACGCAAGCTCGGTGATGACCGGCATGGCTGCGGTGTGCAGCGCGGGAGCGACACCGCGGGCGAGCACGGTGAGCTTCGGTCCGAGCCGGATCAGGCCCGCCTCGTCTCGCGCGACGAAGCGGTGCTGCTCGAGTGTGCGAAGGATCCGGTAGGCGTTGGAGCGGTGCACCTCGAGTCCGGCTGCAAGATCTGCGATCGACATCGGCGACTCGGCCTCTGCGAGGAGCTCGAGCGCGCGAAGGCCGCGCGACAGAGTTTGGGATCCGGCAGCAGAGCCGGCGGGGCCACCAGCCGTGCTGCGGGCTTCGCTCGCGGGAGTCATGGCTCCTATTCTGTCGGATCCGCAGCCTCGACCGTGTTGCGCGGAGTCGACCGGCGACATATTCTTTCTGTGCAGTATTCAAACTTCGTGTTCATTTATTGAACATTGAACCGCGGCGCGGCTCGCGGGCAGTGAGGAGAAACAGTGCAGTTCCATCACCACGGGTATGTCGCGACCGATCCGCGCATCCTTCCTGCCGCGGGCGTCGGCCTCGACCGTCCGAGCGACCTTCCCGAGCAGATCGACGTGCTCATCGTCGGCTCCGGCCCGGCGGGGATCGTCGCGGCAGCTCAGCTCGCCCAGTTCCCGAACGTCGTGACGCGGGTGGTCGAACGCCGCGAGGGGCGTCTCGTGCTCGGCCAGGCCGACGGCATTCAGGCGCGCAGCGTCGAGACGTTCCAGGCGTTCGGGTTCGCACGGCAGATCACCGAAGAGGCCTATCAGATCACCGAGACCGACTTCTGGAGCCCCGACCCCGAGAACCCGGCGAACATCGTGCGCAGCTCGATCACCCCCGATGATCCGAAGGGCATCAGCGAGTTCCCCCACCTGATCGTGAACCAGGCTCGCGTCATCGACTACTTCGCGGAGTATGCCAGGCGCGCACCCGCCCGCGGGGATATCGACTACGGCTACGAGTTCGTCGACCTCGAAGTGACGGGTGAGGGGGAGTACCCGGTGACGGTGACGCTCCGGAGGATCTCGGGTTTCACGGGTGCCGGAATCAATGCCGCCAAAGAGGGAGACGACGAGGGCGAGACCGTGGTCGTTCGCGCGAAGTACGTCGTGGGGGCCGACGGTGCGCGGTCCACCGTGCGGCGGTCGATCGGCGGCTCCCTCGCGGGGTCGTCGTCCCTGCACGCGTGGGGCGTCATGGACGTGCTCGCCGTCACCGACTTCCCCGATTTCCGCAAGAAGTGCATCATCCACTCGGCGGCCGGCAGCATTCTGCACATTCCGCGCGAGGGCAACCATCTCGCACGCATCTACGTCGATCTCGGCGAGACCGACGAGAACGATGCGGGCCAGGTGCGGTCCACCTCGCTCGAAGAGATCATCGCTCGCGCGAACGCGATCCTGCACCCGTACACGCTCGATGTGCGCGATGTGCCGTGGCACAGCGTGTACGAGGTCGCGCATCGGCTCACGGATCGCTTCGACGATGCGGCGACCTCGCCCGATGGCAAGGGGCGCGTCTTCTTGATGGGAGACGCCTGCCACACTCACAGCGCCAAGGCGGGGCAGGGCATGAACGTCTCGATGCAGGACGGGTGGAACCTCGGGTGGAAGCTCGGGTACGTGCTCGAGGGCCGCAGCCCGGAGTCGCTGCTCCGCACCTACTCCGACGAGCGCTGGGTGACGTCGAAGAACCTGATCGACTTCGATCTCCAGTGGTCGACCTTGATGGCGAAGAAACCCGAGGAGTTCGACTCTCCCGACGAGGTCGCGGAGTTCTACGTGCAGACCGCCGAATTCCCCGCAGGCTTCATGACGCAGTACGCCGATTCGATTCTCGTCGGCACCGATGCGCATCAGGAACTCGCGAGCGGCTTCACCATCGGCAAGCGCTTCAAGTCGGTGCTGACGACGCGCGTCGCCGATGCCGTCGACGTGCATCTCGGGCACCACCACCGGGCCGACGGGCGCTTTCGCATCTACGCATTCGCCGACGCCGATGGCGCGCGTCTCGACGAGTGGGCGCAGTGGATGCTCGACGCCGACGAGTCCCCGCTCGCCCGCTTCACGCCCTCGGGGGCGGACATCGATGCGGTATTCGACGTGAAGGCCGTATTCCAGCAGCACCACCACGACGTCGACATCTCGAAGGTGTCCCGCCTGTTCCTCCCGGCTTCGGGCCCGTTCGGCCTGACGGACTACGAGAAGATCTACGCGGCGCACCCCGCCGACGACATCTTCGAGGCGCGCGGGATCAGCCGCCAGGGCGCCCTGGTGGTCGTGCGGCCCGACCAGTACGTCTCGGTGGTCCTGCCGCTGACGGCCCGAGGCGAGCTGACCGAGTTCCTGAGCCGAACCTTCCTGCCTCAGCCTTGACGCGCTCGCCTGCGCTTCCGATTCACTGCGGTCGCCGCCCAGGTGACGAGCCACAACGCGATTCCGATGGCGAGGAGGAGCCCGGCGATCTCGTACTGGATCCAGTCCTCGACGCTCCGCGCCCAGGGGCCCACGAGGAAGAGCGAGAGCACCGCCCCGAGAATCGGGATCACGGTGGGCGCTCGGAACCCGCCCTCCACCGCGGGTTCGCGTCGCAGCACGAGCAGGGCGACGTTGACGACCGCGAAGACGCACAGCAGAAGCAGACCGGTGGTGCCCCCGAGCGCGCCGACGATGCCGTTGTCGGAGTTGAGGTTCACGTAGACGACGAGGCCGACGGCGAGCAGCGTGCTGAAGACGATCGCGACCCAGGGCGAGCGGCGCTTCGGCAGCACCCTGCTCAGCACCTTCGGAAGCACCTCCTGCTTCGCCATCCCGTACAGCAGGCGACTCGCCATGAGCATGTTGATCAGGGCCGTGTTGACTACAGCGAAGACGGTGAGGAAGGGGAAGATCGCGTCGACGGGGATGCCCGGGGCCCCGATGCGCACGACGTCGAGGAGAATTCCGGCGTCGGGGTTCTTCGGGTTCAGCAGGTCTCCCGGAGGGATCACCATGATGACGGTCACGGCGACGAGCATGTACACGACGGCGCAGATGCCGAGGCCGGTGAGCATGATCCGGGGGAAGTCGCGCTGCGGGTTCTTGCACTCCTCGACGAGGTTCACCGAGTCCTCGAAGCCCACCATGGCGAAGAAGGCGATCGCGGTCGCCATCGTGACCGCGGCGAATGCGCCTCGATCTGCGGGGGTCTCGAAGACGACGAGTCGTGAGACGTCGCCGTTGCCCTGCACGATCGCGATGACGCCGATGAGGATGATCACGGCCATGATCGCGATGGTCACGAGGGTGAGCACGAGGTTGAACTTCACGCTCTCGCCGACGCCGCGCAGATTGATGAGCGCGAGCACGAGGATGATCGCGATGGCGGCGAACATCGTCGCCGTCGCGTCCTGCGGCACACCGTCGATGAACTGCCCCACGCCGATGAGCAGATTCTTGCCGACGAGGGTGGCGGACGTCGCGGCGCTGGTGATGCCGGAGGAGGCTACGGCGAAGGCGATGATGAAGGTCGCGAAGTGCACGCGGAACGCCTTGTGCGCGTAGAGCGCCGCCCCGGCGGCCTGCGGGTACTTGGTGACGAGCTCGAGGTAGGAGAACGCCGTCAGCGTCGCGATGACGAACGCGAGCAGGAAGGGAAGCCATGCGACGCCCCCGACCTGGCCGGCGACGCGACCCGTGATGGCGAAGATGCCGGCTCCGATGATGTCGCCGATGATCAGGAGCAGGAGGAGTTTCGGCCCGATCACCCGTTTGAGGCCCGTGCCGTGATCCCGTGGATCGTCGCCGATCGATGCAACAGCTTCAGTGTTCAACTGCGCCATGATGATTCCCGTCGTGTGCGTCCTTGTCGTGATGACGTGCAGTGTTCACGGGCGCGGGCCGCGGGAACGATGTGCGCCAACTGTACCGCGCAGGCGTTCCCGCGTACGCGCCGACCGGCCCATCACGCACTGAGGCCCCGGGATCCGCAAGGGATCCCGGGGCCTCAGAACGCGTTGCGAGTTACTTCGCGGCGAAGCGGAAGAGCTTCTTGTTCGCGAACTCGAGCATGCCCACCTTGCCGAGCTCACGGCCGTAGCCCGACTTCTTCACGCCGCCGAAGGGCACGTCGGCGCCCTCGAGACCGGCACCGCCGATGAAGACCATGCCCACGTCGAGCTGGTTGCCGACCTGCTCGGCGCGCTCGAGGTCGTCGCAGATGATGACGGAGCCGAGGCCGTAGGGCGACGAGTTCGCGAGGTCGATCGCCTCCTGGTCGCTCGAGACCTTGTAGAGCTGCGCGACGGGCCCGAACAGCTCCTGGCTGTAGACGTCCATCGTCGGCGTGATGTTCGTGAGGATCGACGGGGTGTACAGGTTGCCGTCGGGGGTGTTGTCGCCGACGAGCACCTCGGCGCCCTGGTCGATCGCGCCCTGCACCTGCGAGGTGAGCGTCTTCGTCGCGCCCGCGGAGGAGAGCGGACCGAAGTCGCCGGCCTCGTACGACTGGCCCGCGATGGCCGCCTTGTACTTCTCGGCGAACTCGTCGAACAGCGAGTCGATGACGACGATGCGCTTCGAGCCGTTGCAGGCCTGACCCGTGTTCTCCATGCGGCCGCCCACGGCGTGCTCGACCGCGTGGTCGAGGTCGGCCGTGTCGAGCACCAGGAAGACGTCGGAGCCGCCGAGCTCGAGCACGCACTTCTTCAGCGCGCGACCAGCCTGCTCGGCGACGATCGCGCCGGCCCGCTCGGAGCCGGTCAGCGAGACGCCCTGGATGCGGTCGTCGGCGATGATGCCCTCGATCTGATCATGCGTCGCGAAGACGTTGACGTACGCGCCCTTCGGGAAGCCGGCGTCCAGGAAGAGCTGCTCGAGCGCGAGCGCCGACTCGGGGCACTGCGCGGCGTGCTTCAGGATGACCGTGTTGCCGAGGATGAGGTTCGGCACCGCGAAGCGCGCGACCTGGTAGTACGGGTAGTTCCACGGCATGATGCCCAGGATCACGCCGGTGCCCTGGAAGCGGAAGAAGCTCTTCAGGCCGTCCTCGACCTCGAGCTGCTCGTCGGCGAGCCACTTCTCGGCGTTCGACGCGAATGCGGCGCTGATCGCACCCGAGAACTCGGCCTCGCCGACCGACTGATCCATGGGCTTGCCCATCTCGCGGTTGATGATCGCGCCGAGCTCGTCCTTGCGCTCCTCGAACAGCTCTGCCGCCCGCTGCGCGAGGGCCGCGCGCTCGGCGACGGTGGTCTTGCGCGACCAGTTCTGGTACGTCTCCTGCGCCGACGCGAGCGAGGCTTCGATCTCCTCGGTGGTCGCGTCGGGGTACTCGGCGACTGTCTCGCCCGTAGCCGGATTGATGACGGCGAACGTGCTCATAGGTGACTCACTCCTTAGTGATCGTCGGTGTTGTGCACGCCCAGTCTCCCACACGGGCGGTCGGATGCACTACCGGTCTCCGGGATCGAATCATGCGAATTCGCCGGGTATCGACCGGCCATTTCGGAAGTGGATCGGGGGAGGAGCTGCGGAATCCGTCGTGTCGCTCGAACGTGCCGCGATCCGGATCGCCTGCCCTGCGCCCCGCTCTCCCACCTATAGGATGATCGCTGTCGCACCCCGACCTCATAGAGGAGGATTCGCCTTGGCGAAACACACGCTCAGCAATGCCACCGACACCGGGCACATCCACGTCGGCAAAGGTCTGAACCAGAACGCGCTCGGAGTGGTCGGTTCGACGATCATCGGACTCGCCTCCACCGCGCCGCTCTATTCGCTCGCGGCGACGCTCGGGTACGTCATCCTCGCGGTGGGCGCGCAGGCTCCGCTCGTCTTCGTCGTGGCTTGCATCCCGATGGTGTTCGCGGCGTTCGCGTACCAGGAGCTCAACCGCGAGATGCCGGACTGCGGCACGACGTTCGTGTGGGGAGCGAAGGCGTTCGGCCCCGTCGCCGGCTGGATCGGCGGATGGGCGGTCGCGGTATCCGCGGTCATGGTGCTCGCCAACGTCGGCGAGATCACGGGCCAGTACTTCTGGCTGCTGCTCGGCAACGAGGAGTTCGCCGACAATCGCGCCATCGTCGTCGCGACCTCGGTCGTCTTCATGGCGCTCATGACGTTCATCAGCACCATCGGGGTGCAGATCGGCGAGAAGCTGCAGATGGTGCTCATGACGATCCAGATCGTCGCGATGCTGCTCTTCGGCGTGCTGGCCCTCGTGCACGCGCTCGACGGCAGCAACGCCGACTCCATCGCGTTCGACTGGCAGTGGTTCAACCCGGGCCAGCTCACGTCGTGGTCCGGGTTCATGGAGGCCGTGCTGCTCGCGCTGTTCATCTACTGGGGCTGGGACACCTGCCTCGCCCTCAACGAAGAGACGAAGAATCCGCGCAAGACCCCGGGGCGCGCCGCGCTCTCGACGATCGTCGTGCTCATCGTGCTCTACGTCGGCATCTCCGTGGCCGTGATGATGTTCGCAGGCTTCGGCGACACGGGCTTCGGCCTCACGAACGAGGCGAACCTCGACGACGTGTTCACCGTGCTCGGCGGGGCGCTCTTCGGACCCTGGGGATGGTTCCTGCTGCTCGGCGTCATGCTGTCGGCGGCCTCCTCGACCCAGACGACGATTCTGCCGACCGCGCGCGGCACCCTGTCGATGGCCGTCTACCGGGCGCTCCCCGCGAAGTTCGCCGAGCTGCACCCGCGATTCAAGACGCCCTGGTTCTCCACCACCGTGATGGGCGCCGCGGCGATCGTGTACTACGTCGGCATGTCCATCCTCTCTGAGGACATGCTGGCCGATTCGCTCACCTCGATGGGGCTCGCCGTCGCCCTCTACTACGCGATCACGTCGTTCGCGTGCGCGTGGTACTTCCGCGCCACCCTGCGCGACAGTGCTCGCAACCTGTGGATGCGCGGCATCCTCCCGGTGCTCGGCGGTCTCATGCTGGCCTACGCCTTCGTGCAGTCTTGCATCGACATGATCAGCGTGGATTACAGCTACACCGTCATCTTCGGCATCGGCGGCGCCTTCGTCATCGGCGTGGGAGCGCTCCTGCTCGGATTCGTGCTCATGGGCATCTGGTCGTTGCGCCCCGGTGCGAAGCCGTTCTTCCGCGGGGAGAGCCTGAATCGCGAGACCCCGATTCTCGTCCCGGACGAGTAGGTCGCGATCCGTTACGGCGCGGTCACGGAGCTGCGCTCCTCTCGTGACCGCGCCGTAACGCGCATGCCCTGGAATATGAGCATGGGAGAGCGGCTGCAGTGGAAGAAGGTCGTGTCGATCTGGATCGGCATGTACCCGGTCAACGTCGCCACGTCGTGGGTCATCACGATGCTGCCGTGGTGGGGCGGCGTGTCGTTGCCCGCCCGGTCGGCGATCGTGGTCACCGTCGTCGCGCCGGTCATGTGCCTCGTCATGATGCCGGCGGTCACACGCCTCCTCGCTCCATGGCTCGGGCGCCGTACCGCGCATGCGCGGCACGAGCGCGAGCTCTGCGCGCGGCTCGACTCGCTCGCCGCTGCGCAGGACGACGCCGATCCCGCACGCGCCTGGGGCGGTCTCGGCTACGCTGAAGGAGACCGAGGGGGCGAACCGAGTCTCCAGGCGAGCGTCGGGAGGTCACGATGGAGCGATTCGACACGGTGGTCGTCGGAGCCGGGGTCTCCGGCCTGACGGCTGCGAGATTTCTCGCGGCGAATGGTCGACATGTGGTCGTGCTCGAAGCGCGGAATCGGGTCGGCGGCCGCACGTACAGTGAGCACGCCGACGGCGTCATTACCGATATCGGCGCATCCTGGATCCACGGCATCGATGACAACGCGCTGTACAGCCTGACCCGAGCGTTCGACATGCACGCGATCGAATTCACCGTGGGCAGCTATCAGCCGGACGGGCGGCCGATCGCGAACTACGGGCCCGACGGATCTCGACTCGACGCCGCCGCTTCGGCCCGATTCGTCGCCGACGTGCGCGAGGTCGACGCCGTGCTCGACGCGGTGATCGAGGTCGCGGTCGAGGGGTCCTCGTATGCCGACGCCATCGATCGTGCGCTCGCCGAGTTCGACTGGGAGGACGAGCGCGCGGCCCGAGTGCGGGAGTTCCTGCGGCATCGTGCCGAGGAGCAGTACGGCGCAGCTGCGGAGCGTCTCGATGCGCACGGCCTGGATGACGATCAGGTCGACGGGGACGAAGTGGTCTTCCCGGGCGGTTACGACGCGCTCGCGCGCGGCCTCGCCGAGGAGCTCGACGTGCGGCTCGGGCACGTCGTCAGGCGAGTGGTGTGGTCGGATTCCGGGGCGACGGTGGAGACGGAGCAGGGTGCCTTCGCCGCCGATCACGTCGTGGTGACCGTTCCGGTCGGCGTGCTCAAATCCGGCGATCTCGAGTTCGAACCCGCCCTGCCCGATCCGGTGGCCTCCGCGCTCGCGGGCCTCGAGATGAACGATTTCGAGAAGGTGTTCCTGCGGTTCCCTGAACGGTTCTGGGACGAGGGCGTGTACGCCATCCGGCGTCAGGGGCCCACGGCGCAGTGGTGGCACTCCTGGTACGACCTCACCGAACTGCACGGCGTGCCGACGCTGCTGACGTTCGCCGCAGGCCCGTGCGCTCGAGCGACGCGCGAGTGGAGCGACGAGGAGATCGCCGCATCGGTGCTCGCCGCGCTGCGGGAGATGTACGGTGTCGCAGTCACGGATCCGGAGACCGTGCATGTCTCGCGCTGGCGGGACGACCCCTATTCGCGGGGTTCGTACGCGTTCATGACGGTCGGATCGCGGGCCGAGGATCACGAGGTCCTCGCGACGCCCCTCGGAGGTGGGAAGGGATCCGCCGGCGTGCTTCACCTCGCCGGCGAGGCGACGTGGATGGAGGATCCCGCGACCGTCACCGCGGCGCTCTACTCCGGGCGAAGAGCCGCTGAGCGCATTCTTGCGCGGGCGCTCGACTTCAGCGAGGTGGCTCCCGAAGCGCCGGTGTCGACCGCGTCGTAACTGCGGCGCCTGCGGAGCGAAACCCGCAGCGCAGCGATCGAGCCGCCCCTACGGAAGCGGAATCGTGAGCGTGCCGGTCTCAGGCGGAGGCTCGATGGAGCGGCCCTTGAGGTCCGGCATCCAGCGCAGCGTTGCGAGCGCGATGATCGCGCACACGACGAGGAGCCCGGCCGACACGAGGATCGCGCCGTGCGCACCTCCCAGGTCGATGGCGACGCCCGCGAGGGCGGAACCCGTCGCGACGCCGACGAGTGTGCCCGTGCCGATCCAGCCGTACGCCTCGGCGGTCTCCGAGAAGCGGACGGTGGAGCTCACTATGTTCGAGACCGCGGCGAATGTCGGCGCAGTGCCCAGGCCGCCGATGAAGAGGACGACGCAGAGCCACCAGATGTTCAGGCTGACGAGGCACGCAGCGGTGCCGGCGAGCACGACGAGGATGCGAAGCGCGGGCGACCACGGGCGCATCTCGCGGTGGCCGATGAGGAGACCGCCGACGAGCGAGCCGCCGGCGAAGATCGCGAGGACGATGCCCGATTCGATGCTTCCGTGACCGCCGTTCGGGCCGACGAACGCGGCGACGATGCCCGCTTCGATCGCAGCGAATGATGCGACGAAGAAGAAGCTGATGATGGTGCCGATCACGACCGTGGGGTAGCGCAGCACCGCCCCGAGGCCGCGCTTGGACGGCAGCAGCTTCACCTTGCCGAGCGCGGGGCTCGAGATGAACCACGCACCGCCGAGCAGCATGAACGCGGCGGCGACGCACAGACCGGCGGCGGTGCTGAACTGCGACGTGACGAAGACGGCGACGACCGGGCCGATGACCCAGATGATCTCCTGCGCCGCGGCGTCCAGCGAGAAGAGGGCCTGCAGCTGCTTGCCCGGCACGAGCTTGGGGTACATCGTGCGCACGGCGGGAGTGATCGGGGGAGTCGTCAATCCGACGAGCAGTGCGATCGCGGTGACGATGGGCAGCGGAAGGTGCACGATCGCGATCACGACGAGGAGCACGGAGCAGGCGATCGACGTCACGGTGAGCACGGGGCGCATGCCCCACCTGCCCATCAGTCGACTGCTCAGGGGCCCGGATACCGCCTGACCGACGCTCTGCGATGCGAGTACGATGCCGGCCGAGGTGTAGTCGCCGTATGCCAACTGGATGTGGAGCAGCACGATGATGGACAGCATTCCGAAGGGGAAGCGAGCCATGAGCTGCGACCCCAACACGCGGAAGACGCCGGGGTTGCTCCCCAGATCACGATACAAGCCCATCAGGCGATTATATGCGTGAGATCGGCGATTTTCGAGCGTCTCGCCTACTGATCCGCGCGTCGTTTCCATGAAGAACGAGCGAATCCGAGGTGTCGGCCGTGCGGGGCGCATGTCGCGCCCGGAGCCTGCGCACGTCGCGCGGAGATGCAGCACTGCCGGGCGGAGCATCGAACGACGCCTCCGCCCGGCAGTTTCGCACCCGGGAGTTCGTGCGGGTCAGCGGCTGGTGCTGCTCGTGGAGTAGACCGTGCCGCCCGAGCTCTGCGCGCGCCGGCCCGAGCGACGACGGCCGCCCTCGGCACCCGAGCCGGAACCCTGACGCGACTGGCCCCCCTGGCCCTGGCCGCCCTGCTGCTGACCGACCTGGCCGCCGCGGCGCTGACCGCCGGCGCCGCCCTGATTGCCCGAACTCTGGCTCTGCCCGGAAGCGCGGCGCTGCTGGCCGTCGTGCGACTGCCGCTGCCCGGAGCCCGCCGATCCGGCACCGCGACCGCGCCCACCGCGTGAGCGCTTGCGCTTGGCGTTCGCTCCCGTGCTCGAACCCTCGCCCGGGGGGTTGTGACCCGCCGCACGCTGCTGAGCGACCTGAGCGGCCGCGCGCTTGCGCTCGGTCTCGCGCGGATCGACTCGGGGAGCGACCTCGCCGATGAGCGCGAGCACTTCGGGGTCGATGTTCGCAGCGCTCGGGTTCACCGGGCGCGGCGTGACGCGGATCTTCGCGGCGCGCATGATCTGGCGCATCTCACCGCGCTGCTCGGGCAGCACCAGGGTGACGACGTCGCCCTCGTTGCCCGCTCGCGCGGTGCGGCCGGAGCGGTGCAGGTACGCCTTGTGCTCGACGGGCGGGTCGATGTGCACGACGAGGTCGACGCCGTCGACGTGCACTCCACGTGCCGCGACGTCGGTGGCGACGAGCACGCGCGCCTCGCCGCTGACGAACTCGGCGAGGTTGCGGTCTCGCGCATTCTGCGAGAGGTTGCCCTGCAGCTCGACGGCGGGGATGCCGGCGGCCGTGAGCTGCTTCGCGAGCTTCTTCGCCTGGTGCTTCATGCGCGTGAAGAAGATGCGGCGCGCGGTGCCCGATGCGAGGGCCTCGATGAGTGCGTCCTTCTGCTCCTTCCCGGCGACCTCGAACACGTGGTGCGTGAGCTGCGGCACGGGCGACTCGGCGGAGTCGACCGAGTGCAGGATCGGGTTGTGGAGGTACTTCTTCACGACGTTGTCCACGCCGTTGTCGAGGGTCGCGCTGAAGAGCAGGCGCTGGCCCTGCTTCGGCGTCGCATTCAGAATGCGCGTGACAACGGGCAGGAAGCCCATGTCGGCCATGTGGTCGGCTTCGTCGAGGACGGTGATCTCCACCGATCCGAGATCGACGAGGCGCTGCTTCATCAGGTCGTCGAGGCGGCCGGGCGCAGCCACGACGATGTCGACGCCGCCTTCGAGCGCGACTTCCTGACGGCGCTGGGGCACGCCTCCGAAGATGGTGGTGACCTTGACGCCCATGGGGTCGGCGAGCATCTTCAGCGTCTCGGCGATCTGGGTGACGAGTTCGCGCGTCGGTGCGAGCACGACGGCGCGCGGGCGGCTGGGGCGCCGCTTCTTCGCCGCGTCGTCCGCCAGGTTGGCGACGAGGGGGATGCCGAAGGCGATCGTCTTGCCCGAGCCGGTGCGGCCGCGGCCGAGCACACCGCGCCCGGCGAGCGTGTCGGGGAGCGTGTCGCGCTGGATCGGGAACGGTGCGGACTTGCCGTTCTTGGCGAGCGCGTCCGCAATGGGTGCGGGGACACCGAGGTCCAGGAAGGAGGGCGTCGGGGAGGAGGTCTGTTCGGTCACGGGGACCTTTCATGCACGAGCGCGAGCCGTCGTCGAGCCTCGAGCGTGCGGCTCTGACAGGTGTGACGCGCGGCATCGCGGCTGAATCGGCGAGTGCGCGGTTGCGCATCCGTTCGCCGCGGAGAGTCGGAGGCTCGGCGAGTCGAGGTTTCGACCGCCGCCTGCTGAGCATCAGCGACGCACGAGCCGGCTCGGCCGACTCGCAACCGCAAGCTTAGCGGGTCCGGCTGGGAGCGGTCGGAGGAGTCCCGTTTTCTCACGCGAGAAAAATGCCGTGAACTTTCGCACCTTTTGTGACGTCGAAGCCTCCGCTCACCGCGCCCCTCTGCCAGCATGAGGCCATGGGACGGATCACGATACGCGATTTCCACGACGACGATCTCGACGCGGTGGTGCGTCTGTGGTGGGAAGCGCACTCCTCGTCGGAGCAACCGGTGTACTCGCTCGCCGAGGTCACTGCGTCGTGCCGCGAGGATCACGCGGTGGTGGCGGTCCGCGACGACCACGTGGTGGCCGCGGCGGTCGGCCGCGCCGCGCACGCGCAGGGATGGATCGTCTTCTTCGGCGTCGAGGAGGACGCGCGCAGCGATAACACCTCGGGAGCTCTGCTCGATGCGCTCGAACGGAAGATGGCTCCGCTCGGTCTCGGCACGCTCTCCGTGCTCACTCCAGAGAGCAGCCGCATCGATCTGCTCACCTCGAACGGCTTCCAACTGCAGCACAACCTGCGCTATCTCGAGCGCCAGATGCCCGTGCAGCGGCGCGAGCTCGAGCTGCTCAAGGATCTGGGCGGTCGGATCCTGCCCCGCCATCTCTGGGAGCAGGTCGCGGGCATGCGACACGAGAAGCGGCTGCTCGAGGAGCGTCTCGTCGCACCTTTGGCGAGGCCCGACCTCGCCGACCGGTACGGAGTCGTGCCGCCGCACGCCGTGATGCTGTTCGGGCCTCCCGGTACTGGGAAGACGACCTTCGCGAAGGCCGTCGCCTCGCGCCTCGACTGGCCGTTCATCGAGGTCTTCCCGTCGCGTCTCGGGGATGGCGCGACGAGCATGGCCTCCTCCCTGCGGGCCGTGTTCGAGCAGATCGCGGAGCTGGAGCACGGCGTCGTGTTCATCGACGAGGTGGAGGAGATCGCGTCGCAGCGGAGCGATCCGCCGACGCCGACGCAGGGGGTGACCAACGAGCTGCTCAAAGTCGTGGCGGATTTCCGTGATCGCGAGGGCATGCTGCTCGTCTGCGCGACGAACTTCGTGCGCGCCCTCGACGCCGCGTTCCTGCGGCACGGCCGCTTCGACTACGTGCTGCCGATCGGGCTGCCCGACGCGGAGGCGCGCGAGGCGATCTGGCGCCGGTACGTTCCGGCGAGCGTATCGCCGTCGATCGATTTCGCGCAGCTGGTGCGGGTCAGCGAGGGCCTCACCCCGGCGGATATCGAGTACGCGGCGAGACGCGCGTCGCAGGATGCCCTCGCGCGCGTGCTTCGCGGCGGAGAGGATGCGGCCGCCGCGGCAGCATCTGAGACCTCTCGCACGGACCTCACGACCGACGACTACACGGCGGCGCTCTCCGTCACGCGCGCCACGGTGTCGGCGGAGCAGCAGGACGCGTTTCTCGAGGACATCGCGTCGCTCGCGCGCCTCTAGTCGTCGTTTCGCGGAACGTGCGCGGCCGCCGGCGCGGCTCTGTCGGTGGTACCCGGTAGCGTCGGTGTCGAACGCCGCGCGGTCCACTAGGCCGGCGGCAGCCGCGGTATCGACGAAGGGAGCGCGCATGTTCGTGCAGGATCGGCCAGACGGGTCCGGACGGCGCGTCGTCACCAGCGCAAGCGATCTCACCGCGGCGAGTCAGTGCGAGTTCGCGTTCCTGCGACGGCTCGACGCGAAGCTCGGGCGCGACGTCGTCGTGCCGCCGGACGACGATCCGATGCTGCGTCGCGCTGCCCGGCTCGGCGATGCGCACGAGGATCGCGTACTCGCTGCGTACATCGATCGGCTCGGCGCCGGTGCCGTCGGTTCGGCGGGGGGCGTGGTCTCCATGCCGCGGCCGGAGTCGATGTCGGCCGAAGGCCTCGGTGCTGCGGCGTACGAGACGGTGACGGCACTCGTGGGCGGAGCCGAGGTCGTCTTCCAGGCGACCTTCTTCGATCCGCAGCAGCAGCTTGCAGAGGGCGACGGCCCCGAGATCGGCTTCGTCGGGTTCGCCGACTTCCTGCTCCGCCTCGCCGACGGTCGGTACGAGGTGCAGGACACGAAGCTCGCGCGACGCGCAAAGGTGACGGCGCTGATGCAGCTCGCGGCCTACGCCGAGCAGCTCGAACGCGTCGACGTGCCCGTGTCGGAGACGGCGGTGCTGATTCTGGGCGACGGGGCGGAGTCGCGGCATCGCATCTCGGACATCGCACCGGTGTTTCGCGCACGCCGTTCGCGCATGCACGCGCTGATCGCTGAGCGCTTCCGAGCGGTGGGCCCCGACGGAGTCCGTGAACACGCGGCGCCGGTCGCGTGGCGAGCGCCGGGAATCGTCGCGTGCGGGCGATGCGAAGTATGCACGCCGGAGGTCGAGCGTACGCGAGACCCGCTGCTCATCGCAGGCATCCGCGCGACGCAGCGCGAGGCGCTCATCGCAGCCGGGTTCGACACGCTCGACCGCGTCGCCGGGTGCTTCGACGCGGTTCGCTCCGGTGCCGTGCAGATGCCCGGGCTGCCGGCCGCGGTGCTCCTGCGCCTCGTCGAGCAGGCGCACCTCCAGCAGCGGCAGTCCGAGGCGCACGCAGCATCCCCTCCGCCGTTCACCGTCACCCGGCCCGAAGCGCTCGCAGCGATTCCCGCGCCGAACCCGGGAGACCTCTTCTTCGATTTCGAGGGCGACCCGCTGTTCCGGGCGCCGGGGCCCGACCACACGGCGCAGTGGGGCATCGACTACCTCTTCGGCATGGTGGATGCCGAAGAGCGATTCACCGCGATCTGGGCGCACGACCTCGCGGAGGAGCGGCGGGCGCTCGAGCAGTTCCTCGCGCTCGTCGCCGAGCGGCGCCGGCGCTATCCCGGCATGAAGATCTTCCACTACGCCGCCTACGAACGCACGCACCTCGCCTCCATCGCCGCTCGTCACGGCGTCGGCGAAGCGGAGGTCGACGCCCTGCTCCGCGAGCACGTGCTCGTCGACCTGTACCCGATCGTGCGCGCCGCGATCCGCGTCGGCGCCCGCTCCTACTCGATCAAGAAGCTCGAGCCCCTGTACATGGGCGATGAGCTGCGCGACGCCGACGGCGTCACGAGCGGCGCGCAGTCGGTGACCGAGTACGCCGAGGCGAGTGCTCAGCTCGACTCCGATGACGCGGCAGTGCGCGCCGAAGGGCAGCGGCGGATGGATGCGATCGGCGACTACAACCGATACGACTGCGTGTCCACAGCGCGATTGCGCGATTGGCTGCTCCGGATCGCCGAGCAGCACGGCGTCGTACCGTACGCGCCCGAGCCCCCGTCGCCGGAGAGCGGGCCCCACCTCGAGCTGAGCCGCACGGGCGCCCGGCTCGCCGAGCACGCCGTCGCGTTCGCGGAGCAGGGCCGGCCGGGCGAACGCGCTGCTGCCGCGATCGCTGCGAGCGCTATCGACTATCACGAACGGGAGCAGAAGTCGTTCTGGTGGGCGCACTTCGCGAGACTGGTCGACCCCGTCGAGGACTGGGCCGATACACGGGACGTGCTCATCGTCGATCCTGACGCGAGTCGTGTCGAGTCGACCTGGCACGTGCCGCCGCGTGCGCGTGCCGAACGGCGGCTGGTTCGGCTCGGAGGCGAGGCCGCTCCCGGGTCGCGCTTCCGAGAGGACGGCGACGTGTTCGCGCTGTACGCGCACCCGTCCCCGTTCCCTCAGTACGGCTCAGCTCCCGGATCCCGCGGGGCACGGCAGGTCAAGATCGTGGAGGCCCGCGACGACGGCGCGACGATTCAGGAGACGCTGCCGGCGAAGGTCGATCAGTACAACGACCTCCCGATCGCCCTGACGCCCGGACCCCCACCGCGAGCCGGGGCGCAGAAGGGTGCGATCGAGGAGTGGGGAGCCGCGCTCGCCCGAGCTCTGGATCACGGCGCGTTTCCCGCCGATCCCGCGGTCGATCTGCTCCGCCGCGAGAAGCCCCGCCTCGTCGGCGGTCGTGCGCTGAGCGCTCCCGGTTCGGAGGAGGCGCTCGCCGCAGCCAGCCATGATCCCGATGCTCGTCGCATCGGCGCGGTCATCGCCTCCCTGCGGCAGCTCGAACGCTCCGCGCTCGCGGTGCAGGGGCCGCCCGGTACCGGCAAGACCTACCTCGCAGCCCGAGTCATCAGGCGTCTCGTCGAAGAGGACGGCTGGACGATCGGGGTCGTCGCTCAGTCTCATCGGGTCGTCGAGAACGTGCTCACCGGCGTCGTGCAAGCCGGATTGGCACCCTCGCAGGTCGGAAAGGCGGCGCAGCGCGGAGCCGACCCGGCCGAAACGGCGACAGCGCCCTACACGGTGCTGCGCAGCGGAGGCCAGGCGTCGTTTCTCGCGGGCCACCGGCGCGCTGCACGCGGCTCCGTGATCGGAGGCACCGCCTGGGATTTCAGCAACGAGGAACGCGTGGCTCGGCACGAGCTCGACCTGCTCGTCGTCGACGAGGCCGGTCAATTCTCACTGGCTCCGACAATCGCCGCCTCGGTCGCCGCGCGACGGCTGCTCCTGCTCGGAGATCCGCAGCAGCTGCCGCAGGTCTCGCAGGGCTCCCACCCCGAGCCCGTCGACACCTCTGCGCTGGGGTGGCTGCTCGGTGAGCACGAGACGATTCCCGACGGTCTCGGGTACTTCCTCGCTGAGACACGGCGCATGCGGCCGGAACTCGCAGACGTGGTTTCCGAACTGGCCTACGAGGGGCGCCTGCACGCGCACCCGAGCGCTTCGGAGCGCGAGGTGGACGGTGGCGGTGCGCCCGGCCTGCACTGGCACGGGCTGACGCACCACGGGAACTCGACCCATTCCGAAGAGGAGGCCTTGCATGTCGTGAAGGTGGCCCGCCGGTTGCTCGGCGCAACGCTGCGGACGGCGAGCAGCGGCGAACGCCCGCTGGCTCCCGCAGACCTGATCGTCGTCGCGCCGTACAACGCCCAGGTCGAATGCGTCTCGCGCGAGCTCGAGCGCGCGGGCCTCGGCGACGTGCGGGTCGGCACCGTCGACAGATTTCAAGGTCAGGAGGCGGTCGTCGCGATCGTGACGCTCGCCGCCTCGAGCGCCGCGGATGTGCCGCGCGGGCTCGAGTTCCTGCTCATGCGGAATCGACTGAATGTCGCCATCAGCCGCGCCCAGTGGGCAGCCCATCTCATCTCGTCCGACCGCCTCGGCGAGGGGCTGCCGACGAGCGCGGAAGGGGTCGCCGCGCTCTCCGGGTATCTGCGCCTTGTGGAACGGGCCCACGCCGCTAACGTGGAGTCATGGTGAATCCAGGAGGGCCCATCAAGACGCCGCCGTCGAACCCGCTGCCACCGCGAGCCGCGAAGGAGACCCCCGGGGAGACGTCCGTGCGGTCGGTGGCCGTGCCGCCGCGCGTTTCGCGCAGATCCGGCATTCCCGCCTTCGAGGTCATGCGGATCACCGATGAGATCGCCCGCCGCAGGGCCGGCGGTCACGACGTCGTCTCGCTCTGCGCCGGCGAGCCGAGCGCCCGCGCCGTTCCCGGTACGCTGCAGCCGGCCGGGTACACGGGGCCCCTCGGCACATTCCCGCTGCGCGAGGCCGTCGCCGGGCACTACCGGCAGTGGTACGGGGTCGAGGTCGATCCGGCGACCGTCGCCATCACCACCGGGTCGTCCGGAGCATTCCAGCTCGCGTTCCTCGCGGCATTCGACCCGGGAGACCGAGTCGCCCTCGCGAGCCCCGGGTACCCCGCGTACCGCAACATCCTCACCGCGCTCGGCGTCGACGTCATCGAGATTCCGACGGGACCCGACACCCGGTATCAACCGACGCCGGCGCTGCTCGATGCAGCGGTCTCCGAACACGGCGATCTCGCCGGTCTCGTGCTCGCGTCTCCGGCGAATCCCACGGGCACGATGCTGGATCGAGCCGCGCTGACGGCTCTCGTGGCCTGGTGCTCGCTGCGAGGAGTGCGCCTCGTGAGCGACGAGATCTACCACGGCATCACCTTCGGCGACGACGGCGCGGATCGCCGTGGTGCGACCGCCCGAGAACTCGACCCCGAGGCGATCGTCATCAACTCCTTCTCGAAGTACTGGGGGATGACGGGGTGGCGACTCGGATGGGCGCTCCTGCCCGACTCCCTCGTCGCACCGTTCGAGGCCCTCGCCTCGAACTTCGCACTCTCGCCGCCGGCTCCCGCCCAGGAGCTCGCGCTCTCCGCCTTCACCGACGAGTCGTACGCCGAGCGCGATGCGATCGTCGCCGGGTTCGGGCGTGCGCGGCGGCTCATCCTCGACGCGGAGCCGGCGCTCGACTGGGGCGTCGCCGCTCCTTCGGACGGCGCGTTCTACTACTACTCGGAGCTCGGGCCGCAGCTCGACCGTTTCGCGGACTCGGTCGACTACGCAGGGCGTCTGCTCGCGGAAGCCGACGTCGCGGTCGTGCCGGGGGTCGACTTCGATCCGGTCTCCGGTTCGCGAGCCGTGCGCCTCTCGTACGCCGCGGGTGAACCCGCGGTCGCCGAGGCGCTCGACCGCATCATCCGGTTCCAGGGGTCTCGCTAGCACCGGTGCGGATGCCGGCCGCGCCCGGCCCCGACCCCAGCCGCGCGCCGAGATCTGCGAGAGGGGTCACTTTCTGTGCGTGTTGCTCCACCGACATCCACGGAAAGTGACCCCGCTCCCGCGGTCACCCGTCGATGCGAATCGGGGTACCGGCGGCAACGCCGATGCGGCGCTGCAGGGCCTCGTCGACGGCGGGTGCATCGAGATCCGCGATCCCGAGCGATTGCACGACACTCCGCGAGTCGCCGCCCAGCGAGAACACGACCGATCGCACCGATTCGGCGAGCGGGCCCTCGAGCGTCGCGATGGCGCGGGCGAGCGCAGAGCGCGCGGCCTTGGAGAGTGCCGCAGTGTCAGGAGTCCCGTCGCGCAGCGATACCTCCGCGCGCGCGTACGTGACGCCGTCGCCGGTCACGACCTCGCCCACGACGAGTGCTCCGTCGCGGCGCGCAATCGCCTCGAGCTCGGTGCTGTTCGAGCCCGGCGCCACGGTCGTGAAGGGGAGGGGAATGCCCGAAGGGGCGCCCCCGTCATCGTGGTGATGATCGGGCGACGCCCCTCCGAATGAGAACTTCAAATCCATGAGTTCCAGGGTACGCGCTCCGCGGAGCCGCTCAGCACGGCGGAGCGCGCAGCCGCGCGGGTTACGCGTTGGCGGCGAGCACCTCGTCGATGCTCGAGTAGGCGAGCTCGGGGAACGCGTCGGCGACGCCCTTGAACGTCAGCACGCCGTCGTGTGCGTTGAGGCCCTTCGCGAGCGACTCGTCGGCCTGCAGCGCCGCGACCCAGCCCTTGTCGGCGAGCGCGACGACGTAGGGAAGCGTGGCGTTGGTGAGCGCCGCGGTCGACGTCTCGGGAACGGCACCGGGCATGTTCGCGACGCAGTAGTAGATCGAGTTGTGCACCTGGAAGGTGGGATCGTCGTGCGTCGTGGGGCGCGAGTTCTCGAAGCAGCCGCCCTGATCGATCGCGATGTCGACGAGCACAGAACCCGGCTTCATCTGCGCGACCATCTCATCGGTGACGAGCTTCGGGGCCTTCTCGCCCGGGATGAGCACGGACCCGATGACCAGATCGGCGTCCTTGAGCGACTCGGTGATGTTGTGCGCGTTCGAGGTGCGGGTCTGGATGCGTCCGCCGAATTCGTCCTCGAGCTGCTTGAGGCGGGGGATCGAGATGTCGATCACGGTCACCTCTGCACCCATGCCGAACGCGATGCGGGCGGCCTGCTCACCGGCGGCACCGCCGCCGATCACGACGACCTTGCCGCGGCGCGTCGCTGTCACGCCGCCGAGCAGCACGCCGCGCCCGCCGTTGGCCTTCATGAGCGAGTACGCGCCGACCTGCGCCGAGAGTCGACCGGCGACCTCCGACATGGGGGCGAGGAGCGGCAGGGCGCGGCCTGCCTGCACCGTCTCGTACGCGATCGCGGTGGTGCCCGACTCGAGCACCTTCTCGGTGAGCGTCTTGTCGGCTGCGAGGTGCAGGTAGGTGAAGAGCACCTGGCCCTTGCGCAGCTTGTCGTACTCGGCCGCGATGGGCTCCTTGACCTTGAGGATCATGTCGGCCTGCGCCCAGACGTCCTCGGCGCCCTCGACGATCTGAGCGCCTGCGGCGGCGTACTCGTCGTCGGTGATCGCCGAGCCGATGCCGGCACCCGCCTGCACGAGCACCTCGTGCCCGCGACGAGTGAGCTCGACGACGCCGGCCTGCGTGATCGCGACGCGGTTCTCGTTGTTCTTGATTTCGGTGGGAATACCGACGCGCATGAGAAGCTCCAATGGATTCTGCGGTGTACTGATGCGATGCCGACTCGCGGACCCGCCGCGTGCGGCGCGATCCGTTGCGGTCGAACCTCTACAGTGTGCAGTATATTCGTCAGAGTTGCAGTTGCTCTGAATTCTCTTCGGTGCGCGCGGCGGAAGTGGTCGAGATATGAGCGAAAGGCGAGATAAAGTGGTCGAGACTTCGAAGATTCTGCGTGATGGCGCAGATCTTGACGACGTGGATCGCAAGATCGTCGACGAATTGCAGGCGAACGGGCGCATCACCAATGCGGAGCTCGCCGAACGGGTCGGAGTGGCGGCTTCGACCTGCATCGCGCGCGTGCGCAGCCTCGTCGCGCGGAAGATCATCACCGGGTTCACGGCGTCCGTCGACCCCCGCGCGATCGGGCTCGACCTCGAGGTGCTCGTCAGTGTCACCGTGCGGTCGGGTGCCCGTCAGCGCATCACGGAGCTCGCCGAGGAGCTGCGCGGCCTTCCCGAAGTGATGCAGCTGTTCTTCCTCGGAGGCGTCGAGGACTTCATCATCCACCTCGCCGTGCGAGACTCCGACCACGTGCGCGATTTCGTCGTCGAGCACCTCTCGGCGCATCCCGCCATCTCCTCGACGCGCACGAGCATCGTGTTCAGCCATCATCAGAACCCGGTGCGCATGCAGGGGTGACCTCCGCCCGGTCTCGGCGGCCCGGGGATCAGTGCGTGAGGGGCGGCGAGATCCTCGTCTCCTGCGCATCGAGCGCGAGTTCGGCGGCTCGCAGCGCCTGCGAGCTGTAGCGGCCGATCGCTCGCTCCTCGAGCAGGGCATCCCGTTGAGCGTCGAGCACGGTGCGAGCGAGACGGCGGTAGCACGCCGCCTGCGTCTCCTGCACCTGCGCCTGCGTCGAACCCGTGGAGACCGACGGGAACACGAGCGGAGCGAGCGTGCTCTTCGCGGTCGCGCGCACCCGCTTCACCACGTCGTCGTCGGGAACGATCCGGCCGTCCTGCGCCTCCGCATCCATCTCGATCTCGTCTTCGAGCGCGGTATCGGCCGCTTCGAGCAGATCACGGCCGAGCGACTGGAGTTCGGCGGTACGCGATCCGTTCGCGCCCTCGGGCCACAGCTTCGAGATGAGCAGTGGCAGCGTGAGGCCGTGCAGGAGGAGCGTGACGACGGCGACAGCGAACGCGATCAGAATGAGCTGCGGGCGATAGGGAACATCGGTCGAGATCGACTGCGCCGCTGCGAGCGTGACGACGCCGCGCATGCCGCTCCACGACAGCAGCACGCCGTCGCGCCATCCGAGCTGCTGCTCCTGCTCGTGGGCGAGGTCGGCACGGGATCGCTGTTCGAGCAGTTCGAGCTTGCGGAGGCGCCGCTCGGTGGTCTCGGCGCGCCGGGCCCGCGTCAGGATGCGCGTGAACCCGTCGCTGCGCTGCTGATACCGCCCCTTGTCTCCGCGCATCGTCCAGATGAGGGGCACCATGAACAGGCCGCGGAGCAGGATGAGGATCGCGACGAGGCCGAGTGCGACGAGCGCGATGTGCTCGAGCTGCAGCTGAGTGTCATCGACCTCGTCGAGGAGGGTGTGCAGCTGCAGCCCCATGATGAGGAAGACGCCGTTCTCCAATCCGAACTGCACGGTGCGCCAGTTGAGCCGCTCGTTCATGCGGGCGGTGGCCGAGAATCGCTTCGCAGCGTGGTGCCCCGTGTAGAGACCCGTGACCACGACGGCGAGCACGCCCGATGCTCCGAGTTCTTCGGCGGGCATGAAGGCGACGAACGGCACCACGAACGAGATGATGGTGTCGTAGACCGGGTTGCGCAGCTTCGCCCGGATCCAGACCGTGATGACGCCCATCACGAGCCCGATCGCGATCGCGGCGATGACGGAGAAGCCGAACGAGCCGGCGGCGTCCCAGAAGACGAAACTGCCCGCTATCGCCGCGAGCGCGGTCTTCAGCAGCACGAGGGAGGTCGCGTCGTTCACGAGGCTCTCGCCCTCGAGGATCGATACCAGTCGCTCGGGCATGCCGAGTCGCTTGCCGATGGACGTCGCGGCGACCGCATCGGTCGGGCTGATGACGGCGCCCAGCGCAACTGCAGCAGGCAGCGGAATGGCGGGCACGAACCAGTGGAGCACGAACCCGATGACCACGGCGGAGATGATGACGAGCAGTACGGAGAGCCCGACGACGGGACGCAGATTCCTGCGGAAGTCCACGAGCGGAACGTTGACCGCGGCCGAGTAGAGGAGCGGTGGCAGCACTCCGATGAGGATGATCTCCGGGTCGATCTCGACCGGAGGGATGAACGGAAGATACCCGGCGCCGATGCCGACGATGACGAGCAGGAGTGGGGCGGCGACGCCGATCTTGCTTCCGAGAATCGAGGTCCCGACGAGCACGACCACGGCGACGACTGCGATCAGGCCGATTTCCATGGGGAGATTCTAGCGACGAGCGCCCCGACCCCCGTCGGCGGCCGTCAGCCAAGCGGGAGCGCACCGGACGACGGCGCTCACTCGATGAGTGCGACGTCTCCGGCGGCGACGCCGTGGAACGCGGCCCATGTGCGGTTGGCCTCGGCAAGCGCGTCGGTGTCGATCTGCGCCTCCGGGAACGGGTCGATGCCGAGGCCCCCGGCCTTCGTTCGTTGCCGCTTCCACGTGCCCACGACCCTGCCCCGGTGGACGACGGTCGGGAGGAACATGCCGTTTCGGCCCGGGACGATGCGCGAGAAGTGCGCGGAATCGAGCTGCGGTGCGCGGTCGCTGTATCCGAGCAGATGCTCATCGAACGCCGCGAGGAGGAGCCACTCCGGCAGCGGCGCGTCTCGCGAGGGAGTGCCGAGCAGTGCGGGATCGACCCACAGCTTCCCAGCGGCTCCGGGTACGTCCTCGCCGTTCGCATCGCGAGAACGCACCTGCACGAGCGACCCGGAGTCGACGGCTGCGGAGATGCCGACGCGCGCTTCTGCGACGGTGAGTCCCGTCCACCAGGCGAGGTCCTTCTCGCGAATCGGCCCGCGGGCCGCCGCGTAGCGCGTCGCGAGTTCGCGGAGCGCGGCGTCGCCCGTAACGTCGCGGTGCGCGGGGATCCAGTGCTCCGCGGCGACCAGAAGCGGTTCCCCGGCGGGGCCGATCGGGCCGAACGCCGCGAGACCGTTCTGACAGATCCACCAGATCAGGTGATAGCGCCAGTTGCTCTGCCACTCCAGGCCGGCATCAGTCCAAGCCCGCCCGAGCTCCTCGCGATCCAGCCCGGAGGAACCAGCGGCACCGAGGGCCAGCATCGAGGTGTCGACGAGCCGGTCGAGAAGCGCATCGGTGATGCCCAGGAATGCTCGTCGCTTCGGCGCTCCCGCCAGCACGCGGTGATTGGTCGCGAGCTGCATCCACCGGATGTCCTCCGACGCGACGATGTGCACCGTGCCGCGCATCGGCCAGGAGCGCACGATGCGTCGCTCCGTGAAAGACGCCTCCACGTCCTCGACCGTCGTGCCGGGAGCGCGTATCCCGAGCGCCCATCGGGCGGAGCGCCAATCCTGACCTTGCAGGGCGAGCATCCGCCGCACCACGGCGCCGGTGCGCTCGCCGCCGATGCCTCGGTGTTCCTGCTCGGCGCCGGTCCATCCGTTCTCCGCGAGGCCGAGCGCGTGCACGCGCATGCGCAGCACGTCGTCGGGGGAGAGGGTGTCGCTCATGGGCCCAGTGTAGGCGCCCTCACGCGACGAGCCCGGCGGAGAGTTCGGCTTCGAGTGCGCGCCGCGCCTCGAGCATCACGTCGATCGAGTCGTCCATCGCCATGCGCCCCTCGGGGGCGATGACGCTGAGCGCCCCCAGGCACTCGTCGCCCTGCATGAGCGGCACGGCGATGACCTCGATCGCGTCCCCCATCCACACCGCACGGTGCACGGAGTACCCCTGCTCTCTGATGACGGCGAGGTCGTCGAGGTACGGCTCCTGCTCGGCCGCCGTCGAGTGCGGGTCGAAGGCGAGGAGCACCTGACCCGAGGTCGAGCTGAGCGGCAGCAGTCGTTCGGCCTCTCTGCGCACGGAGAGGGATCGCCTCGGCTCGAGGCGCTCGACGATCAGGGCGGATTCGCCATTGCGAACGGCGAAGGAGATCGGTTCCTCGAGCCGCTCGACCAGTGCGCGCATGCGTCGGGACACGGCCTCGGGCACGCCTGCGTGCGCCGTGGCGAAGCGGCCGAAGGCGGCGGCGCGAATGGAGAGGCGGTATTTCCGTCGCGAGTCCTGCTGCAACCAGCCCGTGTGCACAAGCGTCGTCAGATACTGATGGGTGGCAGGGCGACTCCACTCGAGCGCGTCCGCGATCTCCGAGAGCGTGACGGCAGCACGGTCGAAGTGCATGAACACCTCGAGTACGCGAATCGTCTTCTCGACGGACTGCAGGGTGGTGTGGCCTGACATAGCTCTCTCCGATCAGGGCGCTGGGACTGCTTCTCACTGTCTCCGAGATTCCCAGTCGCGCCCTCTTGACGCGCCGTGGAGGCGTGTTTATTGTTTTCAGCATACCTGAATCACGATTAAAGAATACTTAATCGGCTGATCCGAGGATGTCGACGAATCAACGATGATTGGAGCGGATACGATGCGGAACCCCTACCTCGACGAGGCGTTCTCACCCGAACGGGTGATGGACCCTCGAAGCCTCGGTGCGTTGCAGCCGACCCGGCTCAGCGCCTCCCGGAGCTTCCTCGCGAAGATGCTGCGCGAGGGGTGGAGCGTCCGCAGGGACATGCTCGAACTCGACGCACGGGGCAACGGTGCGGCTCGGTACACGATCGAGACGCCGTCGGGCAGCATCACCTACGCCGCCTGGCTCAGCGAACCGCAGGGGGTGAACCGCACCGGGCGCATCATCGGGTCCTCGTGGGACATGATCGGAACCCTCATCGACGGCATCGCGAGCGACGAACAGATCGCCGCGTCCGCCGCCGAGCTGCCCAAGCTCTACGAGGGCCGCGCGCCCGAGGGCACGCTGATCTGGATGCGCTCCAATCAGAGCCTCAGGCTCTTCAAGCACGTGCGCGATTCGCTGGCCGCCGGTCAGCAGCCCGACGCCGCCGAGGTCAAGCGGGTCGGCTATCTGATGCGCAACACGGGCCTCGACGGCAACGGCACCTTCGGCTCGGTGTCGTTCCCCGCGATTCCCGCCGGGCACCCGCTCGCACTGTCGTACCACGCGCAGATGCTCTCCGCATATCTGATGCGGGAGCTCTCCGTCGACGTCGTGGAGGAGCTCGCGCGTCTCGACGCCCCCGGCACCGCCGTGCGTCTCGCCCCCGAGGTGCGGCAGCACATCGGCGTCGGCAATGGATCCGCGCTCGGCCTGGTGATGTTCGTCTACAACCGGCCGGCCCTGATCCACACGTACGTCTCGCTCACCGTCGAGGCGGTGCGGCACGTGCTGGAGCTTCCGATCGAGGCCGGGGATCAGCGATACGAGCAGCTCGAAGCACTGCTCGACCGCACGATCCAGTACCGCGCTCTCGAAGACACGCAGTACCGGGTCTTCACCAATGGCAAACAGCTCGCCGCTGACCTCCGCCGCATCCGAGCCGCCGTCCGCGCGGCCCGGCGCGGGGAGATCACGCGCGGAGCCGACGAGACCCCGCTTGCGGCAGCGCACCGGTTCGTCAACGGTCGAGTGTCGCCGGAGGCGCTCAGCACCTTCAACACGCTGCTCATCGAACTCGACCCGGAATTCGCCGACGCGCTCGTGCAGGATCGCCTGAACTTCGATGAGACGCTGGACCTCGATCCGCAGCTGCCCGTTTCAGAGGTCCGCGAAGCGCTGCTGCAGACCTTCGAGTGGGCGTTCGCGCTCCCGCTGAACGATGCCGCGCATCGCGACCGCGTCTGGTACCAGTCGCGGGCTGCGGAGGAACCGCGGTCGGGGCCGGCGGAGGAGGTGCCGGGCGCCCACGAGGTGATTCCGAATTACCCCTCGCGCGCCCGTGAGCTCCTCGCGGCGCTCGACGCCGCGGATTCCGCGGCGCCCATCGGTTCCGTCATCGCGGAGCATCCGGCACTCGAGCACATGGCCCGATCAGCAGTCGCGCTCCGCGACATGCCGTACGCGGTGCCGCACGCCGATCCTCACGACATCGACTTCGTGCCCGTCTGGCTCGTTCGTCTCATGAACTCCTGCATTCACGGACTCGACCGCACGGAAGACTTCCTGAATCGTTCCGTGCTCGGGCTCATCTACGACGGGGCGCCGTTCCGCGACGAGCTCGCAGCCGCGAACGCCGATGGCTGGTGGTGGAACTATCGCCCGGTCGCTGCGGCGGCACCCGACGCTGCGACGCCCGGAACTGCGGCCCCGGCGCTGAACCCGAAGGTCAGCGCCATCGTCGCACCCCGCCACGACCCGAACGAGCGGATCACGATGAAGTTCCGCGAGCTCCGGCTCGCGAGCGGCCGCGCGATGCAGGCGCTGAACGTGCCCGAAGGGTCGTGGCACGGCGCCCGCGATTTCTTCGTCACCGCGCTGATCGCGAACCCGGAGGCGATCACGGGATTCGCATCGGCTCTCGCTCGCGAACTGGATGACGAGGGTCGAGCGCGAGACTGGCCGGCACCGGTGGCGGCGCGCGTCGGGGAAGCTCTCGTCATCGACTCCCACGGGGCCAGCCTGCACACCGTGGGGCACGTGCTCGTGCACTGCATCGCCGCGGCGGCCTCCGACTCGGGCCTCGAGGTGCGCCTCGACGGCCTGCAGCTCGATGGCGCCGGCCCCGGCCTCGCCCTGGCGCTGGCCCGCGTGGGCGTCGACTGGGAGACCGTGAACGAGGAGGAGGGACGGTACCGAACCGCGCGCAGCACCGATCCCGAGGCGGCTCGGGCACGCTACGACGAAGCCTTCAGAACCCTGCTCTTCGACGGCATCGACGTTCCCGCGCAGCAGTGGTGGGATGTCTACTATCCGGGGAATGCCGGCCTGTATCCCGACACCCCGCTGTCACGGCAGCACACGGGCACCGTCAAAGACGTCTACGTGCCCGGCCAGAAGCTCACCCGCCTGTTCGACCCCGCCGAGGTGGCGAGCGCGGCCGACCCGAACCGCGACACCGACCACTTCATTCCGCTCACCACCGCGCACCCCGCGTCCGTCTGAAGGAGACCGATGATCTACGTCGACAGCCTGCTCTGCTCACCGCTCGAGACCGAGCGCCCCGATAATCGCACGTACCTGGAGGAAGTGGCGGCCGGAAAGCTCGGAGCCATCACCGTGACCGTCGGCTTCTGGGAAGACGCCACCGAATCCATGGATCAACTCGTGAAGTGGCGCTACATGGCCGAGGACAATTCGGATCTCGTGGAGATCGCCTACCGCGCGAGTGATATCAGGCGCATCGCCGAATCCGGCCGCACCGCGATCATCCTCGGATTCCAGAACGTCTCGTTCCTGCAGGGCCGCCTCGGCTACGTCGAGCTCTTCGCACGCATGGGCACCCGCGTCGGGCAGCTCACGTACAACATTCAGAACGATCTGGGCGGTAGCTGCTACGAGCCGCACGACAGCGGGCTCTCCCGCTACGGCAAGTACGTCGTGCAGGAGATGAATCGCTGCGGCATGGTCATCGATCTGTCGCACGTGGGTGAGCAGACGACGCTCGACGCGATCGAGGCGTCGAGCGAACCGGTCGCCATCACGCACGCGAATCCCGCTTCGCTCGCGCCGCACCCGCGCAACAAATCGGATCGCGTGCTCGATGCGCTCCGCGAGCGCGACGGCATGATCGGAGTCTCGGTGTACCGCAACCTTGTCGGCGAGTACACGACGCCGCAGCAGTGGTCTGAGCTCGTCGCGTGGACGGTCGACCGGGTGGGCATCGAACGCGTCGGCATCGGCACCGACCTCGACCAGAACGGCGGCTTCGAGTACGTCGAGTGGATGCGTCAGGGACGGTGGGCGCGCGAGATTCAGTACGGGGCGTCCGGGCCGTCGAAACCGGGACCGACGCCGCCGCTCGAGTGGTTCCGCACCCCGGCGCAGTTCCCGAACGCGGAGGAGTGCCTGCGCGAGCGCGGCTTCGCCGAGGAGGAGGTCGCCGCGATCATGGGCGAGAACTGGCTCCGCTTCTACGACACCGTCTTCCGAGAGATCTAGGCCGAGAGGAACCGAACCCATGGCTGTCATCGATACGTCAACGACGACGTACACCGGCTCTACCCTGCGACCGTTCTTGAACGCTGAACGGATCGTGAAGCGCTTCGGCGAGCACCGCGCGATCGACGATGTCTCGTTGGCCGTCGGGCGCGGGGAGGTGATCTCCGTCATCGGCCCCTCCGGAGCCGGCAAGAGCACGTTCCTGCGCTGCCTGAACCTGCTCGAGCTGCCCGACTCAGGCGCACTCGCGATCGGGAACGAGGAGATCAAGTTCGAGGAGGGACGCGCTCCGGCGCGGGCGCAGGTCGCCCGCCTGCGGCGTCAAGCCGGAATGGTCTTCCAGTCCTTCAACCTGTTCCCGCACCTCACCGCCGCGCAGAACATCGAACTGGCGCAGAAGCGCGTGCTCGGCCGGAGCGCCGACGAAGCGAGGGAGCGTGCGCGATCCCTGCTCGACCGCGTCGGGCTGGCTGCGAAAGCGGACGCCTATCCGAGCCAGTGCTCGGGCGGGCAGCAGCAGCGCATCGCGATCGCGCGAGCGCTCGCGATGGATCCGGAACTCATGCTGTTCGATGAGCCGACGTCGGGCCTCGACCCCGAAGTCGGAGCCGAGATCCTCACGGTCATGAGGGAGCTCGCCGATTCGGGGATGACCATGCTGATCGCGACGCACGAGATGGAGTTCGCGCGGCACGTGTCGAACCGGGTCATCGTGATGGTCGACGGGGCGATCGTCGAGCAGGGGCAGCCCGAGCAGATCATGACCGAGCCGAAGAGCGAGCGCGTCGGTCGGTTCCTCTCCGCCGTGCTGGGACGCTGACATGGGCGACGCACTGCTCGCCATCGCGCTCGCCGCAGGCATGACGATTCTGCTCACCGTGGTGTCGGGGGCGATCGGCATCGTGCTCGGCGCCCCGGTCATGCTGCTCTCGCGCAGCCGCTTCGCCCCGCTCCGGGGGCTGTACTGGGGCTTCGTGCACATCGTCCGCGGCGTACCGACGCTCGTCTGGCTCTTCATCGTCTTCTTCGGGATCACGCAGCTCGGGATCACGCTCGGGGCGGTGACCTCCGCGCTCATCACCCTCAGCGTCATCGCCGTCGCGAGCATGGCCGAGATCTACCGAGGCGGCTTGAACGCCATCAAACCGGGCCAGTGGGAGGCGAGCGCGGCGCTCGGCCTCGGGCAGTTCGCGACCGCTCGGGATGTGCTCTTCCCGCAGCTCTTCCGCGCGGTCTCGCCGACGGTCGCGACCTACCTGGTCGGCCTCATCAAGGAGTCGGCCCTCGCCTCGACGATCGGTGTCGCCGAGATCACCTTCGTCGCCGGACTGCAGGTGCAGTACTTCGGCGAAGGCCTCACATTCTTCGCATTCGCGGGTCTCATGTACCTCGCGCTCAGCGTTCCGCTCGGAGCCCTGTCGCGCGGCATCCACGCCCGCCTGACTCGGAGGTACGCGGTACTATGAACGACTTCTCCTGGCTCTGGGATTGGCCGACTCACATCCCCGCACTGCTGCCCGGCCTGGCAGTGGCCGTCATGCTCACCGTGGTCTCCTGCGTGATCGGCTACCCGCTCGGCTTCTTCCTGGCGATCCTCTCCGAGTCGCGAAGCCGGTGGATCCGCTGGACGACCATCGCCGTCGTGGAGATCGGTCGCGGGCTTCCCGCCCTCGTGCTGCTGTACATCGTGTACCGCGGTCTCCCGCAGCTCGGGGTGCTGATCGATGCGATCCCCTCGGCGATCATCGCACTCACCATCACCGCTGCCGCCTACTCCGCCGAGATGATCCGCGCGAGTATCGCGGCGCTGCCGCACGGGCAGACCGACGCCGCCGATGCGTTGGGGCTCGGACGCGCGGACCGCTTCCGGTTCATCATCCTGCCGCAGGCGGCGCGCATCTCGATTCCGCCACTCGTCAACCTGACCATCACCATGTTCCACATCACCTCGCTCGCGAGTGTGATCACGGTCGCCGAGATCATGCACGCCGCGTACCTCAGCGGCGCGATCAACTGGCGCTACATGTCCGTGTACATCGCCGCGGCGTTCGTCTACGCGGTCATCGCCATCCCGGGCGCCGTGCTGGCGGGGCGCCTCGAGCAGCGACTCGGGGGAGGGAAGCCGCCCCGCCGCGCACGGCGAGCGGCTCGGCGCGGAAGCGAGCCCGGCCCGGTCGTCTCACCGGCAGTCGCGCGCGAGCACGCCCCGGCGTGATCCGCACGCGTCGCCCCGCCGATCCACCGCACGCACTGCAGACCGATCCACCACTGAAACACCGTTCTTCGTCGTACATCACCACACATCACCTCAGGAGGCACCAATGAAGCACCGACTGACCCGCACCGCAGCCGTGGGGGCTGCCGCCGCACTGCTCCTCGCCGGATGCAGCGGCTCGGGAGAAGGCTCGTCGCAGGCGGTGAGCGAGGACTGCGTCCCGGCTCACGAAGGCGTCGAGACGATCAAGCCGGGCGTACTGACCGTCGCCCACTACGACTACCCGCCGTTCGCGTACATGGAGGAGGGTGAGTTCGTCGGCATCGAGGGCGAGATCATGACCAAGATCGCGGAGATGGAGTGCCTCGACATGGAGCTCGTGCAGGGCGACGGCTCCGCGATGATCACGTCGGTGCAGACGGGCCGCGCCGACACGACGCTCGGGAGCTGGTATCGCACCGCGGAGCGCGAGGAGGTCGTGCGGCTCAGCAGCCCGGTCGTGACGTCGCCGCTGTCGGTCGTCTCGACGAGCGGCGTCAAGACCGTCGATGAGCTCACCGAGCTCGACGCCGTGGGTGCGGGTCAGGCGCTCGTCGGGGTCGAGGAGATGCAGGAGCTGCTCGGGAACAAGCTCAAGCTGTATCCGAACAACGACGCCGAGTTCGCCGACTTCCAGTCGGGTCGCATCGACGGCGCGATCCTCGGCCTCGGGGCCGCAGTGACCCTCCTCGAGCTCTACCCCGTCGAGGGGGCGACGGTCGAGCCGCTGGAAGCCGATCCCCGTCTCTCCGCGACGGTGAACGTCGGGCAGACGAACTTCCCCGTCAACCTCGATAACGAGTCGTTGGGCAAGGCCATCGACGAGAACATCGCGCAGCTGCGCGAGGACGGCACGATCGCCGAACTCGCGGAGAAGTACGGATTCCCTGCGGAGATCGCCGACCCGGGGGAGCCGAACCTGCTGTAGCGGTCTGAGTACGCAGTCGGAGCGCAGCGCACGGCGGGGCGGGGTCGCGCATCTGATCCTGCTCCGCCGCCTCGGTGCGCCGAGACCGCTCAGGGTCATCTCACCGGCGTCGATACCCTGGTGCCATGCACGCGACGGGGAAGACCATCATCATCACGGGCGCCAGCGACGGCATCGGCGCCGCGGCCGCGCGGCAGCTGCACGGGCGCGGCCACCACGTCGTCATCGTCGGCCGATCGGCAGAGAAGACCCGGGCGGTCGCCGACGAGCTCGGCGCGCCGCACTACTCGGCCGACTTCGCCGACCTCGGACAGGTGCGCGCGCTCGCCGCAGCGCTGATCGCCGACTACCCCCGCATCGATGTACTGGCGAACAACGCCGGAGGCATCATGGGGGAGCGGGTGGTCACCGCCGACGGGTACGAGAAGACGTTCCAGGTGAACCATCTCGCACCGTTCCTGCTGACGACGCTGCTGATGCCGGCGCTCATCGCGGGCCGCGCCACCGTCATTCAGACGGCGAGCCTCGCCGCGCGCGCGTTCAGCCGATTCGACATCACCGATCTGCAGAACGCGAAGCAGTACGCGCCGCAGCGCGCCTACGGCAACGGCAAACTCGCCAACATCCTGTTCACGGCCGAACTGCAGCGCCGCTACGGCGAGCACGGCATCTCGGCAGTGGCGTTCCACCCGGGGGTGGTGGCGAGCAGCTTCGCGAGCGACACCACCCACCTCATGCGTCTCGTCTACCACAGCCCGCTCAAGCGCCTGTTCACGATCAGCGCGGAGAAGGGCGCCGACCAGCTCGTGTGGCTCGCCGAAGGCACTCCGGGTGCGACGTTCGAGCCCGGCGCGTACTACGAATCGCGCGCGATCGCGACGAAGGTGAGCCCGGAGGTGCACGACCCCGAGCTCGCGCGCGACCTGTGGGAGCTGTCGTCGGAGCTCGTGTAGCGGCCGGGGGAGCACCGCCGCCCGCTCGTCGGGCTGCGCCTTGCGGGCGAGACGCCGGCTAGAAGCGGGCGCGCGCGTACTGAGGCGGCACGAGCGCTTCGGCTGCCGGCGCGCGCAGCTCATGGGCCCAGCTGATCGGCAGGTGGGGGTTCGCGAGGAGCGGTCGACCGAGCGACACCACATCGGCCTGCCCCGTGGCGAGGATCGCCTCGGCCTGCTGCGCGCTCGTGATCAGCCCGACCGCGCTGATGGGGAGCGCACCGGTCTCGCGCAGCCGCGCCGCGAGCGGCACCTGGTAGGAGGGGCCGACCGGGATCGGGGCGCCCGGGGTGTTGCCGGCCGTCGAGGTGTCGACGAGATCGGCGCCGTCCTCCGCGAGCCACGCGGTGACCCGGGCGGCCTCGGAGCTGTCGAACCCGCCGTCGAGCCACTCGGTCGCGGAGATGCGCACCACGATGGGCAGCGCCGGGTGCGCGGCACGAACGGAGCGCACGATCTCGCGCAGCAGGCGAGCGCGACCCTCGAGATCGCCGCCGTACTCGTCCGTGCGCTCGTTCGAGAACGGCGAGAGGAACTCGTGGATGAGGTACCCATGGGCCGCGTGGATCTCGACCACATCGAAACCGACGCTCACCGCGCGGCTCGCGCCATCGACGAACGCCCGCACCACCTCTAAGATCTCGGCGGGCTCGAGCGCGCGCGGCGTCGCGAAGTCGCCGAACGGAATCGCGGACGGGGCGACGGTCTCCCAGCCGCCGTCTGACAGCGGAACCGATCCGTCGGCGAAGCCGGGGAGCGAGGGGTAGGTCGATCCTTTGCGACCCGCGTGAGCCAGCTGGATGCCGATCCTGGCGCCGTGCGCGTGCGCGGCATCGACGATGCGCCTGAGCGGCGGGAGCTGCGCATCGTCCCAGATGCCGGGGCAGCGGGGGCTGATGCGGCCCTCGGGCGACACCGCAGTGGCCTCCATGAAGACGAGGCCGGCCCCGCCGCGAGCGAAACCGCCGAGATGCTGCAGGTGCCAGTCGCCGACGATGCCATCCTCCGTATCGACGGAGTACTGGCACATCGGCGCCACCCAGAGTCGATTGCGGATCTCGAGATCGCGAAGCGTGAACGGACGGAAGAGGATCGGATCTGCCATAGTCGGTGAGCCTACTCCGGGCGTCCGACAATCGGCGGTGGGGGTGGAGGGAAGAAGTTGCGAGGGTGGTACGTTGCACCTCTCGACACCATCGATGGAGGCGCTCCCGACGTGACCGTGCTGATCCGCATTCTGAAGTTCACCCGCTCGCTGGCGCCCTACTACGCGGGCATCATGGTCGCCGCCGTGATCGTCACCGTGGCCGGCCTCGCCGTCCCGTTCATCACGGGCCGCGCCACCGATGTCATCTCAGCGGCAGTGAGCGGTGCGGCGGATGGGACCGGCGGATCACCCGACCCGGTGCAGTCGACGATCGTCTCGGTGATCCTGCTCGCCGTCGCGCTGCTCGTCATCAGCCTGATCGAGGCGGGAGTGGGCAACGTCGGCGGGTACTGGGGCGACGTGATGAGCGCGAAGATGCGCACCATCCTGTCGACCCGCTACTTCGAGCAGCTGCTCGCGCTGCCGCAGCGGTACTACGACAACGAACTCACCGGCACCATCGTGGCGCGTCTGAACCGCTCGATCTCCGAGGTCACGAACTTCATGAAGTCGTTCTCGAACATGTTCGTGACCTTGATCCTCACGACCATCGCCGTGCTCGCGATCAGCGCCTGGTACTACTGGCCGCTCGCCGTGCTGCTGGCGATCGCCTATCCGGTCTACCTGTGGCTCACCGCGCTCACGAGCCGCAGATGGCAGCAGCTCGAGGGCGACAAGAACGTGCACGTCGACGTCGCCTCGGGCCGCTTCGCCGAGGTGGTCGGGCAGATGCGGGTGGTCAAGTCCTTCGCGAGCGAGCGCCGAGAATTGAGCGCCTTCAGCACCCGCTTCCAGGCGACCGAGACGCTGACCGCCGAGCAGTCGAAGCACTGGCATCGCATGGACGCGCTGCGCCAGGGGGTGCTGCACGCGATCTTCTTCGGGCTGTACACGATCATCTTCGTGCGCACGGTGCTCGGCTTCTTCTCGCTCGGCGAGATGGTGATGCTCGTGCAGCTGATGTCGATGGCCCGCCAGCCCGTGACGAGCCTCAGCTGGGTCGTCGATACCGCGCAGCGGGCGATCGCGGGGTCGAAGTCGTATTTCGAGGTCATGGATCTGGACCCTTCCGTGGTCGACGGGGGCGGATCGCGACCCGTGCACGCGGGGCGGGCGCCCGGGCCCGCGATCGCGTTCCAGGGCGTGCACTTCGGGTACGACGACGATGCGGACGTGCTCTCGGATGTGACGTTCGAGGTTGCGCCCGGGGAGCGCGTGGCCTTCGTGGGGGAGTCGGGCGGCGGCAAGACGACGCTGACGAATCTGCTCATGGGGCTGTACGGGGCGAGGTCGGGGTCGATCCGCGTCGCGGGGACGGGCGAGGATCTCGAGTCGCTGCGCCGCGACATCGGCGTGGTATTCCAAGAGCCCGCGCTGTTCTCGGGAACCGTGGCCGAGAACATCGCGTACGGTCGGCCCGACGCGACGCGCGAGGAGATCGAGGAAGCGGCGCGGAGCGCCGCGGTCGACGTATTCGTGCAGAAGTTCGAACACGGCTACGACACGGTGATCGGCGAGCGAGGGGTGAAGCTCTCGGGAGGGCAGAAGCAGCGCATCGCCGTGGCGCGCGCCATGCTCAAGGACGCGCCGATCCTCGTGCTCGACGAGGCGACGTCCGCCCTCGACACCAAATCGGAGCGACTCGTGCAGGCCGGGCTCGAGACGCTGATGGAGGGCCGCACGACGCTCATCATCGCGCATCGCCTGTCGACCATCGCCGAGGTCGATCGCATCGTCACGCTGCGGGACGGTCGCATCGATGAGATCGGCACTCCGGCTGAGCTGGCGGCCTCCGGAGGGATCTACGCCGAGCTCCTCGCACTGCAGGCGTCGCCGTCGAGATCCGATCGCAAGCGCCTGCGCGAACTCGACGTCGTGGGCTGAGGCTCGCTGGGGGCCGACGCGATCCGTGTCCGAGGTCTATGACAGTCTTGTCGTGTGTCGCCGACCGCCCGGAGACCGTTCGTGAGTTCGTGAAGGAGGCTCCCGTGCACGAGATCATGTGCCCGCACTGCCAGAAGGCGTTCACCGTCGACGAAGCGGGGTACGCCGACATCGTGAAGCAGGTGCGCGACAGCGAATTCGAAGCGCAGGTGCACGAGCGGCTCGCCCTCGCCGAGCAGGACAAGCGGCAGGCGCTGCAACTGGCCGAGGCATCCGCTGCGGGGCGGTTGCAGCAGGCCGCCGCCGAGAAGGACGCCGAGATTCAGCAGCTGCAGGCGCGGATCGACGCGAGCAGCACGGCGCAGAAGCTCGCGGTGGCCGAGGCGCTCAGCGGGGTCGAGAAGGATCGCGATGCGCTCGCCGGTGAACTCGAACAGGCGAAGCGGGAGCAGGAGGCCGCTATCGCGCTCGCCGAGGCCAAGCTCGCAGCGGAGGCGCAGCAGCGGGCGGCCGCACAGGAGGCGGAGCTGCAGCGGCTTCGCGCGCAGCTCGAGTCTGCGGAGCTCGCGCGAAAGCTCGAACTCTCCGAGGCGGTGAGCGCCGTGGCCAAGGAGCGCGACGAACTGCAGAACGAGCTCGAACGCGCCGCGCTCGAGAAGCAGCTCGCGGAGCGCTCGCTCAAGGAGTACCACGAACTGCAGCTCAAGGACCGCGACGGAGAGATCGAGCGACTCAAGGATTTCAAGGCGCGACTCTCGACCAAGATGGTGGGCGAGACGCTCGAGCAGCACTGCGAAGTGACCTTCAACCAGATCAGGGCCACCGCGTTTCCGAACGCCTACTTCGAGAAGGACAACGACGCGCGCACGGGCAGCAAGGGCGACTTCATCTTCAAGGACCTCGATCTCAGCGGCATCGAGATCGTCTCGATCATGTTCGAGATGAAGAACGAGTCGGACGGGACTGCGACGAAGCACCGCAACGAGGACTTCCTGAAGGAGCTCGACAAGGATCGGCGCGAGAAGGGGTGCGAGTACGCGGTGCTCGTCTCGCTGCTCGAACCCGAGAGCGAGCTCTACAACGGCGGCATCGTGGACGTGTCCCACCGCTACCCGAAGATGTACGTGATCCGACCTCAGTTCTTCATCCCGCTGATCACGCTGCTGCGCAACGCGGCACTGAACTCCCTGAAGTACAAGGCGGAACTCGAGCAGGTGCGGTCCCAGAACATCGACATCACGCATTTCGAGAGTGAGCTCGACAGCTTCAAGGATGCCTTCGGACGCAATTACGACCTCGCCTCGCGACAGTTCCAGGAGGCGATCAAGCGCATCGACACCTCGATCTCCGAGATGCAGAAGGTCAAGGACAACCTGCTCAAATCGGAGAACAATCTGCGGCTGGCCAACGACAAGGCGCAGGGCGTCACGATCAAGAAGCTCACGCGGGGCAACCCGACGATGCAGAGGAAGTTCGCCGAACTCACGAGCGAAGACGCCGCTGCGAGCGCGGAGAGCGGCGGGAGTGCGCGCGCATGAGCCTGGGAACGCTGCTCGACAGCACGCACTTCGAGGAATCGGATGAAGCGTTCGCCGCATTCGAGGAATGGGCGTGGGAGCAGCGCGCGCTGCGCCTGTACCCGGCCCAGGAGGAGGCGGTGCTCGGCATCGCGCTCGGCAGCAACGTGATCCTCGCGACCCCGACCGGAACCGGGAAGTCGCTCGTCGCCATCGGCGCGCACTTCATCGCGCTGGCGGAGGGGCGACGCACGGTCTACACGGCGCCCATCAAAGCGCTCGTCAGCGAGAAGTTCTTCGATCTCGTCGACGTCTTCGGCGCCGATCGGGTGGGAATGGTGACCGGTGATACGTCGATCAATCCCGACGCCCCGATCCTGTGCTGCACGGCCGAGATTCTGGCGAACCTCGCGATCCGAGACCGCTCGGCGGGCGACATCACCCAAGTCGTGATGGACGAGTTCCACTTCTATGCAGAACCGGAACGCGGCTGGGCCTGGCAGGTGCCGTTGCTGCTGATGAACGACGCGCAGTTCCTCCTGATGTCGGCGACGCTCGGCGACGTCTCCGAACTGGCGGACGACCTCTCCCGGCGCACCGGGCGCGACACGGCGCTCGTGACGGGCGTCGAGCGGCCGGTGCCGCTGACGTTCTCGTACCAGGTCGCCCCGGCGCACGAGGTCGTGGAGCAGCTGATCGAGGATCGCCAGACCCCCGCCTACCTCGTGCATTTCAATCAGTCGCACGCCGTCGAGCAGGCCCAGGCGCTCTCGAGCATCCGCATCGTCGATCGTACGGGTCGTGACGAGATCGCCGCCGCCATCGGCGACTTCCGCTTCTCGACGGGATTCGGATCGACGCTCTCGCGCCTCGTGCGGTCGGGAATCGGTGTGCATCACGCGGGCATGCTCCCGCGGTATCGGCGCTTGGTGGAACAGCTCGCACAGCGCGGTCTGCTTCGCGTGATCTGCGGCACCGACACGCTCGGGGTCGGCATCAACGTGCCGATCCGCACCGTCGTCATCACCGCACTCACGAAGTTCGACGGCGAGAAGATGCGCCGGCTCTCCGCCCGCGAGTTCCACCAGATCGCGGGGCGCGCGGGGCGCGCCGGCTTCGACACCGAGGGTGACGTGGTCGCGCTGGCGCCCGAGCACGAGGTCGAGAACGCGAAGGCCGCTGCGAAGGCGGCTGCCAAGGCGTCGGGAGGGAAGAAGGCGAAACCGGCGAAGAAGAAGTCTCCGCCGCAGGGGTTCGTCGCCTGGAGCGAGAACACGCTGGAGAAACTCGTCGGCTCGCAGCCCGAATCGCTCGTCAGTCGCATGCGCGTGACGCACTCGATGGTGCTCGGCGTCATCGGCCGGGGCGAGACTCGCGAGGGCGAGGCGCTGGAGACGATGCGCACCCTGGTCTTCGACAGCCACGAGCCGCGAGCCGCGCAGTACGCGCACGCGCGCACCGCGATCGCGATCTTCCGCACGCTGCGACAGGGCGGGATCGTCGAGGTCCACGTCGATGAGCGCGGCCGGCGACTCCTCCGCCTCACGGTCGAACTGCAGGCGAATTTCGCGCTGAACCAGCCGCTCTCCCCGTTCGCGCTCGCGGCGATCGAACTGTTGGATCCTGAATCCGACACCTATGCGCTCGACGTGATCTCGATCATCGAAGCGACGCTCGAAGACCCGCGGGCGATTCTTCGCGCGCAGGAGCACCGAGCACGAGGAGAGGCCGTCGCGGCGATGAAGGCCGAGGGCATCGAGTACGACGAGCGCATGGAACTGCTCGAGGCCGTCACGCACCCCCAGCCTCTGAAGGAACTGCTCGACGAGGCGTTCACCGAGTACGTCGCCGAGGTGCCCTGGGCTCGCGACTTCGCGCTGCGTCCGAAGTCCGTGGTGCGCGACATGGTCGAGCGAGCGTTCGGCTTCCGCGATCTCGTCTCGTTCTACCAGCTCGGCCGCTCGGAGGGCGGCGTGCTGCGATACCTCAGCGATGCATTCCGCGCCATCGAACGCACCGTGCCCGAGCAGGCGAAGAACGCCGAGCTCGAGGAGCTCATCGAGTGGCTCGGCGAGCTCGTGCGGCAGGTGGACTCCAGCCTGATCGACGAGTGGGAGGAGCTTTCACACCCCGATCCGGAGGCGCACCGCAGGGCGCGAGCCCTCCTCGGGCTCGACGCCGACGGCGCGGAGGCGAGTGCAGCGCTCGCGCCGCCGACGCGATCCGTGCTCACGAATCAGCGCGCGTTCCTCGTCATGCTCCGCAACGCCCTGTTCCGTCGCGTGCAGGCGGCGGCGTTCGAGCGCTACGCCGAGCTGGCCGAGCTGGATGCCGCCCGCGGCTTCGGCGAGCAGAAGTGGCGCGATGCCCTGGCGCTCTACTTCGACGAGTACGACGACATCCGCGTCGACGCCGATGCGCGCGCCGCGGCGCTGCTCGAACTCGATCGGAGCAGCGCGCCCGAGGGCTTCTGGCGGTTCCGCCAGGTGCTGCTCGACCCGAACGGCGACCACGACTGGGCGATCGAGGGATCGGTCGATCTCGCAGAATCCGAGGCCGAGGGGGAGCCCGTCGTGCGCGTCGAGCGCGTCGGGCCGTTCGCCTAAGGCCCGTCGTCGCCAGCGCCGTTGTCACCCGCTCCGTCGTCGGCCGCTCCGTCGCTCGCCGCGTCGCTCGACGCGTCGGCCTGCACGGCAGCGCCCGAACCGTTCGCACCGGTCGACGCCTCGTTCGACGACCCGATCACTTCTGCGATCTCGGCATCGGTGAGCACGCGCCACGGCGAATCCTGCGGCTGCACGAGCGCCGCGTCGGGGCTGTCGCCGCGCGAGTACCACTTGGCCTCGAAGCCGTCGCCGTCGAACATGACGCGTTCACCGCGACGGTACTCCTTCGCGGCGTCCCAGTCGGGGTACGCCCCGGCGGGAAGCTTCGGACGCTCGATCGGCTTCTCACCGGGCAGCACCGGGCCGAGCAGCCGCCAGGGCTGCGAGCCGTTCTCGGCGGCGAGGTCCGGCTGATCGCCCTCGGTCCACCACTTCGCCTCGTACACGTTGCGATGCCAGACGACTTTGGTCTCCGCGGGGTACGCGGTGGTCTCGCTCCAGATCGGGTACGGGCTCGTCTCCGGGTCGTCCTCGACGAGCTCCACCGGCCCGTCGTTCTCGACGGCCTCGGCGACCTGGGAGATCGCACCGGTGCGATGCTCGCGCAGAATCTTCGAGAAGTCGCCCGTCTCCTGGACGATGCCGCTGCAGGAGTCGGAGACCTGCTTGGGGTCCGGCCAGTTCGCGGAGCACTGCTGATCACGGTTGAGCGACCACATCGACATGCGCGCCATACCCCGCTCGTCGGCGAAGGTCGAGAGTCTCTCCGCGTCGGCGAGCGTGAAAACGTCCTTCCGCGTGTCGTTCTGCCCGATCATGGGCGTCGCCGCGACGCGGCTCCACGCGGTCGCCTCGCCGATCGGGGCATCGATCTCCTGATACAGCGAGCGCAGTTGCGACTGAGTCGCTTCGAGACTGCTCTCGACCGCGGGGTAGAAGTCCTTCTCCGACTTCGAGTTGTAGTTCATCGTCATGACGTTGACGCCCGCCAAGTCGACCCCGGCCTTGAGATACGCGCGGATCGCCTGCAAGCCCTCGAAGGTGAGCCCATCGGGCGCGACCGGAAGGGTCAGCCAGACGTCGAGACCCTCCTCACGCGCATCCTGCACGGTCCGGATCGCCTCGGCCTGTCGGGCGACCCCGGCCTCGTCCGAGAGGAAGGCGCCCTCGATGTCCATGTCGATGCTGGCGAGGTCGTAGCGCTCGACGACGCTCGTGTATCCGTCGACCAGATCGCCCTGATCCTCGCACTCGTACGCGATGTCGTGATTGGCCTGGCCGCCGAACGAGACCATGGCGGACCCGCCGAGATTGCGCAGGCGCTGCAGTTTGCGGTCGAGGTCGAGCGAACTCTCTGCCTGGTCGAGGCTGTAGTAGCCGCCCCATGACGGGCTGCACGCGTCATGGGGAGCCGCGACGATGAAGGAGAGCACGACGTTCTTCTGCCCGTCCTCGCTCGGTGATTCGAACGGGAACGTCGGAGTCGCCGTGACATCGACGTAGGAGTCGAACCAGGGCGTGCGCTCCGACGCGACCTGCACGTCCTGCACTCGCGACCACGCGTACACGCCACCGCCGACGAGCCCGGCGAGCACGACCAGCACGATGCTCAGCCGTGCCAGAGACAGCTTTCGACCCGGATACCACTTCGCCATGACAGCCCCTCGCCCATGCCCTCGCCCGACGGGTCCGGGAAATTACCTGTGTCGGTTTTCGCCATCAGTTATGCTATACGAGCGCCAACGCGCTTTCCCACGGTGAATCGAATATTCCGATTCGCCCGGGAGGATTCACCTGCGAAGCGACCCCCGAGTGCAGCACACGTCCGTGGGTGGATCGAGATGCGGGCACAGTTTGCAAACGGGGGTTTGGGTGGCTGAGGAAACAACGGTGTCGTCGCGACGCCGACAGTGGGGTGCGGAGCGACGTTCCGAGCCGCTTGCGATCATGCACTCCCGCCCCAGCGGTGGGGCGGTGATCTGGGCGCGCGCGGCCATCGTCATCACCGTGCTCGCGTGGTTCTTCTACATGATCACGACGATCGTGCGCATGGTGATCGAGGGGCCGACCGAGTCGTTCGTCTTCCACGTGCAGACGTGGGTGTACGGCCTGACCGTCACGGCGCTGACGTTCTCCGCGCTCATGTACCTCACGGCGCGGTACGGCGCGCTCGTGCGCTTCCGGGAGCATCGCCGCGTCGAGCGCGCGCTGATCGACGAGCATTTCGCGGAGTCGGACGCAGACGTCACGGTACTGATCCCGAGCTACGACGAAGAGCCGGAGGTCGTGCGGTACACGCTCTGGTCCGCCGCGCTGCAGGAGTTCCCCTCGGTGCGCGTCGTGCTGCTCATCGATGACCGTGACACCGGCCTCACCGGGAAGGGGCTCGAGCGACTCAACCGGACCCGCGGCCTGCTCGGCGACATCTCCGCAGCGCTCGAGAAGCCGCTGGAGCAGGCGCGAGAGGCGATGCGGGTCTTCCAGGAGTCGACTCCCGAGGTGCCCGGGCCGGAGGACGCGAAGCGCGCCGCCGATGCCTACGCCGAGGCAGCGACGTGGCTGGACGAGTTCGCCGCGGCGGAGAAGATCGACGACCACATGTCCGAGTTCTTCGCGGAGCAGGTGCTGCTCGGCCTGTCGAACGACCTGCGCCTCACTCGGCTCGCGCTGAACGCCGCATATGAGCAGGGCGGATCCCCCGACCGCGAGCGGCTCGAGCAGCTGTACCGACGACTCGTCTGGATCTTCAGTGCCGACATGAGCTCCTTCGAGCGCAAGAAGTACGCATCGCTCTCGCAAGAGCCCAACAAGGCGATGAACTTGAACTCGTACATCTCGCTGATGGGCGGGCGCTATCGCATCGCCGATGAGACCGGCGTCCAACTCCTCGAAGCGCTTCGAGATCGCGACGAGTCGGAGCCCGATCTCGTGATTCCCGACAGCCGCTACCTGCTGACGCTCGACGCCGATTCGCAGCTGCTCCGCGACTACTGCGTGCGGCTCGTGTACCTGCTCGAGCAGCCCGAGAACGAGCGCGTCGCCGTGACGCAGACGCCGTACTCGTCGTTCCGCGGCGCTCCCACGCGCATCGAGCGCATCGCCGGAGCGACGACCGACCTCCAGCACATCCAGCACCAGGGGCTCACCTACTTCAACGCCACCTTCTGGGTGGGCGCGAACGCGGTCATCCGCAAAGCGGCGCTCGCCGACATCGCGGTCACGGAGACCGTCGGCGGGTTCGAGATCACGACCTACGTGCAGGACCGCACGGTGATCGAGGACACGGAGTCGAGCATCGACCTCGGCGCGCACGGGTGGTCCCTCGAGAACTACCCCGAGCGCCTGAGCTACAGCGCGACGCCGCCCGACTTCGGCTCCCTGATCGTGCAGCGGCGCCGCTGGGCGAACGGCGGCCTGCTGATCATGCCGAAGATGTTCGAGATGATCCGCATCCGCAAGGGCACTCCCGCCCGAGTGCGCCTGACGGAGAAACTGCTCCGAACGAACTACATGTCATCGCTCGCCTGGGCGAGTTTCGGACTGATCTTCCTGCTCTTCTTCCCCTTCGACTCGCGCCTGCTCAGCCCGCTCGTCGTGGCCGCGGCGTTGCCGTACTTCATCTCGCAGGCACTCGATCTGCGTGCGAGCGGACATCGCCTCAGCGATATCTTCCGCATCTACGGCTTCAACCTCGTACTGCTGCCGGTGAACCTCGCCGGCGTGCTGAAGTCGATGCAGCAGGGCGTCACGGGCGAGAAGATTCCCTTCGCGCGCACCCCCAAGGTCACGGGCCGCACAGCGTCCCCCGCCATCTACGTGATCCTGCCGTTCGTGATCATCGCGTTCTCAGTGCTCACGGCCTACCGCGATTTCACGCTCGGCAACTGGGGCAATTTCATCTTCGCCGGGTTCAACGCGGTGATGGCGACCTGGGCGGCCGTGTCCTACATCGGGGTGCGTGCAGCGATCGTCGACGCCGTGCTCGGCATCGTCGGGTGGCTGTACGTCGCCCCGAAGCCGCCGAAGCAGCAGCGGAAGAACCTGGTCGACCCCGACGCGGAGGTCAACTGGCAGGCGATCCTCTACCACGGGGACCGGCGCCTGCGTCGCGATCTCGTGCGCTCGAGCGATCGGCGCCGTCGCCTCGGCGGCGTGCGCAAGGAGGTCACGGCGGTCGCAGAGCTCAGCACGGGCGGGGGATCGCGCGCGGCGGTGAACGAGGTCACGGTAGCCGCGCCGGATGCGGGCACCGATGTGACCGCCGTCATCGTGCCCGCCGCAGAGGAGAGCCCGTCGCCGAAGCGCGCCCGCAAGTAGCGGGGCGAGGCTCGCGAGCCGGCTCACCCGGCGTCCGTCGTCATCAGACGATGCGGCCTCGCACGGTCTCGGTGAGCAGCCGTTCGGCGCGCTCGCCCGTGACGCCGAGGGAGCGGAGCCGTTCGACCGCCTCGAGCGCGGCCTTCCGCGCCGCAGCGTCGACGGGATCGTCTCCGAGCGACACGAACGTGCCCGCGCGCCCGCGTCCTTCGACCACACCATCCGCCTCGAGCGCCCGGTAGGCCGACGCGATCGTGTTCGCTGCGAGCCCGAGGTGGGCTGCCAGTCCGCGAACGGTCGGCAGCTTCGCACCCGGAGTCAGGCGCCCATCCGAGATGGCGCGCAGCACACCGTCGTGCAGTTGGCGGTAGGGCGGCTCGGTCGATCCTGCATCGATGGCGAAGAGGTCGAGTGCTGCGTCGGTCATACCGACAGGGTATCCGTGCCGCGCCGCGGAACTGCTCGAACGTCTGCCCTAGACTGATGGTGCAACTGGGGGCGCGACGGCGCGGCCGCGGGGGTGCGGCTGCGAGGGCAGGGCCGTTGCGCGAAGACGAAGGGGGTCGTCGTGCGAGAATTCTTCCAGCGGTTCGTCGGGCTGCTCGTGATCGTGGTGGTGCTGGCCGGGGCGGCCGTGCTCGTCTGGGGCGTCGACCTCTCCCACCCCGAGTCCATCTGGCAACCGGAGCGGTTGACGCTCGCCGGCGCGTGGACGGTGATGTACAACGCCGAGCTGCCGTCGCCGCGGGTGCTCGTGATCGCGCTCGCGACGGCGATCGCCTTCGTGCTCATCGTGGTCATCACCGAGCGCACGGTATCGCGGCGTTACCGGCGCACGCCGCTCGAGGTGGCGAAGCGATCGCTCGCACCCAAAGCGATCATGGCGCGGTCGCGCGGCGTCTTCGCCGGCGAGATCACGGTGACGGTGCTCATCCCGGCGCACAACGAGGAGGCCTCGCTGCCCGCCACGCTCGCATCGCTGCAGCAGCAGCAGCGACTCCCGGATCGCGTGATCGTCGTCGCCGACAACTGCACCGACGGCACGGTCGCGGTCGCCCGTCGTCTCGGCGCCGAGGTGTTCGAGACGAGGGAGAACACGCACAAGAAGGGCGGGGCGCTCAACCAGGTGCTCGCCCGCGAGCTTCCGCAGATGGGCGACAACGACACGGTGCTGGTCATGGACGCCGACACGCAGCTGAGCACCCGCTTCATCGAGACGGCGGTGCAGCGCTTCACGGCCGACCGCGCGCTCATGGCGGTCGGGGGTCTGTTCCAGGGGGAGCCCGGGCACGGCGTACTCGGGCAGTTCCAGCGGAACGAGTACTTCAGGTATCAGCGCGAGATCGAGCGGCGCGAGGGGCGCGTGTTCGTGCTCACGGGAACCGGCACCGTGTTCCGCTCGATCGCGTTGCGCGAGGTCGCGAACTCACGCGGTTCGTCGATCCCGGGCAATCTCGGCGAGGTGTACGACACCTTCGCGCTGACGGAGGACAACGAGCTCACCATCGCCATCAAATCGCTCGGCGGACTCATGGTGTCGCCGGTGGAGTGCCAGGTGACGACGGAGCTCATGCCCAGCTGGCGCATGCTCTGGGCGCAGCGGCTGCGGTGGCAGCGCGGGGCGCTCGAGAACCTCGGCGCCTACGGCGTGACGCCGCAGACCATCAGGTACTGGGCGCAGCAGATCGCGATCGGCTACGGGGTCTTCGCGCTGTTCGCATACTTCGGGCTGATGTTCCTGATGCTCACGGCGATGGACTCCTGGGTGTGGTTCCCGTTCTGGCTGGGCATCGGCGTCGTCTTCGCGATCGAGCGCGTGGTCACCGTCTGGCGGGGCGGGTGGCGCGCACGGGCTCTCGCCGTGCTCATCTTCCCCGAGCTCGTCTACGACTGCTTCTTGAACCTCGCCTTCCTGAAGGGGGTGTTCGAGATCTCCCTGGGTCGTGTGCCCACCTGGAAGCACGTCGAGCACCGTGCAGAGAACTCGTCGAGCATGATCGAACAGGAGGCGCGCTGATGCACCGCATGGGACTGCTCTTCCCGGAGGAGATGCTCTCCTCCGAATGGTTCGGAGTCTTCGCCACCGTCGTCGCGATCAATACGCTCATCTACGTGGTGCTCGGCGTCTCCAAGCTCGTTCCCATCATCAGGTTCGGGAGCAAGAGCAGCGGGCGCAATCGAAGAGCGGAGACGCGCAGCATCTATCCCGAGGCGGCGGAGTGAGGATCCCCACTAGACTCGGCCCATGCGTCTTGGAGTGATCGACGTCGGATCAAACACCGTCCACCTGCTCGTGGTCGATGCCCACCCGGGCGCGAGCCCCGTCCCGTACCACTCCCAGCGGTCGGTGCTGCGTCTCATGCGCTACCTCGATGATGACGGTGCGATCGTCGAAGAGGGCGTGGCGCGCATCGTGGAGGCGATTCGCGAGTGCGCCGAGATCGCTCGCGAGATCGGCGTCGACGACTTGATCTCGACGGCGACGAGTGCGATCCGCGAGGCGGCGAATGGCGAGGAGGTGCTGGCGCGGGTCGCGCGGGAGACGGGCATCGTGCTGCGCGTGCTGTCTGGGGAGGACGAGGCGCGCATCACGATGCTCGCGGTGCGACGCTGGCTCGGGTGGTCGGCGGGCGAGATCCTGCTGTTCGACATCGGGGGCGGATCGTTCGAGATCGCCCAGGGAGCTGACGAGTACCCCGACGTGCAGGTGTCGCTGCCGCTCGGCGCCGGGCGATCCACCATCAATTTTCTGGCCGAGGATCCGCCGTCGCGCGAAGCGGTCTCGCGCTTGCGCGCTCACGCTCGAGTCGAGTTCACGAAGGTGCGGGACGAGCTCTTCGCCGATCGGCCCCGGCCGAAGCGCGTGGTGGGCACGTCGAAGACGATCCGTTCGCTCGCGCGCCTCGTGGGTGGGCCGTCGGATCCGGTGACGGGCGACCTCGCTCAACTCCACTACGTCGGTCTCCGCGAATGGGAGCCCTCGCTCCGCGAGATGCCCGGAGCGGTGCGGGAGTACCTGCCCGGCATCACGCCGGAGCGCGGGTATCAGATCATGGCGGGCGCGGTGGTGCTGCGCACCGCGATGAAGGTGTTCGGAGTGGACACCCTGACGATCTCCCCGTGGGCGCTGCGCGAGGGGATCGTGCTGCGCTACATCGACGCGCTCGACGGCCGCGGGGCCGACCCCGTGCGCGATCGATCCGGAGAGAGCGCGCATTTGCGAGACTAGACGCATGATCGTGGTGCGGGACGCCGAGGTGCGAGAGCGCGATGCAACGCTGCTGCCCGCGACGTCGTTCGATGCGGCAGCCGGGGAGGCGGTGGTCGTTCGCGGGGCGAACGGTGCGGGCAAATCGACGCTGCTCCGACTGCTCGCGGGTATGCGGGCGCCGTCGAGCGGCACGGTGCGCATCGATGGGCGCGACGTCGTCTCCCGAGACCGCCGCCTTCGGCGCAGCGTCGCGGCCATGATCGGCCTGCCGCCGTTGGCGCCCGATCTCACCGTGCGCGACCACGTGCTGCTCGTCGCCACGACCTGGTCCGCTTCCGGGCGCGACGCCGAGCGGCTCGCCGGGCAGGTGCTCGACGAGCTCGGCCTGCACGCGCTCGCCACGCGCTTTCCGCACGAGCTCTCGTCGGGCCAGACGCAGCTCTTCGGGCTCGCGCTCGTGCTCGCCCGACCCTGCGGCGCACTCGTGCTCGACGAACCCGAGCAGCGGCTCGACGCCGATCGCCTCGGTCTCGTCGTCGCCGCCGTGAATCGGCGCCGCGAGGCGGGAGCGGCGGTCGTCGTGGCCACGCACAGCGACGCGCTCGCGGATGGCCTCGGCGGCCGCATCCTCTGGCTGCAGGGCGCCGCATGAGGAATTCCAGGGTGCGTTCCGCCCTCGGCCTCTGGAGGGCCTCGCACGCCCGCTCGGCGAGCGACCGGCGATACGCGGCGTATCTCGGCGCGATGCTCTCCGTCGCGTTCGTCGCGCCGACGGCGCGCGCGCTCTGGATCTCGGCGTCGCAGCCCGAGGTGCTGCGAGCACTCGCGGCGCCGAATGCTCCGCTCATCGGCGGGCTCTGCGCCGCCGGGCTGTGGATCGCGGCGCTCCTCGCCGGTCGCCTCCGCGGTCCGGCGCTGCGGCCGCCACTGCTCACCCACGTCTTCGCGCGCAGCGAGCACTCGCGGGTCTCAGCCTTCGGCGGCAGCGTCGTGCGGGCGGGTGCGGTCGTGACCGCGGTCACCTCCGTCGTGAGCGCCGGTATCGGCGGGTTGCTCGGTGTTCAGGCCGCGCTCCCGTTCGACAGTGCGCTCGCTATCGCCGCCCTGGGAGCCGGCATCGGCGTCTGCGTCGGCGTCATCGCGACGGTCCTCTGGCTCGCGGGGCAGGCATTGCCGCGGCTGGCGGGTGCTCTCGCCATCGGACTGACGATGCTCGTGGGCCTTACGATTGCGCTTCCCGCGTCAGCCCGGTTCACTCCGTGGGGGTGGACCGCCGCCCTCTGGAATGGGGCAGGGATCGCCGTTGCGGGTTCCTCACACGCAGCACCGTGGCCCGCGCCGGTCGCTCTACTCTGCGCACTCACCGTCGTGCTCGTCTCGAGCACCCCGGCGCTCTTCGCGCGCCTCGACAGCCGGGTGCTCGAAGCGCAGGCGACGAGATGGGGGTCGTCGTCCCTGCATGCCTCCGGCATGGATTTCAGCTCCGCCCTGGCTGCGTATCAGGGGAGGCCCTGGGCCGGGCGCCGGGTGCGCGCGGTCCGCACGAGCGCGCAGGGGCGGCGCGGACTCGCGCTGACGCGGACGTTCGTGATTCGCGACGCAGTGGGCGCTGCGCGAGCGCCTGGGCGACTGGCGGCGGGAGCGCTCGGCATCACCGCTGCAAGCGTGCTCGTAACCCTCGCGAGCAGCGCCCCGCAGCCGGGCGTCGGGCTCGGCGTACTCGGCGCGTTCGGTGCAGTGGTCGCATTCGCGGCGCTCGGTCCGTTCACGGACGGCGTGCGTCATGCTGCCGCGGTCGCCGCCGATCTGCCCGTCTACGGCGTCAGCGACGCCCATGTGCTCGTGCTGCACAGCGTGTTCCCGGTCGTCGCCGCGCTGCTCATCGCAGGCATCACCGCCTCCGCCTCGGCGACGCTGATCGGAGTGGCGCCGCTCGCACCGGTGCTCTGCTCCGCTGCAGTCGCAGTGTGCGCCGTCTTCGCGAGAGTCGGCAATGCGCTGAAGGGCCCGCTGCCCGTGCGACTGCTCACACCGATTCCCACGCCGGAGGGGGACCTGAGCGGGGCCGTGCGATTCCTCTGGTCGATCGACGGCATCGTGCTGGTGGCGCTCATCGGGGCGACGATGCCGCTCGCCGCCGCCGCACCCGCGTGGTGCGCGGCTCCGTGCGCCGCACTGCTCGCAGTCGGTGCGGCGCGCTGGCGACGTCGTCGAACGGGTGCAGGCTGAAGCGTTGCCGTGTGTTGCGCGTTTTCCGACGCGTGTTCGGTAGGATGTCGTGTGCAGGGGGAGTATTCCCGTTCGCAGCAGTCCCGTCAATACGAGTGCATCGATGTACTTCGGGCTGCTGGCCTCGACATCGCGGTAATCGTGTCACGATCGAGGTGGAAGAGACCTTGGTGTCTTTCACCGACCCCTAGGAGCCCGCATGCAGGTCACACCGCTGATCTGGATCATCACGATCCTCGTCACGATCGCATTTTTCGTCTACGAGTTCTTCGCCCACGTGCGCAAACCGCACGAGCCGACGATCGGCGAGTCGGCGAGGTGGTCGGCCTTCTACATCGGCCTGGCGCTCCTCTTCGGCGTCGGCATCGGCTTCGCATCCGGATGGAACTTCGGCGGCGAGTACTTCGCCGGGTATCTCACCGAGAAGGCGCTGTCGGTCGACAACCTCTTCGTCTTCCTGCTCGTGATGAGCGCGTTCGCCGTGCCGAAGATGTATCAGCAGAAGGTGCTGATGGTCGGCATCATCATCGCGCTGATCCTGCGCGGCGCCTTCATCGCGATCGGAGCCACCCTCATCGCGAACCTCAGCTGGATCTTCTACGTCTTCGGCGCCCTCCTGCTCTTCCTCGCGTATCGCCAGGCCTTCGCGAACCACGACGCGGACCCCGCGAACGGGCGATTCATGAAGTTCGTGCGGCGGGTGCTCCCGATCACCGACGAGTACCACGAGGACAGGCTCACGACCAAGCGCGACGGCAAGCGGTTCTTCACTCCGATGTTCCTCACCATCGTGGCCATCGGATTCATCGACCTCATCTTCGCTGTCGACTCGATTCCTGCCATCTACGGCCTGACCAACGAGGCGTACATCGTTTTCACCGCGAACGCATTCGCCCTCATGGGTCTGCGCCAGCTGTTCTTCCTGATCGGCGGGCTCCTCGAGCGCCTCGTCTACCTCGCGCAGGGCCTCGCGGTGATCCTCGCGTTCATCGGTGTGAAGCTCGTCTTCCACGCCCTTCACGTCAACGAGCTCCCCTTCATCAACGGCGGTGAACCGCTGCTCTGGGTCCCCGAGATCCCGATCTGGTTCTCGCTGTCGTTCATCGGCGCCACCATCGCCGTCGCGACGATCCTGAGCCTGCGCAAGACGAAGCGCGATGGGAGTGCCGACGAGCGGTTGGAGGAACGCCGCGATCGGGCTGCTGATCCGGGTGCCGACATCGCCGATGCGCGCGCCGCGAACCGGCGCTCCTCCGACGACCGGTAGGGGTGTTCGTGCGCGGGCCAGGCGTCGTTCATGGCCCGTTCACGCCCGGCCACCCCGCAGATACCTCACCCCAATACGCTCCCAGAGGCGGCTGATGACCAGTCGCATGCTCACTCTCGACAAGGGGTTCATGTTGCATTTGGGGAAGTTCGCGAAGCCGGCCGTCGTCGGCGGCGTCGCATTGGGGATCATCGCGTCGGGTGCTGCATTCGGCTCACCGGCGATGGCGGCGGAAGCCGAGGTCTCGCCGAAGAACGTCATCGTTCTGATCGGCGACGGCATGGGGTACAACCACATCGATTTCATGAACGCGGAGACGACCGGCGAGACGCACTGGCAGGTCGAGCGAGGCGGTGACCAGAAGGTGATCCCTTCGGGCCAGAACACCGTGCCGACCGAGGGATGGCAGTCGTGGAACCACCTCGGCATGTCGACGCACTGGGTCGACGGTCCGGTCTACGACCCGGCTGCCTCGTGGTCGGACTTCGAGTGGAACAAGGTCAGTCCGACCGACTCCGCCGCCGCGGGCACCGCCATGGCGACCGGCGTGAAGACGTACAACGCGGGTCTCGGGGTCGACAAGGATGGGAACCCCGTCGAGAACGTCGCCGAGCGCGCCGAGACCCTCGGCAAGAGCGCGGGCGTCGTGTCGTCGGTGCCGTTCTCGCACGCGACGCCGGCGGCGTACTCGAGCCACAACGAGAGCCGCAACAACTACCAGGACATCGCGAGCCAGCAGATCGCGAGCGGCCTCGAGGTGGTCATCGGCGCCGGACATCCGTTCTACACGGACGATCATCAGCCGACGGAGACCGGTGACTTCGGCTACATCTCCGAGGATGACTGGAACGCGGTATCGACCGGTCAGACCGACCGCACCTTCATCGAGACGAAGGCCGACTTCGAGGCGCTCGCCACGGGAGAGACGCCCGAGCGCGTCTTCGGCGTCGCGCAGGTCGCTTCGACCCTGCAGCAGTCGCGTGCAGATGGCGCCCCGATGAACGACGTGCCCGATCTCGCAACGCTGTCGGAGGGCGCGCTCAACGTGCTCGACAACAACGAGAACGGGTTCTTCCTCATGGTCGAGGGCGGCGCCATCGACTGGGCCGGCCACGGCAACGAGAGCGAGCGGGACCTCGAAGAGGTCACAGATTTCGATAATGCGGTCACCTCGGTGATCGACTGGGTCGAGACCAACTCCAGCTGGGACGAGACGCTCGTCGTCGTCACCGCCGATCACGAGACCGGCTACCTCTATGGTGAGACCCCGGGCGATTTCAGCCCGATCGTCCCGTCGGCCGACGCCGATCCCGCGACGCTCGCCGCGCACTCCTGGAACAGCGGAGACCACACCAACATGCTGGTTCCGTTCTTCTCGAAGGGCGCGGGAACCGAGCAGCTCGCCGCGCTCGGAACGAATCTCGACCTCGTGCGCGGGCACTACTTCGACAACGTCGACATGGCGAACTGGATGCTGAACGAGGCCTGGGTCGAGGCCGCGGCTCCCGTTGACCCGCCGGTCGAGGACGCGACCGGGGCAGCCGATGGTGCTGCGAACGGCGGCGGAACCGCCGGTTCGGGCGCCGATGCGGGCGGTGCCGCGGGTGCGGGAGCGAACGGCTCCGCTCCCGTCGAAGGCGCTGCCGCTGCGGCGGGCGCCGGCGAGGCGGGCGCGCAGGGCGCCGCGCCGATCGTCGATGAGTCCGGCGAGGTCGTGGCAAGCCCGGCCGGGGCGAAGGGCTCGCTCGCAGCGACCGGTTCCGACGGTAGCCTGCTGCCCTTCGGCCTCGGCGCCGGCGCGCTCGTCATCGCGGGCGGCGTGCTGGTCGCGCTCCGCATGCGCCGTCAGACGCAGGCCGACTGAGCGGTGTGACGTCGCTCGCTGAACGGTGAGCATCAGCAGTGCCTCCGGTGGAGAACCGGGGGCACTGCTGCGTCGTTCACCCCGCTGCCGGGTGCTCGCTCCGAGCGACGGCGTGGCGGATCGCGGTCGCCAGCTGGCGTGCGGCGGTCGAGGGCTGCCCGCCGTTGCTCTCGGCAGGCGCGGCGAGCAGCACCGACCGCGCGAATGCCGGGTCGTCGAGGGGGCGCAGTACGACGCCCGGGTGCGTGGGCCCGGCCGCGAGCTTGGCGACCAGGCCGATCACCATCCCGGCCGCGATCATGCCGAGCATCACCTGGAAGTCGTCGGTGCGAATCGCGACCTCGAGCCGGTGGCCCGACGCGGCGAAGGCGTCGAGGAGCACCGAGTCCATGGGGTCGTGGCGACTCGTGCCGAGCAGCCAGCGCTCACCGTGCAGCGACATGAGCGACTCGCGGTCGATGGAGGAGCGGTCGGCGAGCGGGTGATCCTCGGGGAGTGCGAGCAGCAGCGGATCGCGCAGCACCTCCGTCGTCACGACGTCGGGTCGCAACGGCACCTCGTAGCCGGGCACCGAGTACAGGAGGGCCGCATCGAGCGTTCGATCGTTGACGTGCGCGACGAGCGGCCCGACCTCTTCGAGTACCGCGTCGATCTCGATGCCGAGATCCGCCACCTGCGACACGATCGAGGGGAGCAGCTTGGCCGCGGCGGTCGGGAAGGTGCCGAACTTCAGTCGCGCGCGTCCCATCTGCGCGAGGTCGCGAGCATCGCGGAGAGCGCGATCGGTGAGGGTGAGGATCTCCTCGCCCCGATCGAGCACCAGCACTCCCACCGGAGTCGGCGTCGAGCCGCGAGTGGAGCGTTCGAGCACCGGCGAGCCGATGAGCCGTTCGAGGTTGCGCAGGTGGTAATCGACCGTGGGCTGACTCCACCCGAGCGCGCGGCCCGCGCGGGTGACGGACCCTTCGCGATGCACCGCGCGCAAGGCCAGGAGCTGTCGCAGATCGATCATCGTCGGTGCTCTCCCGTCATCAAAGCTCTGTAGCGCGCGGTGGCTCGGGCCGGGACGCGCCACATACATGATATGTGGCTTCACAGGAGAGTCGGGGGTTCCCGGCGCACTCCCGGCGGAGCATGATGGCACTCATGCTGCACACCTCCGCTCCGACCGCTCCGCGCTTGCGTCTCGACCACAGCACGGCGCCCTACGCCGACGCGCTCGAAGCGTACGCCGATCGAGGTTCGGTGCAGCTCATGGTGCCCGGTCACGGTGGCACGGAGCAGGATCTCAGCAGTCGTCTCGCCGGCTTCCTCGGCGAGCGCGCGCTGCGCCTCGACATCCCGATGCTGATGGACGGAGTCGACCTGCTCGCGCGCGGGCAGGAGCGGACGCCGCTCGACCGTGCACTCGAGCTCGCGGCCGATGCCTGGGGTGCGAAGCGCACCTGGTTCCTGACGAACGGCGCCTCTCAGGCAAACCGCACGATCGCCCTCGCTGCACGCGGCCTGGGCGACCGCATCCTCGCTCAGCGGAGCGCGCACTCGAGCTTCAGCGACGGCATCCTGCTCGCCGGGATCACCCCCAGCTACGTGACGCCCAGCGTCGACGCCGAGCACGGAATGGCCCACGGCGTGTCTCCGGCCGCGCTCGAATTTGCGCTCGCCGAGGCCGAGCGCGCGGGCAATCCGGTGCACGCCGTCTACATCATCTCGCCGAGCTACTTCGGATCGGTCGCCGACGTGCAGGGCCTCGCACGGGTCGCGCGCGCGCACGGCGCACCGCTCATCGTCGACGGCGCCTGGGGGCCGCACTTCGGCTTCCACCCCGAACTGCCCGAGTCGCCCGCGCGCCTCGGCGCCGATGTCGTCATCTCGAGCACCCACAAACTCGCGGGGTCGCTGACCCAATCGGCCATGCTGCACCTGGGAGACGGCCCGTTCGCGGATCGCCTCGAGCCGCTCATCGAGCGCGCCTTCAGCATGACCGCGTCGACCTCCACGAGCGCGCTCCTGCGCGGCTCCCTCGACATCGCCCGACACGCACTCGCGACCGGCGAGGAGGCCATCGGGCGCTCCGTCGCGGGAGCGCGACGCTTCCGCGAGATCCTGCGCGAGGATCCCCGCTTCGCGGTCGTGAGCGACACGTTCCATAGCTTCGAGGACGTCGTCGACACCGACCTGCTGCGCGTGCCCATCGATGTGAGCGGCGCCGGCGTCGGCGGGCACTGGCTGCGCCAGCACCTGATCGAGCACCACGACATGTACTTCGAGATGTCGACGGCGACGACGATCGTCGCCGTGATCGGCGCGGGCAAGACGTTCGATTTCGACGCCGTGTACGCGGCGCTCGTCGAGAGCGTCGAGTCGGCGGACGCCGAGCACGAGCGGCGCATCACGGGCGACGCGCACGATTTCCCGAGCCTGCCCGCACCCGGCGCGTACCGCGTCAGCCCGCGCGACGGGTTCTTCGGTGCGACCGAGGTGGTCGGTGCCGAGGACGCGATCGGCCGCGTCTCCGCCGATACGCTCGCGGCGTACCCGCCCGGCATTCCGAACGTCATGCCCGGCGAGGAGATCACCGAAGAAGCGGTAGCCTTCTTGCAGGCGGTCGCGGCCTCTCCGACCGGCTACGTGCGCGGCGCGATCGACCCGGGAGTCGACCGCTTCCGCGTGCTGGCCGGAGGTTGACCCTGCGGCGCCTGCGACGGCGCCGCTTCGACTTCGCGGCCCACCGCCGCGGATTGCTCGAGATCCGAGCATCTCCTGGAAGACCAGGAACCCTCGTCGCGCGAGCGCCGAGGGACGAATGACCGGGCCTTCGGGCCCAGCGACAACGAAGTCTGGAGAAGACACGTATGGCAAGCTCTCTGCGGCAGCAGCTCTTCCGAGTACAGCCCGTTCCGCGCGACGGGGGTGAACGCGGCAGTCAGCTCAAGCGCAGCATCGGGCTCTTCCCGCTCATGATGATCGGCGTCGGGGGAACCATCGGCACCGGCATCTTCTTCATCCTCTCCGAGGCGGTGCCGATCGCAGGCCCCGCGGTCATCTGGTCGTTCATCATCGCCGGGCTCGTCGCGGGCCTCTCCGTGCTGTGCTACGCCGAGCTGGCGAGCTCGGTGCCGGTCTCCGGATCCTCGTACTCCTACGCCTACAGCACCCTCGGCGAGCTTCCCGCGATGGGCGTCGCCGCCTGTCTGCTGCTCGAGTACGGGGTCTCCACCGCCGCAGTCGCGGTGGGATGGTCGCAGTACGTGAACCAGCTCGTGAACAACCTGTTCGGATTCCAGTTCCCGCCCGAGCTGCTGTACGCGCCCGAAGAGGGCGGCATCATCAACCTGCCCGCGGTGATCCTCATCGCTCTCTGCTGCTTGCTGCTGATTCGCGGCACCTCGCACTCCGTCGTGACGAACACCGTGATGGTCATCATCAAGATCGCCGTGCTGCTCTTCTTCGTCGCCGTCGGCATCACCGGCTGGAACATCGACCACTTCGCGAACTTCGCCCCCTTCGGTCTCGGCGGCATCATGACCGGAGCCGGCATCATCTTCTTCTCGTTCGTGGGGCTCGACGCCGTCGCCACCGCAGGCGATGAGGCGAAGAACCCGCGCCGCAACCTGCCGATCGCGCTGATGGGCGCCCTGGTCGTCGTGACCACCGTGTACGTGCTCGTCGCCGTGGCCGGTCTCGGAGCGCAGGAGCCGGAGAAGTTCGAAGGCCAGAGCGCCGGCCTCTCCGCGATCCTCGAGAACATCGTGGGCGCGTCCTGGCCGGGCACCATCGTCGCCGCGGGTGCTGTGATCTCGATCTTCAGCGTGACGCTGGTCGTGCTCTACGGGCAGACGCGCATCCTCTTCACCATGTCGCGCGACGGCATGGCCCCGAAGATCTTCAGCCGCGTGAACCCCCGCACCGGCACGCCGATCGCCAACACCATCATCGTGTCGATCATCGTCGCGATCCTCGCGGGCGTGCTGCCCATCAACTTCCTGGCGGAGATGACGTCGATCGGCACGCTCGCCGCGTTCACCGTCGTGTCGGTGGCGGTCATGGTGCTGCGCCACCGCGAGCCCGATCTGGAGCGGAAGTTCAAGGTGCCGCTCTATCCCGTGATCCCGATCCTGTCGATCATCGGCTGCCTCTGGATCATCAAGGACCTGCGCCCCATCACGATCATCGTGTTCGCCGCTTGGACCGCGCTCGTGCTGGTCTGGTATTACTTCACCGGCCGTAAGAACTCGGTGCTCGGTCATCGCATCGACACGGGCATGATCGTGCTCGTGGGCCCGGGGCGGTATCGCGTCGGGTCGTCGGAGGGTGAGCTGTATGACGGGCGCGACTTCGATGAGGCCGAACGCGACGAGATCGAGGATCGCGAAGCGTCGCGCTGATAGCCGCTCACCGCAGGCCCGCGCTTCTCGGGTCGGAGGGTTATGCACAGATCGCGGATCTGTCCTCCGGCCCAGGCGCGGTTCCGCGCATGCTGAGGCGCATGACACCACTCGAACCCGATCTCGAACTCGACCTCATGCCCGCCGCCGACATCGACCGCTACCGCCGACTCGACACCGATGACGTGCTCGCCGATCAGCTCGGTCGCCTCTTCGGGCACGCCGAGCTGCGGCAGGTGTGGCTGCTGTTCCTCGACCAGCAGCTGCGGCTCTCCGACCCGATCATGCCCATGGACGACCATCCGCTCGAACCCGACGAGATGTTCGACACCGAAGACCTCGGGCGCGTCCCGTTCGTGCGCGTCATGGTGGAACGAGCGCGCATGGCCTGCGATCTCGTCGGCGCACAGGAGTTCATGTTCATGTGGGAGCGGCGGGGGAGTGCCGCACTCGACCCCGCCGATCTGCGGTGGGCGCGCGGGCTCGCCGAGGTGTCCGGTGCTGGTGGTGGCGTTGACGCCGGAGCCGGCGTGCGAGTGCCTCCGCTCCGCGCGCAATTGCTGCTGCACGACGATGGGGTTCGAGTGATCGATTCCGCGGAGTTGCGCTGACGGGCGCGGGCAGTTGACCGGGCGCCGGGCGCCCACCAGGATTGAGAGTATGCAGGAGGAACGGATGCGAGTCGCGAAGCGCGGTCATGCGTCGTCCCCTCCGGTCGGCCGGCTGCAGGCCTGGACGGGGTACGTGTAGCGCGTTCAGCGCATCGCCGAACCCCACCCGTAAGCGGGCGCGTGCGCGCCCCTGCCGGTCCATTCAGGACCAGAATTTTGGAGTACCCGTTGTCTGCATCATCTGTCTCAACCCCCGATCTCACGCAGCCCCAGCCCGAGGGCAACCGGCTCGGGGAGCTGTGGTCGATCCTTCCCGAGGAATCGGCCGTCGACGAATCCGGCGTGCTCCACCTCGGCGGCGTCCCGGTGACCGAGCTCGCCGAGCGGTACGGCACGCCGCTCTACGTGTACGACGAGGCGGGGCTGCGACGGCAGATCCGCCGCTTCATCGACGGACTCAGTGCCCGCTGGCCCGCGTCCGAGGTGCTGTTCGCCTCGAAGTCGTTCCCCGCCGTCGGCATGTACCAGATCGCGGCGGAGGAGGGGCTGTCGGTCGACATCGCCGGTGGTGGCGAGCTGCGGCTCGCGCTCGCCGCGGGGGTGTCGCCCTCGAAGCTGCACTTTCACGGGAACGCCAAGACCGACGCCGAGCTGCGCATGGCGATCGAGGCCGGCGTCGACACGATCATCGTCGACAACGTCGATGAGCTCGATCGCCTGGAGCGTCTGCTCACGACGCCGCAGAAGCTGCTGCTGCGGGTGATCGCGGGGGTCGAGGCCAAAACGCACGCGTCGCAGGCGACGGGCGGGAGCGACTCGAAGTTCGGGCTCCCCATGGATCAGGCGCTTGCGGCGATCGAACGCATGCGCGCCCATCCGCTGCTCGAATTCGAGGGGGTGCACCTCCACATCGGATCGCAGATTCTCGACGTCGAGCAGTTCGGTGAAGCGGTCGCGAAGATCTCGACCGCGGGCGAGTTCGACGTCTACGACGTCGGCGGCGGGCTCGGCGTGAAGTACACGTACGACGACGTCGCGCCGTCGGTCGACGACTACCTTGACACGATCGTGGCGGCTGCGCGCGAGCACCTGCCCGCCGGGGCGCGCATCATGATCGAACCCGGGCGGGCGATCGTGGCTCGGGCCGGGGTCACGCTCTACCGCGTCACCACGGTGAAGCGCACCGGTCGCACGTTCGTGGCCGTCGACGGCGGTCTCGCAGACCAGATGGACGCCGCCCTCACCGGTCAGCGATTCGAGGCCCTGCTCGGCAACCGTGCGCTCGACCCGTGGACGGAGACCTCCCAGCTCGTCGGCCGCCAGTGCGAATCGGGCGATCTACTCGTCGACCGGGCGCCTCTGCCCGCGGCCCGAGTTGGCGACCTCGCGGTCGTCGCGACGACCGGCGCGTACGGTTACACCCTGGCGAACAACTACAACGGCGCGCTGAAGCCCGCGATCGTCTTCGTGCGCGACGGCGAGGCGCGGCTGGTCGCCCGACGCGAGACCTACGAGGAGTTGCTCGCCCTGCACGCGCCGGCGCTCGAGAGGTAATGCACCGGTACTCGGCCGAATCGAGGCGGCGCCGCGCGCGGGTTGCACGCGGCGCCGCCTCGTTTTGAGTTCGCGGCCGATCCGGGGTAGAGTTATCTCTCGGTGCCGCGCTCCTCGGAGCCGCGGAATTCCGCTTTGGGATATGGTGTAATTGGCAACACTACGGTTTCTGGTACCGTCATTCTAGGTTCGAGTCCTGGTATCCCAGCCACAAGTCCCCCGCCCCGTGAGGCGGGGGTTTTGCGTTACGGGTCGCGTGGTTCTGCCCCGATTCCGATGCGCGGGTTCCGCGTTCTCGGTCTTCCGGGGTGCGTCCGTGAATGATGCTCCTATTGTTGTCAACTCGAAGGGGCGCTTGTTTCGAGCCATTCCCGGTATGCCTGCGCAAGGTCATCGTCACGTGTGAGGCCACGCTCGATTCGTGAGATCTTGGTGATCCACACATTGAAGTGTGCCGCGACTTGCTGCAGGGTGATTCCCAGCGCTTGCCTGAATGGCCGGAGGTCGTCCACGCGAGGTACGTCCACGTCCTTCGTGAGGAGCGTGAAGACTTCGCGCGCAATCGCGCGCTTCAAACACCGAATGATCTCTTTGCTGCTCTTGCCTTCAGCGCGTTTCTTCGCCACATACGCTTTCGTGCGTGGCTCGTTGCTCATACGTACGAGCGCGATTCGGTGGAGCGCGGAATTCGCGTGCCGGTCGCCACCTCGGTTGAGCCGATGCCGGTTCGTTTTACCCGAGGATGCCGGGATTGGGCTGGCCCCGCAGAGCGCCGCGAACGCGGCTTCTGAGCGGAGCCGGTCAGAGTTGTCTCCCGCGGTGATCAGGAGCTGCGCGGCAGTGACCGGCCCTACACCAGAAGCCGCACGTAATGCCGGGTTGGTGTACTCGGTGAGGGGCTCAAGTTCTTGATCGAGGGCGTGTATCTCAGCTGTCAGATAGCGGTGCCGGCGCGCAAGCGCGCGGAGTGCGATCACGATGCCCTGATGCTCAGGGTATGGGCGAATGTCGAAGTCTGCGAGCCCCGTGATGAGCGCCGCATCAGTGACATCACGAAATCGTTCGCGTAGAAGCGTGGGCGCGGTTACGAGGAGTGATTTGAGTTGCACTTGCGCAGCAGTACGCGCTTTGATCGCTGAACGTCGGGTCGTGAACAGGTAGCGGATCTGTTCGACATTGCCGTCGCCGGACTTTGGGGTCGGCTGTTTCGTCTCGGTGAGTGCAGTTTTCGCAGCAGCGTACGCATCAACGGGATCGGACTTCCCGTTCATGCGGCGGAGTTGCCGGTTTGGGCGGATCACTTCGATGATCTGATGCCCGAGAGCGGTGAGGTGGCGGGCGAGGCCGGCCCCGTACGAGCCAGTCCCTTCGATCCCGACGCGCACGAGGTTGCCGTATATGAGGATGAACGCGGTGAGCGCTGCGTAGCCTGCGGGCGTGGTGGGGAACTGCGCGTCTGCGAGATGCTTGCCGTTCTGATCAATGACGGCCGCGTGGTGCGTGTCAGCGTGGGTATCCACCCCGGCATAGATCTCGCAGGCTTCAACGATATTTGTCATGATGGTTCTGCCTTTTCCGATTCCAGTTGGGAGGCAACCGGCCGGGCGGGCAGACAGGACGTTGAAGAGGCCTCTAGACCAGGCTCCTATAAGGTCATGTCCGCCTGGTCGGGCCCCGTAACACCTCGCCCGGGTCGACGGATCATTTTCAAGGCACGAAGCCAGTCGGAGGCTGTGTCAAACCCGGACGAGGCAGTTACCAGTATCAACGTCGGCGGCTCGCACTACTCTGACTCCATGGCCACCACGCACATCGCAGATTCGCACGACCGCATCCGCGTGCAGGGTGCGCGCGAGCACAACCTCAAGAACGTCAGCGTCGATCTTCCGAAGCGCCGCCTCACCGTGTTCACCGGGGTCTCCGGGTCGGGCAAGAGCTCACTCGTCTTCGGCACGATCGCCGCGGAATCGCAGCGGCTGATCAATGAGACCTACAGCGCGTTCGTGCAGGGGTTCATGCCGTCGCAGAGCCGGCCCGACGTCGACGTGCTCGAGGGGCTCACCACCGCGATCATCGTCGACCAGGAGCGCATGGGAGCGAACCCGCGCTCCACCGTGGGTACGGCCACCGACGTGAACGCGATGCTCCGCATCGTCTTCTCCCGCCTGGGCAGCCCGCGCATCGGCTCGCCCAACGCCTTCTCGTTCAACGTCGCATCGATCAGCGGGGCGGGAGCCGTCACGATGGAGAAGGGCGGCAAGCAGGTGAAGGAGCGTCGCAGCTTCGAGATCCTCGGCGGCATGTGCCCGACCTGCGAGGGCCGCGGCTCCGTCAGCGATTTCGCTCTCGACGAGCTCTACGACGCTGAGAAGACGCTCGCGGAGGGGTCGCTCAAGGTGCCCGGTTTCAGCATGGACGGCTGGTACGGGCGCATCTTCGCGGCGCTGCTGCCGATGGAGACGCCGATCCGCGACTTCACCGAGGAGCAGATGCACCTGCTGCTTCACGAGGAGCCGCGCAAGGTCAAGGCCGACGGCGTCAACGTCACCTACGAGGGGCTGATCCCCCGCATCCAGAAGTCCATGCTCGCGAAGGATCGCGAGGCCATGCAGACCCACATTCGAGCCTTCGTGGATCGCGCGATCGTGTTCCGCGTCTGCCCCGAGTGCGCGGGCACGCGACTCAACCAGACCGCGCGCTCGTCGAAGATCTCGGGCAAGTCCATCGCCGATGTCTGCGCGATGCAGATCACCGACCTCGCGGAGTGGGTGCGAGGCATCGACGACGCCGGCATCGCACCCCTCGTCGAGAAGCTCGTCGACACTCTCGACTCGTTCGTGCGGATCGGTCTCGGCTACCTGAGTCTCGACCGCCCGACCGGCACGCTCTCGGGCGGCGAATCGCAGCGAACGAAGATGATCCGTCATCTCGGCTCCCCCATCACCGATGCGACCTACGTCTTCGATGAGCCTTCGATCGGCCTGCACCCGCACGACATCCAGCGGATGAACCAGCTGCTGCTCAAGCTGCGCGACAAGGGCAACACCGTGCTCGTCGTCGAGCACAAGCCCGAGATGATCGCGATCGCGGACCACGTCGTCGACCTCGGCCCCCGCGCCGGCACCGAGGGCGGCGAGATCTGCTTCGAAGGAGCAGTCGATGCGCTGCGCGCATCTCAGACGCTCACCGGCACGCATCTCGACGACCGGGCGCGCCTCAAGACCTCAGTGCGCTCTGGTCGCGGGGCGCTCGAGATTCGGGGGGCGGATCGCCACAACCTGCGGAGCATCGACGTCGACGTGCCCCTCGGCGTGCTGTGCGCGGTGACCGGCGTCGCCGGCTCGGGCAAGAGCACGCTCATCGGCAACTACGTCGCGAACCGCGATGACGTCGTCGCCGTCGACCAGGGAGCGATCAAGGGGTCGCGCCGCTCGAACCCCGCGACGTACACGGGTCTGCTCGATCCGGTGCGCACTGCGTTCGCGAAGGCCAACGGCGTGAAGCCGGCGCTGTTCAGCGCCAACTCCGAGGGGGCCTGCCCCGAGTGCAAGGGTGCGGGCATCATCTACACCGACCTCGGCATGATGGCAACCATGGAGAGCGTGTGCGACGTGTGCGAGGGCAAGCGCTTCGCGCCGGCCGTGCTCGAGTACACCTTCGGCGGCAAGAGCATCGCCGAGGTGCTCGATCTCTCGATCGCGCAGGCGCAGGAGTTCTTCTCCGCTCCCGAAACGAAGATCGCGAAGGCTGCGAAGATCCTGGATCGTCTCGTGGACGTCGGCATCGGCTACATCAAGCTCGGTCAACCGCTCTCCACACTCTCCGGAGGGGAGCGTCAGCGGCTCAAGCTCGCCATCCACATGCTCGAAGACGCCGATGTGTACGTGCTCGACGAGCCCACCACCGGCCTGCATCTCGCCGACGTCGAACAGCTGCTCGCCCTGCTCGATCGCCTCGTCGATTCCGGCAAGAGCGTGATCGTGATCGAGCACCATCAGGCGGTGATGGCGCATGCCGACTGGATCATCGACCTCGGCCCGGGCGCCGGGCAGCAGGGCGGCACCGTCGTGTTCGAGGGAACGCCGGCCGATCTCGTCGCAACGGGCGCCACGCTCACCGGCGAACACCTCGCGGCGTACGTCGCCGGCTGATCGACGGAACGCCTCAGCCGCGGGCCGCGGTGGTCGCGGTCGTCAGCTCGGGGCGCTCTCGAGCTCGTTCAGGGAACGAATCAGACGGTGGAGATCGCCCACGGCGCGACGCCGGGGCGTGAGCACGATCCGCGGCAGGTCGAGTGCGTCGTGGTCGGCGACCTCGGAAGGGAGCGGCGCGGTTCGGGCGATCTCTCCGACCTCGCACAGCCCCGCGAAGCGCTCGTTCAGATCCGCCAGCTCGTCATCACCGGGTTCAGCACGCAGGCGCAGCACCAGCTGATCCCCCTGCCACCGCAGTGAGTCGTAATTGCGCCAGAACCCCGTGACCTCGGCGATCGCAGCCTCCGGCGAATCGGTGACGAGCACGCGATCCAGGTCGTCCACCGCGATGAGCCCGGCGCCGGCGAGTTCTTCCGTGACGAACCGAGCGAAGCTCGCCCAGTACGTCCCGCCGTCGCGATCGAGCAGCACGATGGGCATCGGTTCCATCTTGCCGGTCTGCTGCAGCGTCAGCAGCTCGAACGTCTCGTCCATCGTGCCGAAGCCGCCGGGGAGGCAGATGAAGCCGCGCGATTCCTTCACGAGCATGAGTTTGCGCGTGAAGAAGTACTTCATCCCGATGCGATGCCCGTCATCGGCGGCGACGTCGAGCGGCACCTCCTCGAACGGCAGGCGGATCGACACTCCCAGCGACCGTTCGGGGCCCGCACCGGCCGCTGCGGCTTCCATGATCCCCGGCCCGGCCCCGGTCACCACCATCCAGCCCTGCTCTGCGAGGCCTCGCGCGGCCGCTTCAGCCCCGACCCACAGCGGATCATGGGACTGGGTGCGCGCCGAACCGAACATCGTGACCTTGGGCACGCCCGCGAACGGCGCGAAGAGCCGAAACGCAGCGCGCATCTCCTCGACCGCGGTCGCCGTGATCTTGAGATCGAGGCGCGTCGCTCCGTCCTGCCCGAGCCCGATCCCGGTCTCGACGATCCGCCGGATCAGGCTGCGCTGGCTCGTGATGCCGGCTTCCGAAATCAGCGCTTCGAGGCGCTCGCGCACCTCATCGGCCTGCGTATCCTCTGAATGTTGCTGCTTCGCGGTCGTCACGCTCTCAGTCTACGAGCGGCGAGCACTAGGCTGGCGGCATGCCGAACCGGCGCGCCCACCTCTCCCCTCAGACCGCCCACGGTCAGCTCGCGGCAGCGCTCGCCGAGCTCCGAGTGGGAGCCGACGCTCCTTCGGAGTTCTCTCCAGACGCCCTCGCCGAGGCGAGGAGTGCGGAGACCGAGAGCCCCTGTCTCGATCTGCGGCACATCCCGTTCGTGACGCTCGACCCTCCCGGATCGAAGGATCTCGATCAGGCATTCCACATCGAGCGCGCGGGAGACGGGTTCCTCGTGCGGTACGCGATCGCCGATCTTCCCGGCTTCGTGCGCCCCGGCGGCGCACTCGATCACGAGGCGCGGCGGCGCGGCCAGACCCTGTATCTGCCCGACGGCCGCATTCCGCTCCACCCTGCGGAGTTGAGCGAGGGGCGAGCGTCGCTGCTCGCAGGTGCCGATCGGGTCGCGTACGTGTGGACGATCGCACTCGATGCGGCGGGCGACGCTACGGCCGCGCGCGTTGAACGCGCCCATGTGCGCTCACGGGCGCAACTCGATTACCCTTCGGCGCAGGCCGCCGTCGACGCCGGAACCGGGGACGAGCTCCTGGAGCTTCTGCGCGCAGTCGGCGTGCTTCGCGCCGAGCAGGAGCGCCTGCGCGGGGGTGCGAGCTTGAACATGCCCGACGAGGAGATCGTGCGCGAGCCCGACGGGTACCGCATCGTACGGAGCTTCGCGCTCCCCGTCGAGGAGTGGAACGCGCAGCTCTCCCTGCTCACGGGAATGGCTGCGGGCCGGATGATGCTCGACGCCCGCATCGGAATCCTGCGCACGATGCCCGCGCCCGATGAAGCCGCCCTATCCGCATTCCGCGCACGCGTGGCGTCGCTCGGACACCCCTGGCCGACGGAGCTGAGCTACGGGGAGTACCTGGAGCGACTCGATCACGCGTCCCCCACGACGCCGGGCGTGCTGCAAGCAGCGGCGGCGCTGTTCAGGGGCGCCGACTACACGCCGTTCGACGGCACCGTTCCGCAGCAGACGACGCAGGCTGCGATCGCGGCGCCGTATGCGCACGTCACCGCTCCGCTGCGTCGACTCGTCGACCGGTGGGGGCTCGTGATCTGCGCTGCGATCTGCGCGGGCGAGTCGGTTCCGGAGTGGGCGCGGGCATCCCTGGGGGAGCTGCCGGGGCTCATGCGCGCGTCGAACCAGCGGGCGGGCCAGCTGGGATCGCAGGCGCTCGATCGGGTCGAGGCCGCGTTGCTGCGTGATCGAGTGGGAGACGTGCTCCCCGCGATCGTCGTCGAGGTCCGAGGCGACCGCGCGCGAGTGCAGCTCGACGACCCCGCGGTCACCGCGCAGGTCGCGGCCGCGGGCTGCACCGCCGGCACGCGCGTGAACGTACGCGTCGTGGCGGCGGATGTCGCGAGCGGAAGCGTCGAGCTCGTTCCCGTCACCGGAGACGCCGACGATCGCGCCGACGCCAGCGCGGCATGACGGTCACGCTGTGATGACCTCCGGCGTGCCCGTTCCCGTGGACGCCGGAAGCTCAGAGGCGAGCCGGTTCGCCTCCGCGATCAGCGTCGCGACGATCTCGCTCTCGGGCACGGTCTTGATGACCTCTCCCTTGACGAAGATCTGGCCCTTGCCGTTGCCCGAGGCGACGCCGAGGTCGGCCTCGCGCGCCTCACCGGGGCCGTTCACCACGCACCCCATGACGGCGACGCGCAGCGGGACGCTCATGCCCTCGAGCCCCTGCGTGACCTCCTCCGCAAGGGTGTAGACGTCGACCTGGGCGCGCCCGCACGAGGGGCACGAGACGATCTCGAGCTTGCGCTCTCGCAGGTTCAACGACTGCAGAATCTGCAGGCCCACCTTCACCTCTTCCACGGGCGGCGCCGACAGCGAGACGCGGATGGTGTCGCCGATCCCCTCGGAGAGCAGGATGCCGAACGCGGTGGCGCTCTTGATCGTTCCTTGGAACGCCGGGCCCGCCTCGGTCACACCGAGATGCAAGGGCCAGTCCCCCCGCTCTGCGAGCTGGCGATAGGCCTTCACCATCACGATCGGATCGTTGTGCTTGACGGAGATCTTGAAATCGTGGAAGTCGTGCTCCTCGAAGAGGGATGCCTCCCAGACCGCGCTCTCGACGAGGGCCTCGGGAGTCGCCTTCCCGTATTTCTCGAGCAGACGAGGATCGAGGGATCCGGCGTTGACGCCGATGCGAAGGGACACCCCGGCGGCCTTCGCACGCCGCGCGATCTCGCCGACCTGGTCGTCGAACTTGCGGATGTTGCCGGGATTCACCCGCACCGCGGCGCAACCGGCGTCGATCGCCGCATAGACGTAGTACGGCTGGAAGTGGATGTCGGCGATGACCGGGATCTGGCTCTTCTTCGCGATGATCGGCAGCGCTTCGGCATCGTCCCGGCTCGGGCACGCGACGCGGACGATATCGCACCCCGACGCCGTCAGCTCGGCGATCTGCTGCAGCGTCGCATTGATGTCGGTGGTCGGCGTCGTGGTCATGGATTGGACGGAGACGGGCGCGTTGCCGCCGACGGTCACCGACCCCACCTTGATCTCACGTGACCTGCGCCGCGGCGCGAGCACTTCGACGGTCTGCGGCATTCCCAAGTTGATCGCTGGCACGGGCCGAGTCTACTCGCGCTGCCTGCGTGCGAGAGGCGAACGCGCGTCCGCGCGAGCGACGGCGGGCCGGGCGACTACCCGAACAGCGAGACGGGCTTCACCAGGTCCGCATACACGAGCAGCACCGTCATCGCCCCGAGCACGATGGCGACCGCCATCGTCACCGGCACCATCTTCGCCGTGTCGATCGGGCCGGGGTCGGGCTTGCGCCGCAGTTTCGCGAAGCCGCGCTTCAGCCATTCGTACACCGCACCGACCACGTGACCGCCGTCGAGAGGGAGCAGCGGCACGAGGTTGAAGACGAACAGCGCCACGTTCAGCGAACCGAGCAGGCCGATCATCGTCTGCGCGCGTGCGGCGACGGGTGCATCGTCGAGGCTGACGATCTCACCCGCCATGCGGCCCACGCCGACGACGCTGATCGGCCCGTTCGGATCGCGCGCCTCACTCCCGAACGCCGCGTTCCACACGTCGACCATGCGCTCGGGCATTCTGATCACGATCCCTGCCACGCGCTGCACGTTCTCGCCGACGAACGCCGGCACCGCCGTGATGGGCTGCGCCACGTTCTCGGTCGCGGGAACCGCGCCGATCATGCCGACGGATTCGGTCATGACGGTTCCGTCGGCCGCCGTGACCGCGTTGCCGTCCGCGTCGGTGACGGTTCGCGTGTTCACCACGGGTTGCAGCGTCACCGTCTGCTGCGCCCCGCCGCGTTCGATCTCGACGGTGAGCGATTCTCCCGGCGACTCGCCGATGATGGTGCGGAACTGGTTCCAACTCGTGATCCGCGTCTCGTCGACCGAGATCACGCGATCGCCGGGTCGCAGGCCGGCCGCCGCCGCCGGAGCCGCCGGGTCGTCGTCCCCGCAGGCGGTCGCGTCGCTGTCCGCCGCGACGAGGCACTCGTTGACCTGACCGAGGGTCGTGCTGTTCTGAGGGATCCCGAAACCGACGAGCACGATCGCGAAGAACACGAATGCCAGCACGAGGTTCATCAGCGGCCCGCCCAGCATGATGACGATCTTCTTCCACGGCGGAAGTCGATAGAAGGTGCGGTGATCCTCGCCCGATTCGATCGACTCCGCACTCGCGAGTCGAGCGTCCTCCACGACCGCCGCCATGCCTCGCTTCGGCTCGGGATCGGCTGCGCCGAACGAAGCGCCCTCCTGCACCATCGAGTTGAGGAATCCGGTCGTCGACGGTCGTGCCGCGTCGCCCGGTTTCTCCGGCGGGTACATCCCGGACATCGCGATGTAGCCGCCGAGCGGAATCAGCTTCACGCCGTACTCGGTCTCGCCCTCGCGCCTCGACCAGATCGTGCGACCGAAACCGATCATGTACTGGGTGACTTTGACCCTGAAGAGCTTCGCGGGGAGCAGGTGCCCGATTTCGTGCAGGCCGATGGAGACGGCGAGACCGACCACGAAGATCAGGATGCCGAGCACGTAGAGCAGTACCTCAGTCACTTGCTCAGGCTACTCCGCACCGCTGGGGAGTTTCAGGGAAGCGGCCCTCGGTGCGGGCGAATCATCGCTCGTGCGCCCGGATCACCTGCTGCGCCCGTTCGCGGGCCCAGCGCTCGGCCTCGGCGAGGGTGTCGAGCGTGAGCTCGGCGGGAGTCTCGTGCGCCTCCACGACCAGGCGCACGATGTCGACGATGTCGAGGAACCCGATGCGCTCGGCGTGGAACGCGTCGACGGCCTCCTCGTTCGCGGCGTTGTACACCGCCGGGTAGGTGAGGCGTGCGCGCCCGACCTCTTTGGCGAGGTCGACGGCCGGGAATGCCGTCGAGTCGAGCGGCTCGAACTCCCACGCGGTCGCCGAGCGCCAGTCGAGGGGAACCCCGACGTTGCCCATGCGATCCGGCCAGGAGAGGCCGAGCGCGATCGGCAGGCGCATGTCGGGCGGCGAGGCCTGCGCGATGGTCGAACCGTCGATGAACTCGACCATCGAGTGCACCACCGACTGCGGGTGGACGACGACCTCGATGTCGCCGTAGGAGACTCCGAAGAGCAGGTGCGCTTCGATGACCTCGAGCCCCTTGTTCACGAGCGTGGCGGAGTTGATCGTGACGACGCGCCCCATGTTCCAGGTGGGGTGCGCCATCGCCTCGGCGGGAGTCGCGCCGCGCAGTTCTTCGCGACTGCGGCCTCGGAACGGCCCGCCGGACGCGGTCAGGATCAGCCGCCGCACTTCATCGCGGCGGCCCGACCGCAGCGCCTGCGCGATCGCGGAGTGCTCCGAGTCCACCGGGACGATCTGCCCGGGTGCCGCGAGACCCGTCACGAGATCGCCGCCGACGATGAGCGACTCCTTGTTCGCGAGCGCGAGCGTGCGCCCGGCTTCGAGTGCGGCGATAGTGGGGCCGAGCCCGACGGAGCCCGTGATCCCGTTCAGCACGAGATCGGCCTGCACGTCGCGGATCAGCTGCACGCCGTCCTCGGCGCCGAGCGCGGTGTGCTCCACGTTGAACTCGTCGGCCTGCTCGCGCACACGGTCAGCGTTGCTTCCGGCAACGAGACCGGACACCTGGTACTTCGCCGGATGCTTGCGGATCACGTCGAGCGCCTGCTCCCCGATCGAGCCGGTGGAGCCGAGGACGATGACGCGCTTCATCGCTCCAGGCTACTCGGCGGCTGCGTCGGCGTGCACCGTGCCGAGGATGTCGAGCACGAAGACCATCACGTCGTCGCCCTGGTGCCCCTGCTGCTCGAGCGTCGCCGCGCCGTAACCGCCGTCTTCGGCGGGCACCACGGAGATGACCTGCGAGCCGACCTTCTGCCCCTCGAGCGCCTGCTGGAAGCCGCCGATGACCTGCGTGGTGAGGAAGTCGGTGGGCTCCCCGCGACTCCAGCTCGAATCGAACTCCTCGCCCGTGCGCCAGATCACGCCTCGGTAGTTCACGTACACGCGATCGCCCGGCTGCACCTCTTCTCCGTCGCCCTCGATCAGCGTGGCGATCTCGAGCTCGTCGGGAGCCTCGAGGCCCTCCGGGATGGTGATGGTGGGCTCGCCGTCCTCAGCGAGCTCGACCGTCGGGAATCCCTCCGGGGCCTCGACCGCCTTGCCCTCGGCCTTCTTCAGCAGTTCGTCGCCCTCGAGCGTGCCGGGCTCGCCGGAAGCGGCCGCGGCATCAGACGCGTCGGTGATCTCGCCGAACTCCATGACGATGACGAGCGAGTCGTCGGCTGTGACGTTCTCGAGGCCGGTCTGCTCCGGCGGCGTCTCGCCGAACACATCGGCGTACGGAGCGGCGAGCGCGATCTGCTCCCCGGCCGTGGCGCATCGCAGCCCGTCATAGGCCCACTCGGCGAGACCCGACTTGTCGACCGGGATCGCGCTGGCGGGCAGCTGCTGGAGCGCCGAGCCATCGGCGCCGTTGAAGAGCGTCATCGAGGTGAGCACCGACTGCCCCTCCTCGACGACGTCCCCTTCACCCTCCTGCAGCACGGACCGCTGAATCTTGTCCGCCTGTACCGGGGTCTCGGACGTGAGTTCGAGGTCCTCACCGACCGAGCCCGAGACCTCGACGCCGGAACTCGCAGACCCGGAGGCGAGGCACTCCTCACCGGCGGCGTCGGCGCTCGCCGATCCACCGCCGCTCGAGCAGCCGACCATGAGCAGAGCGCCCACGAGGGCAGCGGGGGCGATGGCGCGCGTCAGTTTCACAGTGATTGGAGTCCTTCGAATCGCGAGGAGCCGCCCCGTTCCCTGCGTGCAGCGAAGTACACGGAGGGACAACGGGTGCGCGGCCATGAGTGCCCTTCGAGTATGGCGCATCGCCCTGCCCGACGGCTGTGAAGTCACTCGCGATCGGCGAGCGCGGCCGCGTAGAGCTCTCGCGAGGAGAAGCCGGTCGCTTCGGCGACCGCGCGCGTCGCATCCTTGAGACGCTCCCCCGCGCGCACCCGATCCTGCACCTCGGCGAGGGCCGATTCAGGCGACGCCGTAGCTTCGACCGCACCCGCGACGACGACGACGATCTCGCCGCGCACGCCGTCGGCCGCCCAGCGCGCGAGATCGCGCAGCCCTCCGCGGCGCACCTCCTCGTGGAGTTTCGTGAGCTCGCGGCACACGGCCGCGGGTCGATCGTCTCCGAACGCATCTGCGAGTTCCCCGAGCGATGCCGCGAGCCGCGACGGCGCTTCGAAGAAGACCAGCGTTCGCCGCTCGGATGCGAGGGCGCGCATCGCTCGAGACCGCTCGCCCGGTTTGCGAGGCAGGAAGCCTTCGAAGGCGAAGCGATCGGTGGGAAGACCTGAGACCGCGAGCGCGGTGACGACGGCGCTCGGGCCGGGAATCGCGCTGACCGGGACACCCCGCTCCGCGGCCAGCTGCACCACCCGGAACCCGGGGTCGGACACGGTCGGCATGCCGGCGTCGCTCACGAGCACGACGTCCTCGCTCCCAGCGCGCTCGACGAGCGCCGCCGCTCGCTCGTGCTCGTTGTGATCGTGCAGCGCGATGAGCTCGGGTCGATTGGCGATATCGAGCAGCCTGAGCAGCTGCGCGGTGTGGCGCGTGTCCTCCGCGGCGATCACGGTCGCCTCCTCGAACGTGCTGCGCAACCGGGCGGAGGCGTCGCCGAGGTTGCCGATCGGCGTCGCCGCGAGAAGGATCATGCATCAATCGTAGGTGCAGAAACGGGTGCTGCCAGAATGGAGCGATGACCGATCCGCAGCAGCCCGCGTCCCCGCCGCCCCATCCCTTCGCCGCGACGTCGCCGGTTCCGGGGCGGCGAGCGAGCGGCGCCGTCTCGACCGCGGCCATGGCTCTCGGATTGGGCGCGGTCGTGACGGTGGTCGTCTCGGCATTCTATTTCGGGTACGGGGCGATTCTCGGCGCTCTGCTCGGCATCGCCGCGGTGGTGCTCGGCATCCTCGGCCTGGTCTCGCGCCGCCGCCGGGCGCCTGCGATCGCGGGGCTCGTCGCGGGCGTTCTCGCGCTCCTCGGAGCCCTCGCACTCGGGGTGTTCTCGGTCGTGACGCTCGCCGGAGCGGTCGCCGACCACGTTCGCCCGGGCGCCCCGGGGGCCGTCGGAGATGAGCCGCGGGCGGAAGCGCAGATCGTCTGGCCCGAGAACATGGCGACGGGCGGCATCGTCTTCGACCAGGACGGAGTGGTGCGCTCCGAGGTTCCGGCTTCCGGCGCTCCCGAGGTTCCGGAGGTCGGCTCGGCAGCGCATTCGGTGCGCGTCTACGTCGACTACCGCTGCCCCTACTGCTCCGAGTTCGAAACGGCGAACGGCGAGACCCTCGAACGCCTGGCTGCGAGCGGCCGGGCCACGGTGGAGATCATTCCGCTGGCGTTCCTCGACCGCGTCTCCCCCGACGCCTACTCGTCCCGCGCTTCCGGAGCGATGGCGTGCGTGGCCGACGCCCAGCCCGACGCTGCCTGGGAGGTGCACCGGCACCTCTTCGACCCTGCGGTGCAACCCTCCGAGACGACGAACGGGCTCGACAACGAGGCTCTGATCGACGCGGTCGACGAGGCATCGGGCGGCGCGAACGAGGAGGTGCGATCCTGCATCGAATCCGAGCGCTTCGTGCCCTTCGCGCAGTCGCTGAACAGCTGGGTGTTCGATCACCCGGTTCCCGGGGCGCAGGATCCGGAGCTCAGGGTCACCAGCACACCGTTCGCCGTCGTCGACGGCGTCCCCTACGCCGGTGCGCCCGACGATGCTCAGGGTTTCTCCGACTTCCTGGCGCAGCAGGGCGCCGCGGTGGGGAGCGTCTCATGACGTCCTGCTAGAGTTGCTCGGCTATGCATCAGACGAGCGAGCACCTGGCATCTCCGGCGTCTCCCCGAGGGGCGACGCTGTTCGAGCGCACGGGCAGACTGTACTTCCCGCTCGCGCTCGTCGCGCGCCTGCCGTTCGCCATGATGGTGATCGGCGTGCTCACGCTGGTCGTCTCCGCTCGCGGTTCGGTCGAGCTCGGAGGCCTGAACTCGGCGATGGTCGGGCTGGGCGTCGCCTGCTTCGGGCCGCTCATCGGCGCCGCCGCCGACCGGTACGGGCAGCGCCCCACGCTCCTCGTCGCAGCCGTGGCGAACAGTGCGCTGCTGGGAGCTCTGGCGTGGATCGCGTTCAGTCCGCTGCCGGTGTGGGTGCTGTTCGTCGGGTCGTTCCTCGCCGGAGCGACGGTGCCCCAGACCTCGCCGATGTCGCGATCGAGACTCGTCACGATCGTCGCGCACGATCTGCCCGTGCAGCGTCGACCGCGAGTGCTGTCGAACGTGCTCGCGTACGAGTCGGCCGCCGACGAAGTCATCTTCGTGTTCGGCCCGGTGATCGTCGGGGCTCTGGCCACCACGCTCGGCGCGTGGGCTCCCATTGCGGGAGCGGCCGTGCTGACGCTGATCTTCGTCTCCGCGTTCGCGCTGCACCGCACGAGCGCGCCCGCGCAGTCGGCGGAGGAGCGGGCGATGGCCCTCGCGCCGGCATCGGAACTCGCGCGACCCGCGCTCCTCGTCACCGTGTTCGGCATCGTCACCGTCGGGCTGTTCTTCGGATCGATGCTCACCTCGCTCACCTCCTTCATGCAGGATCGGGGCGACCCGGAGAGCGCCGGATTGCTCTACGGCGCCATGGGCGTCGGATCCGCGATATTCGCCATCGGCGTGGCCGCACTGCCGCCGCGCTTCTCCCTGCGGGCGAGATGGCCGGTCTTCGCGCTGTGCATCGTCGCGGGCACCGCACTGCTGCAGTGGGCGCAGGACGTGCCGACGATGCTGCTGAGCCTCGCGGTCATGGGCATCGGTGTCGGGCCGCTGCTGGTGACGCTGTACGGGTTCGGGGCGGCGCGCAGCCCCATCGGGCGTTCGGCCACCGTTATGACGATGCTCGGATCGGGTCTGATGGTCGGGCAGTCGGCGGCCGCCGCGCTGACCGGCGTCATCGCGACCGAACTCGGAACCCGCGCCGCACTCGTGCTGCCGCTCGGCGCTGCCCTGCTCGCGCTCGTCGCCGGGGCGATCAACTGGCCGCTGGGCGCGCAGGAGGGCCCTCCCCGGGAACGCAAGACGGTCGCTCGCGCGGAATAGCGGGGCCCGCTCTCGCGTTGCACTGGACGCCGGTACCGCCGCCTGAAGAGGTGGAAGAATGGAGAACATGCCAGACCTCGCGTTGAACACCGCGCTCACCGCAGCAGATATCGCGCTGCTGCGCGCCGAGTTCCCGTACTTCGCAGCGCAGGACGCGCTGGAGCACGCCCCCGCGTACCTCGACGCCGCGGCGACATCGCAGCGCCCCGGGAGGGTGCTCGATGCGGAGCGGACGTTCCTCGAGTCGTCGTACGCCGCAGTCCACCGCGGCACCAGCGGGGCCGTCGGATCGGCAACGGAGGCGTTCGAAGGGGCGCGCATCGCGGTCGCGAACTTCGTGGGAGCAGCGGTTCCCGAGCAGATCGTCTGGGCGGAGAACGCCACCGACGCTCTGAACCTCGTCGCGCTGGGCATCGGAGAGGCGAATGCCGGGCTCGGGGTGCCGGGCAGCGAGCGCTTCCGGCTCGAAGCGGGCGACGAGATCCTGATCACCGAGGCCGAGCACCACGCGAATCTCATTCCCTGGCAGCGCCTCGCGAAGCGGACCGGTGCGAGCCTGCGGTACATCCCGGTGCGCCCGGACGGCACCTGGTCGCTGGACGATGCGCGTGCGGCGCTGAACGACCGGACGCGGGTCTTCGCGTTCGCCCATGTCTCGAATGTGACCGGATACATCGCACCCGTCGCCGAACTCGTCGAGCTCGCTCACGCGGTCGGCGCGGTCACCGTGCTCGACGCCTGCCAGTCGGTGCCCCATCTCCCGGTGGACTTCACCGCGCTCGGCGTCGACTTCGCCGCATTCTCCGGCCACAAGATGCTCGGCCCGAACGGCATCGGCGTGCTCTACGGGCGACCCGAGATGCTCGACGCCCTGCCGCCGGCTCGCACGGGCGGCTCCGCGATCACCAGGGTGACGATGGACTCGTCGCAGTTCATGCCGCCGCCGCAGCGCTTCGAACCGGGCACGCAGCCGGTCTCGCAGGCGGTCGGCATGGGCGCCGCAGTCGCATTCCTGGAGTCGGTCGGCATGGATCGTGCTGCGGCGCGGGAGCACGAGCTCGTGGAGCGTCTCGTCTCCGGCATCATCGAGACGCCCGGCCTGCACCTGCTCGGCCCGGCCGATACGTCTCAGCGGGTGGCACTTGCGGCGGTCTCGGTCGAGGGAGTGCACGCGCACGACGTCGGGCAGTATCTGGACGAGCAGGGCGTACTGGTGCGCGTCGGCCACCACTGCGCGCAGCCGCTGCATCGCGCACTCGGAATCACGTCGAGCACTCGCGCGAGCGTGCACGTGACCACGACGGAGGACGAAGTCGACCGCTTCGTCGACGCGCTCCGCGGCGCTCAGCGGTATTTCGGAGCGGAGGTCGGAGCATGAGCGCACTCGACGGGCTGTACCAGGAGGTCATTCTCGACCATTCGAAGCGACCGATCGGCAAGGGCGAACTCGATTCGACCGACGCCGCTCTGACGGCCTCTCACCACGAGTTCAATCCGAGCTGCGGCGATGAGATCGACCTGTCCATCGCCGTCGATCCCGAGACGGGCCGCATTCAGCAGATCGCTTGGGACGGGCAGGGGTGTTCGATCTCGATGGCCTCCGCGTCGATCCTCTCCCAGCTCGTGCGCGACGACGCGCTGTCGATCGTCGAGGCGCGCGAGCGCATCGACGCGTTCCGAGAGATGATCCAGGCGAGGGGCGAAGGGGAACCCGATGAAGAGCTGCTCGGTGACGCCGTGGCTCTGCAGGGCGTCTCCAAGTTCGTCATGCGGGTCAAGTGCGCCATGCTCGGCTGGGTGGCGCTCGAGGCCGATCTCACGCAGGTGGAGGCGCAGCGCTCCTGAGCGCAGCCGACTCTCCGACGCGAGTCACGAGGTTCGAGAGTTCGGCCCCGGGTGCGGTGACCCGATCCGCGATTTCGCGGATCACCGACTGCAGCGCAGCGCCGGCTCGCGTCGGCGCCATGTCGGCGCGGCGCGCGATGCTCACCGTTCGAGCGAGTGAAGCGCCCGCGAGCGGCGCGGTGCGCAGCCACGGGTGATCGGCCGCGACCATCGCGGGCACCACGGCGACGCCGATGCCTCGCCCGGCGAAGCTCAGCGCAGCATCCATCTCCGCTCCCGCTACGGCGACGAGCGGCGTGAGGCCGCGCCCCCGGAAGGCGGCGTCGACGGTCACCCTCAGGTCGTAGTTCTCCGGGAACAGCACCTGCGGAACGCGGGCGAGCTCCTCGAGCTCGACGGGGCGCGACGCGTCGTCGTGGAGCGCTCGATCGCGGCCGAACGGGTCGGGCTGCGTCGGGTCGGATACGACGACGAGGCGCTCGCTCAGAATCTGCTCGCGCTCGAGCACGGCGCGCGCTGCTCCCGACGACACACTGGTGACGATGAGAGCGAGATCGAGCCCGCCCTCCATGAGCGCGGTGATGAGGCTGCGCGATCCCCGCTCGAGAATCTCGATCTCGATGCCCGGGTAGCGCGCGCGGAATGCGGCGAGCACGTCGGCGACCAGACTCGTGCAGAGCGTCGGCGTCGCTCCGAGACGGATGCGCCCGCTTCGCAGCTCGGCGAGGTCGGTCATCTCGTGCCGAGCGGTGTCGGCGTCGGCGAGCATGCGACGCGCGATGGGCAGGAGGCGCTCCCCCGCCGGTGTCAGGGCGACGTTGCCGCGCACCCGATGCAGCAGGTCGACCCCCAGATCCGCCTCGAGCGCCGCGATCTGGCGGCTCAGCGACGGCTGGGCCAGATGGAGTCGCTCGGCGGCACGGGTGAAGTGGCCGAGGCGGGCGATCTCCACGAAACCGCGGAGCTGTTCGAGGTTCACGGTCATAGCGTAATCGCATCTTGATGATCAGCTCTATTCATTGGAGTAATCGTCGCAACGCTCGTAGCGTGGTGCGCATGAACAGCTCGTCTCCCACTTCCAGTTCCCCGGGAGCCTCCCGTGCCGAACGCCTCCTCTCCACATCAGTGCTCGTCATCGGAACCGGTGGCGCCGGCCTCCGGGCCTCCATCGAACTCGCAGAGCGTGGAGTGCAGGTGCTCGCGGTCGGCAAGCGACGCGCGCACGACGCGCACACGACGCTCGCCGCGGGCGGCATCAACGCGGCACTCGGCACGATGGATCCCGAAGACAGCTGGGAGCAGCACGCGGCGGATACGCTGCGGGAATCCTACTTCCTCGCGGATCCGGCGATCGTCGAGACGGTCACGCGGAACGCGGCGCGCGGCATCGAAGACCTCGAGCGCTGGGGCATGCCGTTCGCGCGCGAGTCGGACGGCCGGATCAGCCAGCGCTTCTTCGGCGCCCACAAGTACCGCCGCACCGCGTATGCGGGCGACTACACGGGCCTGGAGATCCAGCGCACGCTCATGCGCCGCGCCGCCGAACTGCGCGTCTCGATCGTCGACACCGTGTACATCACCCGCCTGCTCGTCGCCGACGGCCGCATCTTCGGCGCGTACGGCTTCGACATCGTCGACGGCTGCCCCGTGGTCATCCACGCCGACGCTGTGATCCTCGCGGCGGGCGGCCACACGCGCATCTGGCGCAATACCTCCTCCCGCCGCGACGAGAACACCGGCGATTCCTTCCGCCTGGCCGCGCTCGCGGGCGGCAAGATCCGCGACGCGGAGCTCGTGCAGTTCCATCCGTCGGGCATCCTGGAGCCCGCGGACGCAGCCGGAACCCTCGTCTCCGAGGCCGCCCGCGGTGAGGGCGGAATTCTGCGCAACGCGCTCGGCGAGCGGTTCATGGAGCGCTACGACCCCGAGCGCATGGAGCTCTCCACCCGAGACCGCGTCGCTCTCGCGAGCTACACCGAGATCTCCGAGGGTCGCGGCACCACCAACGGCGGCGTCTTCCTCGACGTCTCCCACTTGCCGCGCGAGCAGATCCTCTCGAAGCTGCCCCGGGTGTATCGCACGCTGATCGACCTGCAGATGCTCGACATCACCGAGCAGCCGATCGAGATCGCGCCGACCGCGCACTACTCCATGGGCGGAGTGTGGGTCACGCCCGATACGCACAGCACGGGTGTCGAAGGCCTCTACGCGATCGGCGAGGCATCGAGCGGTCTTCACGGCGCGAACCGTCTCGGCGGGAATTCGCTGATCGAGCTGCTCGTCTACGGGCGCATCACCGGCACCGACGCGGCGGAGTACGTGACCGGCCGCACCGAGGTGCGTCGCGACCCAGCAGCAGTCGCGGAGGCGCGCGCCGAGATGCGGCATCTGCTGGAGGGAGACGGCGCCGCGGAGAAGAGCACTGAGAGCCCTCGCCGCCTCCAGCGCGCACTGCGGGACATCATGACCGAGCACGTCGGCGTCGTCCGCAGCGAGGCCGGGCTGACCGCAGCGCTCGACAAGCTCGATGCACTGCAGGAGCGCGTGGCGCGCGTGACCGCTCACCCCGACATCGCCGGCTTCGACGACCTCGCGCACGCCTTCGATCTCTACGGATCGATGCTCGCAGCACGCGCGACCATCGAGTGCGCGCGCGAACGGCGTGAGACGCGCGGCTGCCACAACCGCTCGGACTACACGGAACAGGATCCGTCGCTGCGGGGCAATTTCGTATGGACTGCTGAGAGCGGCGCCGTGTTCGAACCGCTCCCGGAGGCCCCGGCGTCGTTCCGAGATCTCGCTCGCGCTGCCGCCGACGACTCCGTGGAGGGCAAGCTGGTCGAGTAGCGGCCGACGGGTCGCGTCGGGGCCGGCGCGTATGCGGAGCTCCGCTCACACCTCCGCCCCGGCGCGACCGCCCCGCACTCGTCGCAGCGTTCTGTGCATAACCGCATATCGCCCTCGTCGACAGCGCAGGATCGGGGCATGCCCGAACACATACCCGACTCCCGCCCTGTCATCCGCTGCCGAGGCACCGCGGATTTCCTCGCCGCTCTGCCCCACGTCACGGGATTCACCGCCACCGACAGCCTGTTCGTCGTAGGATTCATCTGCTCTCGGTCGGGCCCGGCTGTGCGGATCGATCTCCCCGCGAACGAGGAGCCCGGCGAGACGATCGCGATCCTCGATTTCATCAGCGGGCTGGCGCGCGACCTCGCCGCCGCGCACCATCGCACGATCGCTGCAGCGGTCGTCATCACCAGCAGCGAGTCGTTCACCGCAGATGGAGCACCGCCCTGGCACCGGCTCGCACGTCGCCTCGAACGACGATTGCGCAGGGACGGCGTCGAGGTGCGAGAACTCTGCGTCGTCGCGGTAGACGGGTGGGCGAGTCTCCTCGATCCCCGTTCACCGCGCGCCGCGAGACCGCTCAGTGAGATCGCGGAGAGTCCCGTATCGCGCGGTGCCCTGCGCCACGCCGATCCGCCGGTCGATCTCGACGAGCTCGGCGAGATTCCCCTGCCGGCTCCCGCTCGCGCCGCGGCTGTGAAACGCGCGCTCGAGCAGCATCCGCCGTTCGATTTCCCGGGCTCGGAGCGGGTCCCCCCGCGCCGCTCCGAGCCCGGGAGCCTACCCGACGGCTATTTCACGTGGATCGCCGATGCCGCGTCGATTGCACGTGAGCTCCGGGAAGACGGCCTCCTGAGCGCTGAGACGACCGCGCACCTGATTCGAAGCACCGAGCATTCGGACCGGTGGCTGGTCATCGCACTCGGTCTGCTGACGCGCCCCGAGTTCCCGGTCGAGCTCGCGCATGAGATGCCCGCCGGCAGGTTCGCGGGCGTGCCCGTCGACCACGAGGCGGAGACCGGCGCACTCGGGTGGTCCGTCTTCAGGATCCTGGCCGGTGTCTGCCCGGAGTTCTCGGAGCACGGGCGTCTTCGCGCCGTCTGCGATCGGCTGATCGCAGTGATCGCAGAGACACCCGAATCGCTGCGCCCGGGTGTCTTCGCCTTGAGCGCATGGCTCTGGTGGCTGTACGGCAGCCAGACCGTCGCACGCCGTCATGTGCAGGCGGCGCTCCGAATCGATGCCTCGCACGAGATCGCACTCATGGTGCAGCGGCTCACGTCTCAGCAGCTCGCTCCCCGATTCCGCGCTGCCGTCGACGCGCGCCCCGACGCAGAGCCGCGGCGTCGGTCTCTGCGCGGAGCACCGCGATGATGCGGTCGATGGCAGCATCTGCGAGCGGGCTCGCAAGGGTGAGACGAATCCCCGTCTGCGCGAGATCAGCGGAGAGCCCCAGGGCGAGCAGCACCGGCGAGGGGTCGCTCGAACCCGCGGCGCACGCCGAACCCGATGACACCGCGTACCCGGCGGCGTCGAGTGCGACCAGCAGGGACTCCCCGCTCACTCCGGAGATCGCGAAGGAGGCGTGCCCGGGCAGGCGCTCGGTTCGGTGCCCTGTGAGGAGCGACCCCGGCACCTCGGCGAGCACCCGATCGATCAGGGCATCGCGCGAATGCATCAGGGCGACTCCGCGGCCCCCGATATCGGAGCGCGCAGCGGCCACTGCAGCAGCGAACCCCGCGATGCCCGCGACGTTCTCGGTGCCCGCTCGGCGGCCCCGTTCCTGTCCGCCGCCGTGGATCAGCGGCTCGACCGCGATACCTGGACGCAGCAGGAGTGCACCTGTGCCCTGCGGTCCGCCGAACTTATGCCCCGCGATGGTCATCGCGTCGATACCGGGACCGGGCCAGACCCTCGTCGGGTCGTCGCCCCGGAGGGCGGTCGAGAACCGCACCGGGAGGGCCGCCGCGGCTTGCACCGCGTCAGTGTGCATCAGTGCACCTCGCGTGCGCGCGATCTCGGCGATGCCCGGCAGGTCCTGCACCGTGCCGACCTCGGCGTTGGCCAGCCCGACGGAGACGAGCGCGGTGTCGGAGCGCACGAGTGCGGCGATGGACCGGGGCTCCACGCGGCCCGTCGCGTCGACCTCCGCGAACTCGATCGTGAAGCCGAACACCCGCTCCAGATACCGGCAGCTCTCGAGCACTGACGGATGCTCGATCGGCGTGGTGACCAGGTGTCGCCCGCGAGGATTCGCGACCGCGAGACCGATGATCGCGAGATTATTGGCCTCGGTGCCGCCCGCGGTGAAGACCACCTCTGCGGGGAGCGCGTCGAAGGCCGCAGCGATCTCCGTTCGAGCCCCGTCGATCAGGGCACGCGCGCGATGACCGGCCTGGTGCACGCTCGACGCGTTCGCCGCACCGCCGTCGAGCGCTGCGATCATCGCCGCACGCGCTTCCGGCCGCATCGGCGCCGTCGCGGCGGCATCGAGGTATCCGTCGTGGTGCCCGCCCTGGTGCGGAGCGGCGCTTTGCTGCGCCTCGCGACGCAGAGCCTGCTCGTTCGTCGGATTCATCGGCGGCGCTCAGTCGGCATCGAGGCCCAGGTCGAGCGCCAGCGCACCGTGCGTCAGTCGCCCGACGGAGATCACATCCACGCCGGTTTCCGCGATCGACGCGACGGTGTCGAGCGTCACCCCGCCGCTCGCCTCGGCGATGACCGCACCCCCGATCCGCTGCACGGCGGCTTCCAGCTCAGAGCGGGTGAAGTTGTCGAGCAGTACTCCGGTGGGCGCGGCGGCGAGCACCGCGTCCAGCTGATCGAGCCGATCGATCTCGACGATGATCGAGGTCGTGTGGCCCGCGCGATCCCGCAGGCGGCGCAGTGCAGCGGTCGTGGTCGCCGCGTCGAACGCGCCGAGTGCAGCGAGGTGATTGTCCTTGATCATGATCGCATCGGAGAGGCTGAAGCGGTGATTGCAGCCTCCCCCGGCCCGGACGGCGGCCTTCTCGAGAGCTCTCAGCCCGGGAGTCGTCTTCCGAGTGTCCGCAATGCGCGCCGACGTGTGCGCGACGGCCGAGACGTATCGCGCCGTGAGCGTGGCGACACCGCTGAGCCGCTGAGCGAAGTTCAGCGCGACCCGTTCCCCGGTCAGCACGCCGCGGGCAGGGCCGGCGACCCGCGCCAGCACGTCGCCGGCTTCGAAGGGGGCGCCGTCATCCACCAGGTCATCGACTGCGACGCGCTCATCGGCCTGGCGGAACGTCTCGCGCAGCAGGGCGCCTCCGGCGAACACGCCCGCTTCGCGAGCCACGATCCGCCCGGCAGTGCCGAGCTTCTCCGGAATGGCGAGCTCAACGGTGATGTCGCCCCAGGGGGCGTCCTCGGCGAGTGCAGTGCGAACTGCGGCTTCGACGATCGGACGGGTCAGCATGCTCAGGCGCTCCTCTGCTCGGTGCCTTGGTCGGAGATCGAGAGCGCGTACTCGAGACGCGGTGCCGCCCGGTGCCCACCGGCTTGGGAGCGCGACGAGGCGGGCGTCGACACGGTTGTCGACATGGGTGTTGATGCGGGCGTCGATGCGGGCGTCGCGCTGAACACCACGCGGTACCCCTTCCGTCGCGCCTGGCTCGGGTCGGTCTCGGGGAAGTCGGAGCGGACGTGCGCGCCGCGGCTCTCCGAACGGGCTGCGGCGGCTGCGCCGATCATCGCGGCGAGCTGTGCCGCATCGGACGCGCAGCGCTGGAACACCCGCTCGGCGCGCGCGAGCCCGTCCGCGCTCCGCTCGATCCCGAGATGCGCTCCGACTGCTCGTCGAACGTCGGTATCGGTCACGGACGGTCCTTCGGTGGACTCGGTGCCCACCGTGCACGACTCGGCGCCGCGCACGAGGCTCGCAAGGCCTGATCCGTCCTCGATCCACCGGTCGTGCCGAGGGCGGAACCGTGCTGCAGCAGCTCCCGCGCGGGCGCCGAACACCAGCCCCTCGAGCAGGGAGTTCGAGGCGAGACGGTTGGCTCCGTGCACTCCGGTCGATGCGACTTCGCCCGCGACGAACAATCCGGGCGCACTGCTGCGGCCCCAGGTGTCGCTCGCGATTCCGCCCATCGTGTAGTGCGCTGCCGGCGCGATCGGCACGGGTTCGCGAGTCCAGTCGATCCCTCTCTCGGCGAGCGCGCGGGAGATCGCGGGGAAGCTGCGCCGCAGTGCGCCCCGACCGTGCGATCGCTCGACCGGAGTCGCATCGAGCCACACCGCCGCGGCGTGATCGCGCTGCATGGCACGGTGCGCCTCGAGCGACACCACGTCACGCGGAGCGAGCTCTGCGCCGTCGTGCCGTCCGAGCATGAACCGTGCACCACGGGCGTCGCGCAGCACGGCGCCGGCACCGCGCACGGCCTCGGAGATCAGGAGGCTCCGCCCGGAATCGCCGAACCGGCCTGCCTCGACCAGCACGGTCGGGTGGAACTGGACGAACTCGAGGTCGGCGACCACGGCGCCCGCGCGGGCCCCGAGCAGGATGCCCGAACCACGCGCGTCCGGGTGATTCGAGCTCAACGGGTAGAGCGAGGCGTATCCCCCGGTCGCCAGCACGACGGCGTCGGCGCGAACCACGGAGCGCCGCCCGTGCTCGTCTCGGATCTCGGCGCCGACCACGACTCCCGACTCCACGAGCAGGCGCTCGGCCGCGGAGCGCTGCAGCACATCGAGGGCCCCGTGGCGTGCAGGGCTTCCGTCACCGCGCTCCCCCATCGTCTTCCGCACACGAGTCGCAAGGTGCGCATGGAGCACGGCTCCGGTGCGATCGCCTCCCGCGTGGACGATGCGGTTCCGGCTGTGGGCCGCTTCCAGCCCGAGCGCCACGCCTCCCGCGTGGTCGCGATCTGCGGGGAACCCCGATGACAGCAGCTCGCTCACCGCGCGCGCCCCCTCACGAACGAGCACTTCCGCCGCGGCAGGGTCGCTCGCACCAGCGCCGGCCGCCAAGGTATCCGCGAGGTGATCGACCGCGCGATCCGACCTTCCGATCGCCGCCGCGATACCGCCCTGCGCGAGCGGAGTGTTCCCGCCCGCCTCGCGGTGATCGTCGAGCACGCTCGAATCGGCGCCGAGCCACCCGGCAGTCACGACGGTGACATCGGAACCGGCGCGCACCGCGGCGAGCGCGGCGGAGAGCCCGGCCACCCCCGAACCGATGACGAGGATCATGGTTTCGAGGCGAGCATGCGTTCGAGCGCGACGCGCGAGTCGGCGGCGACGGCATCGGGAACCGTGATGCGATTGGGCGTCGTTCCTTCGAGCAGCGATTCGAGCGTCCACGCGAGATACGCCGGATGGATGCGGTACATCGTGGAGCAGGGGCACACGACGGGGTCGAGGCAGAAGATCGTCAGATCGGGATGCTGCTGCTGCAGGCGGTTCACGAGGTTGATCTCGGTACCCACCGCGATGACGCTCCCCGGCGCCGCGTTCTCGACCTCCCGGCGAATGTACTCCGTCGAACCCGCCCCGTCTGCGGCCTCGACCACGGCAGCGGGGCACTCGGGATGCACGATGACCCGTACGCCGGGGTGCTCTGCCCGAGCCTGCTCGATCTGGGCCACGGTGAAGCGCTTGTGCACGGAGCAGAAGCCGTTCCAGAGGATGACGCGCGCGTCGCGCAGCTGCTGCTCGGTGCTGCCCCCGAGCGGAAGGTGCGGACGCCAGAGCGGCATGTCCGCTTCCGGGACGCCCATGGATTTCGCAGTGTTGCGACCGAGGTGCTGGTCCGGGAAGAACACGACGCGCCGGCCCCGTTCGAACGCCCACTCGAGCACGGTGCGCGCGTTCGACGAGGTGCAGACGATGCCGCCGTTGCGACCGCAGAATGCCTTGATCGCGGCGGAGGAGTTCATGTACGTCACGGGGATGACCGACTGCCGGCCGTCCTCCTCCGTCGGCCCGAGCGCGGCCATGAGCTCCCGCCAGCACGCCTCGACCTGGTCGATCGTAGCCATGTCGGCCATCGAGCACCCCGCCGCGAGATTCGGCAGGATCACCGCCTGGTCGCGCGACGAGAGGATGTCCGCGGTCTCGGCCATGAAGTGCACCCCGCAGAAGACGAACGCCTCGGCCTCCGGGCTCGACTTCGCCGCCTGAGCGAGCATGAACGAATCGCCCACGAAGTCCGCGTACTGCACGATCTCGTCGCGCTGATAGAAGTGCCCGAGGATCTGCACGCGCGATCCGAGGGCGGCGCGAGCCGCGACGATCCAGGCCGCGAGCTGCTCCTCCGTCGCCGCGGTGTATCGCTCGGGAAGCGGGCCCTGACGTGGAGCATCACGCGGCGCTCGGTCGACCGTGGAGGCGCCGGGTCCGTACCCCGGCTCGCGGTCGACCTGCCAGGGCTGTTGCGAGAGCGCGGAGTCGCAACTCGACCGGCCGGTGGAGCGGAGCGCGATCGGGCGGCGGTGTTCTCCGGCCGACGCCAGCTTCGACTCCGAGCCCGGCCGGTCACTCGCCTCGCGTTCTCGCTCCGCGGCGATACTGATGAGTTCGGTGACGCTGGTCATGAGGACCTCCGGGTGCTCGGGCGCGAGTCGGGGAACTCCGGCGCCGCATCGTTCGAGAATCGGTACAGTCGCGCCGGTCGGTGCGGCGAGCCCGTTTCGCGCTCGCCGGTGTCGATGAGCGTGCCCCGCGCGAGGGTCTGCCTTCTGAAATTCGCCGGGTCGACCGCGTACCCGAGCACGGCTTCGTGCACCGCGCGCAGCTGGCCGATGGTGAAGACCGCCCCGAGGAATCGGTGCGCGACCGCCGCGTACTCGGTCTTGCTGCGGAGACGCGCGAGTGCGTACTCCACGATGTCGGCGTGGTCGAAGGCGAGCTCGGGCAGTCGGTCGGCGGAGCACCAGGCGACATTGCCCCGCGGGCGCTCGTGCTCGCCCGTCGCACCGCCCTCGTCGCCGGGCCGCGGGACGCTGGATCGATCGGTTCCGGTGTCGTCCCACCGCCGGCGAACGCCGACCCCGACGCCGGCTCCGGCGCGGTATCGGAATTGCGGGGGCGCCGGTTCGGCGTCGCTGCCGCGCGAGGCACCTGCCGTGAGCTCGCCCTCGCCGATCATGGCCCAGTACGCGATCGTCACGAGACGCTGCGCGTCGGCGGATCGCTCCACCCCGCCGAACGCGTACAACTGCTCGAGATAGCGAGGCGTCACATGGGCAGCCGAGCGGATCGAGCGCAGTGCCGTATCCGCGAGCGTCTCATCCCAGCGCGTCGGCCCGCCCGGGAGCGCCCAGCGACCTCTGAACGGTTCGCGGGTGCGGCGCACGAGGGGGATCCAGAGCGTCGCCGACGATTCGGCTTCACCACTGAGACCCGGGCTCCCATCGATGGTCGACTCGCCCGAGGGGGGCCGCAGGGCGAAGGCCACCGTCGACACCGCGACCGCAGGCGGCAGGTACGGTCGCTCGCTCGCGCTGACATCGACGAATCCCACTTCGACCCCCTCTCGGCCATACACTCAACCGGCTGAGGTTAAGGTCATCATGACTTTCAGTAGCCTACGCAATCCGGAGCCGATGTCAACGCCGAAGTGAACGCCCGTCATCGAAGGTAACGATTCCGTAGCCGGGTCTCGCGCCAGCTCAGACCGTGGGATAAGCTCACCGGGTAAGACCAGTAATGCCGAACGTAGGGATTCTCCAGCACGTTTTATTTGCCGCTGAAATGCAGCACGCTACCAGTCTCCACGTCGGCGCCGTCGCCGTGGCACCCCGGCCGCTCCCGCGGCCAGCAACACGAAGGAAATACAGTATGGCCACCGGCACCGTGAAATGGTTCAACTCGGAAAAGGGCTTCGGCTTCATCACCCCTGACGACGGAGCATCCGACGTCTTCGCGCACTTCAGCGCGATCGCGGGGAGCGGCCGTCGCGACCTGTTCGAAGAGCAGCGCGTCGAGTTCGACGTCGAGCAGGGCCCCAAGGGTCTGCAGGCGAGCAACATCCGCTCGCTCTAAATCGAGCACCTGAACGAGGTGCGGGGCGCATGCCCCGCACCTCGTTTTTGTATGTTGCGCACACCGCACTCGACGTGCCCCCTGCGTATCGCTACATTCAGATCACCCTGACCCTGACACGGGAGCTGCATGTCGACGCTGACGTACCCGAATCTCTTCACTCCCCTCACACTGGGGGCGATCACCCTTCCGAACCGCATCATCATGGGCTCGATGCACATCGGCCTCGAGGAGACTCCGGGAGGCTTCGAGCGGCTCGCGGCCTTCTACCGCGAACGCGTGGCGGGCGGGGCCGCACTGATCGTGACCGGCGGCGTCTCGCCCAATGCCGAGGGACGGCTCACTCCAGGGGCAGCGACACTGACGACCGATGCCGACGTCGCCGACCACCGCATCGTCACGGACGCGGTGCACGACGCGGGCGGCCGCATCGTGCTGCAGATCCTCCATGCCGGCCGATACGGCGCGCACGGCGATATCGTGGCACCGAGCGCGATCAAGGCCCCCATCTCGCCGATCACGCCTCGCGAGCTCACCGAGGCCGACATCGAGCGCACCATCGCGGACTTCGCCCGCACTGCTGCACTCGCGATGGTCGCGGGGTACGACGGCGTCGAGATCATGGGGTCGGAGGGGTACCTCATCAATGAGTTCACTGCGCCCCACACGAACCAACGCTCCGATGGTTGGGGCGGCGACGCCGAGCGACGGACCCGCTTCCCCGTCGAGATCGTGCGGGGCGTGCGGGCGGCGCTCGGGGAGAACGGCATCCTCATCCATCGTCTCTCGATGCTCGACCTCGTACCGAGCGGCTCCACCCTCGAGGAGGTCATCGACCTCGCGCATCGCGTCGAAGCCGCCGGAGCCTCGGTCATCAATACGGGTATCGGCTGGCACGAAGCGCGCATCCCCACGATCGCGAGTTCGGTGCCCCGCGGTGCATTCACCTGGGTGACGCATCGGCTCATGGGAGCGGTCTCGATCCCCGTGATCGCCACGAATCGGATCAACACCCCGGAGCATGCCGAGGCGGTGCTCGCCGCGGGGTGCGCGGACATGGTCTCGCTCGCGCGACCGTTCCTGGCCGATCCCTCATTCGTCGCGAAGGCGGCCGCAGGAACCCCGGAGCGCATCAACACCTGCATCGGGTGCAACCAGGCCTGCCTCGATCACACGTTCGCGGGCAGGATCGCCTCGTGCCTCGTCAATCCTCGCGCCGGCCATGAGACGGAGCTCGTCATCGGTCCAGCTCCGGCGCCGCGTCGCATCGCAGTCGTCGGCTCGGGCCCGGCCGGGTTGTCGTGCGCCACGACGGCGGCCTCCAGGGGCCACGATGTGACGCTCTTCGAGGCCGACGAACGCATCGGCGGCCAGCTCAACGTCGCACTGCAGGTGCCCGGCAAGAGCGAGTTCCGGGAGACGCTCCGGTACTTCACGGTGCGCATCGCAGAAACCGGAGTGGCGCTTCGGCTCGGCGAACGGGCCGACGCCGCGACGCTCGCTGCTGAGGGGTTCGACGAGATCGTGCTCGCGACCGGCGTGCTTCCGAGGCGGCCCGTGATCGAGGGGCTCGATCACCCGAAGGTGGTCGGCTATCTCGATGTGCTGCGCGATCGCGTTCCGGTGGGCGATCGCGTCGCGATCCTCGGCGCCGGCGGCATCGGCTTCGACGTCGCCGAGTTCCTCACCTCGGAGACGGACGAGGATCCCGCGGACGTCGCGGGCTTCCTCTCGTACTGGGGCGTCGACACCGAGTACCGCCGCCCTGGGGGCCTGACCGTCGCCGTCGACGCGCCTCCGAAGCGCTCCGTCGTGATGCTGCAGCGGAGCGCAGGCAAGCTCGGCGCCCGCCTCGGGAAGACGACCGGTTGGATCCATCGGACGGAGCTCGCGCGCCGCGGCGTGCGCATGGTGGCCGGCGCCGAGTACCGCAGCATCGACGACCGCGGCCTGCACGTGATGCTCGACGGCGATCCGGTCTCCCTCGACGTCGACACCGTGGTGCTGTGCACGGGCCAGGATCCGTCGCGCGGACTGCATGACGAACTCGAGGCGCTCGGCATTCGGACGCACCTGATCGGCGGCGCCGACATCGCGGCCGAGCTCGACGCGAAACGCGCCATCGATCAGGGCACCCGCCTCGCGGCGAGATTGTGAGATGACCCCATGACGAATCATTCGGAAGCGGCCGAGCGCCTGTCGCGCATGATCCGGATCCCCACCGTCTCCGCGGAGCTCGACGAACGCGGGAGCGCGCCCTTCGAGGATTTCGTCGCGCTGATCGACGAGCTGTATCCGAACGTGCAGCGCAGCCTCCAGCGCGAGCGCATCACCGAGTTCGGCCTGCTCTACCACTGGCATGGCGCGGACGACTCGCTCGACCCGGTCGTGCTGATGGCCCACTACGACGTCGTGCCCGTCGACGAGAGCGATGCCTGGACGCACCCGCCGTTCGAGGGGCGGATCGCCGACGGATTCGTCTACGGTCGAGGCGCTCTCGACGACAAAGGTCCGCTTCTCGTGATTCTCGAGGCCGTCGAAGCCCTGCTGGCGGAGGGTTTCGTCCCGGCCCGCGACGTGTACCTCTCCTTCGGCGGCAACGAGGAGACCTTCGGAGCAGCGGCGCGCACCATCGCCGACGCGTTCTCCGCGAGAGGAATCATCCCCTGGCTCGTGCTCGACGAGGGCGGCGCCGTCGTCGACGCGCCGCTGCCGTTCGTGAGGGGGCAGGCCGCGATGGTCGGCGTCGGGGAGAAGGGACCGCTGACGCTGCGGCTGAGCGCTCGAGGCGACGGCGGACACGCCTCTGCTCCCCCGTCGCTCACCGCGGTCACCCGCGTGGCCCGAGCCGTTGCGCGCCTGAGCCCGGCCGCGTTCGCCGCCCGCACTCCCGTCGGCGTGAGCCGCATGCTCGAGCGCCTCGTTCCGAGCACGCGGGGGCCCGCCCGTCTGCTCTACCGTCTCCTGGCTTCTCGGCCGGGTCTCACCGCCCGACTGTTCGCCCGCCTCGGAGGAGAGCCGGCCGCGATGGTGCGCACGACCGTCGCCGCGACCATGCTCGAAGGCGGCACCGCTTCGAACGTCCTCCCGTCGCGCGCGAGCGCCACCATCAATCTGCGCATCGCGCTCGGGGAGACCGTCGCGTCGACCGTGCAGCGCGTGCGGCGCCGAGTGGCCGACCGGAGGGTACAGATCGACGTGGTCGACGGGGAGGATCCGTCGCCCGAGTCGTCGACCGAGAACGCGCAGTTCGCGGCCATCGCCGAGGCCGTACGCGCCTCCCATCCCGCGGCTCGGACCGTGCCGTACGTCATGATGGCGGCGACCGATGCTCGGCACTTCCATCGCTTCGCCCCCGCCGTCTATCGATTCGCGCCGCTCTCCATGTCGTCCGAGCTCCGCGCGACGATCCACGGCGTCGACGAGCGCGTGGCCGTCGACGAGCTCGAGCGCGGCGCCCGGTTCCACCGCGCGCTGCTCGAGGCCCTCCCACCTCGGCACCGCGCATGACTCGCGTGCGACTCGGCGCACTCGCCGGCGTCGTGGGATTCCTCGCGTTCGTGGAGTTCACCAGCGGGTTCCTCCAGGGCTACTACACCCCGATGCTCTCGAACATCGCGCGGCATCTCGACGTGCCCGATGCCGATGTGAATTGGCTCGAGGGCTCCCAGCTCATGCTGTCAGCACTGGTCGTGCCGGTGCTCGCCAAACTCGGCGACATGGTCGGGCACAAGCGGATCCTGCTCTGGTCGACCGCGATCACCGCGGTCGCCACACTCGCTCTGCCGTTCACCGACACCTTCCCGCTCTTCCTCGCGGCCTGGACCCTGCAGGGCGTGTACGTCGTCTGGCTGCCGCTCGAGATCGCGCTCATCTGGTCCCGCACCCGCAACCGAGAGGGACGCTCGCTACTCACGGCGCGCGCCGCCGGGATTCTGGTCGCCGCCCTGGAGGCCGGAGCGATCTCCGGTGCGCTCATCGGCGGAGCGCTCATCGATGCGCTCCCGATCCTCGGCGTGCTCCTGGTGCCCGGCGTGCTCGTCGCGGTGTGCTTCTTCGTCATCGCATTCGGCGTGGACGAGTCGCCGGTGGCACTCGGCGGCCGACTCGACTTCATCGGGCTCATGCTGATCACGGTCGCGCTGCTGGCGTTCACGGGAGGGCTCGGCCTGCTGCGCGTGCAAGGCCCGACGCACCTGCTCCCCTGGGCCGTGGTGGTGCTGGGTCTGCTGCTCTTCGTGCCGTTCGCGCACTGGGAGCTGCGGCATCCCGACCCGCTCATCGATGTCCGCCTCTTCCGCTCACCGGCTCTCGCCCCGGTCTTCGTGACCGCGGCGCTCTTCGGCATGAGCGTGCTCGGCGCGCAGGCTCCCCTGTCGACCTTCATCCGCACCGACCCGACCACTGCGGGTTACGGGCTCGGCATCGGCGGGTTCCCGACCTCACTGGTGATCGGGATGTACCTCATCGCGATGGTCGCAGGCGCACTCCTCTATCCGCTCGCGTCGCGGGTCTTCTCGCCGCGAGGCGCACTGGCTTCGGCGGCGCTGCTCGTCGCCGTCGGATACTTCATGTTCCTCCCGTTCCACACGACGTACCCGCACATGATCATCAACATGATGATCGCCGGATTCGGATCGGGGGCTCTCGTCGCCGCGCTGCCCGCCGCGGCCGCTGCCGGTGCGCCGGACCGGCTCACGGGGGTCGCCACGGGCCTGACGAACTCGACGAAGACCGTGGGAGGCGCGGTCGCATCGGCGATCTTCGGCATCGCCCTCGTGCACGGCGCCGCCGAGGCCGCGGGCTCTGATGCCGGTGGCACCGCAGGCTCGTTCACCGGGTACGTCGTCGTGTGGTGCGTGTGCGGAGGGTCGGCACTCGCCGCGGCGATCGCGCTCCGGTTCATCGTGCCGCAGAGCGCGTTTCAGGATCGCGGCACGGTCACCGCCGCCGACCCCGCAACGCCCTAGCTCGCCGACGCGAGCAGTTCGTCCGCGGTCTCCAGCGCGCCTTCGAGCATCTCGTTCAGCGAGTGCCGGCCCGCACCCAGCGCCGCCCAGCGCCAGACCGTTCCGACCAGGGCCGCCGCGTACCCGGCTCCCACGACCTCCGCACGCAGCGGATCGGCGCCGTCGCGCAGCAGACGCATTTCGATCGCCGACGCGATCCTCAGCTGTCGCGAGGCGCGCCCCGCCGCGAGTTCTTCCTCCACCCCCATGTTGCGGCTCTCTGCGATGACCAGAGCGAGCGTTTCCGGCGGTTCACCCGCCGCGAAGACGCGGAGAGCGCCGGCGGTGTCTCGAGACGCGCCCCGTAAAGCCGTTTCGAGGACTGTGACGCGGGAATCGAAGACGAACCAGAGCATCTCCGACTTCGAGGTGAAGTAGTTGAAGAAGCTCGAGCGGCTGACTCCCGCGCGTCGAGTGATCTCGGATACCGACGTGGCCTCGTATCCGCGCTCCAGGAAGAGCTCGCACGCGGCGTCCGCAAGCATCTCTCGTGAGGATGCGTGCGGACGCCCGCGGCTTGGAGACATGCCCACCACTGTAGCGAACGGGCCCGCGCCCCGACCGAGCGAGTGGTGTCAGAGGTGCTTCCCTCCGGTCACCGGCAGCACCGCCCCCGAGACGTACGATGCGTCCTCAGAGGCGAGGTAGACGTACGCTCCCGCGAGTTCCGCAGGCTGGCCGGGGCGACCGAGCGGCGTGTCCTCCCCGAAATGCACCTGCTTCTCGTCCCATCCCGTCGCCGGGATGAGCGGAGTCCAGATCGGTCCGGGCGCGACCGCGTTGACGCGCACGCCGCGCTCGCCCTGCTGCTCGGCGAGCGCCTGCGTGAACGCGACGAGGCCGGCCTTGGTCATCGCGTAGTCGAGCAGATCCGGCGACGGATTGTAGGCCTGCACCGACGCTGAGACGATGACGCTGGAGCCGGGCTGGAGGTGCGGGGCCGCCTCGCGGAAGAGCAGGATCGGAGCCACGAGATTGGTCGAGAAGACATTCTCGATCGCGTCGCGCGTGATCTCGGCGTCCGGCTCGCGCTCGCGCTGGGTGGCGGCGTTCAGCACGAGAATGTCGAGCCCGCCGAGCTCCGAGACCGTTCGGCTGACCGCCTCGACGCAGTCGGTCTCCTGGCGCAGGTCGCCGGGGAGGAGCACGCCCTTCCGATTGGCCTGCTCGATCTGCTCGAGCGTCGCCTGCGCGTCCTCGTGCTCCTCGGGAAGGTACGCGATGGCGACGTCGGCGCCCTCGCGCGCGAACGCGATCGCCACCGCGCGCCCGATGCCCGAGTCACCGCCCGTGATGAGCGCGCGCATGCCTGCGAGCCGTCCGTTGCCCGTGTACGTATCCTCGCCGTGATCGGGCTCCGGCTGCATCGGCGCGGTGAGTCCGGGCTGCGATGCCTGCTCCTGCTGAGGCAGCGGAGCCTTCGGGTACTTCGTGCGCGGGTCCATGTTCGGGGTCATGCGTCCTCCTCGGTATTTCCGGTTCTGCGAAATGGTCGGCAGCCGTTCGCGGCCTCTGCGGAGCGCTCAGTGCGAGCGCAGCAGCTCGATGAGCTCGTTCTTGCGCATCTTCGAATAGCCCGAAAGCCCCAGCTCCTTCGCCCGGCTCTTGAGCTCGTCGACGGTGCGCTCTTCGTAGTCCTCGGCGTGGCCGCCGCGCTCGCCCACCTTCGAACGGCCGTCACGGGCGGCAGCATTCGAGATGCGCGCGGCCTTCTCGGCTGACGCCCCGTCATCGCGAAGCTTGTCGTACAGTTCGGGATCCTTCAGCTGCGGGGTCTTCGATTTCGGCATCGATTCGTCCTCTCCATCGGGTCATCCGTACGTCTCGACGGTACGCTCTCAGTGCACGAGGGTGCAGGGCCTCGACAGCTCCGCGGGCGATCGCTAGCCTTCGGCGCCCGCCCGATCGTCGCGCGCCTGCGCGAGATCCCGGACCGCCGGGCCCTCGAGCACCTCTCCCGCCGCCGAGAAGCGCGACGCGTGCAGCGGGCAGTCCCAGCTGCGCTCCGCCGGGTTCCAGTTCAGAATGCCTCCGAGGTGCGTGCAGACCGCTGACACGCGGCAGACTCTGCCGTCCACCCGCGACTCCGCAACCGGATGCGCACCTTCGCGCACGACTCGGCCCTCGCCCTCGGCGAGATCGACGGCACCCGACCCGCTCAGCACTGCCCGCGTCCAATCCCCCGCGACGTGCGCCGCCACCTTCGCGTTGACCCGCACCGCATCGGCGACACCGGCGACCCCCGGGCCGGCGTGGCGCATGGTCTTCGCCCAGTCGAGACGTCCACCCAGCATCTGCGAGACGATCGCGAGGCTCGCGGCCACGGCATTGGTCATACCCCATTTGTCGTACCCGGTCGCCGTGTAGATTCGGCCGTGCCCGCCGGCGAGTGGGCCCGCGTAGGGCAGGGATGCGTGCCGCTGGTAATCCTGAGCCGCCCACCAGCTCACGCGGGGGCCGGCGCCCAGCTGTTCCTGCGCCCACGCGTCGAGCTCTGCGAGCGTGCGCACCGTGTCGCCGCCGCGCCCGGTCGTATGGCCGCCTCCGCCCACCAGCACGAGCGTTTCTCCTCCGGTGCCCCGCGCGGTGCGCAGCGAACGGTCAGGGGCATCGATCGAGACGTGCATTCCGCGCGGAATCCGGTCTTCGGGAACGTCGTACGCGGTGACGAAGGATCGCGAGGGTTCGAGCCTCGCGAAGAAGAGTCCCCGATCGAGGAACGGCACTCCGGTCGCCAGCACGCACCGCTCTGCCGCCACGGTTCCCGCCGAGGTCTGCACCTCGAGCTCGTCGCCATTCTCCTCCACCCCCTGCACCCGCATACGTTCGTGGATCTCTCCTCCGCGCTCCAGCAGCTCGGCGGCGAGCGCGGCGAGCACGTCGATGGGCTGCAGCTGCACCTGCTGCTCGAGCGCGATGGCCCCCGCCGTGGCGAACGGGAGCCCGGTGTCGTCGGCCCATCGCGCATCGACGCCCGCGACCCGGCAGGCGTCGAGCTCGCGCTCGAGATCGTCGAGGCTCGCCTCATCGTTCGCGAAGGTGACCGCGTCCCGCCGATCGACCGGCAACCCGAGGCGTTCCAGCTCTCGGATCATCCAGGCCTGACCTTCACGGTTGGCCTCGGCGTACGCGCAGAGCGCATCGTCGCCCACGTGCTTCCGCACCTGGGAGTACACGCTTCCCTGCAGAAGGCTGAGCTTGCCGGAGGTGTGCCCCGTCGTCACGGCGCCCACGGTGCGGGCCTCGAGCACGGCGACGCGCTGACCGGCCCGGGCGAGAAGCACGGCGGTCACGAGTCCGGTGAGACCCGCACCGACGACGACCGAGTCAAAGCGGCGGCCGAACGGTGACGGATCGGCGGGAGAGACGGGAATGGTGGGGCCGGTGAGGTGCCACAGTGCAGTCATGCTGCCACGCTACGGAACCGGGCGAGTCGGGAGGCAGACCCTTGACAGCGGGGCGGGAAGCCCCGTCACTCCACCGGCGGGAGCCGCTCCTACCGCCGGAGCGAACAGCTGATGGTAGGCGAAGTGCTGCTCGGATGCAAGGTGCTGCCCGGGCGAGAGGCCCACCGAGATGCTGGTGCCGTAGTCGTTCGGGATGTCGCACGCGCGCGCCCGACGTTCAACGTCGGCCCCGGCCGTCGTCTCTCATTGGAGGAGGCCCATGCTCGCACCGAACCCCGCATTCGCGGCCACGACCGCTCCCGCCGCCGCGGGCGACCGCGACGATCGAGCCGCTGCCGACGAGGCGCGCAACGCTCACGCGATCGCGCTGCTGGCGGCCGCTCAGCGCGCCGATGCTGCGGGACGTCGACGTCTGCACCAGCGGGTCGTCGTCGAATACCTCGACCTCGCGCGTTCCATCGCGCGGCGGTACCGGGTACGGCAGCAGGACGCGGCCGATGTGATGCAGGTGGCGTGCATCGGGCTCGCCAAGGCCGTCGAGCGCTTCGACCCGGATCTCGGCGACGACCTCGTCTCATTCGCAGTTCCCACGATCGCCGGCGAGATCAAGCAGTATCTGCGCGACACGTCCTGGTTCGTGCGACCTCCGCGCAGACTGCAGGAGCTCGCGATCGAGGTACCCGCCGTCCGAGAGGTGCTCGAACAGGAACTGGGCAGGGCGCCCCGAGTCGCCGAACTCGCAGATGTGCTTCGACGTCCGCAGGCCCTCGTGGCGGAGGCCGTGCAGTGCCACTCGGCCAGGCAGGCGATCTCGCTGCACACGCCCATTCCCGGAGCCTCCGAGGACCTGACGCTCGCCGATTCGCTTCCATATCGCGAGACCGAGTTCAACCGAACAGAACTGGCGCTCACACTCGAGCGCGCAACGCGGACGCTCTCCGAGGAGGAGCGTCGGATCGTGCGCCTGCGGTTCGACGACCAGATGACGCAGGCGGAGATCGCACTCGAGTGCGGTGTCAGCCAGATGCAGGTGTCACGCCTGCTCTCGAGCATCCTCCAGCGCCTTCGCGCTGCGCTCAGCACCGACCTCGCCTGCCGGTAGACCCGATTCCGGCACTCGCATCACGCTCCGGGCGGCGGCGAGCACCTCCTCGGCTGTCACGGCGAGGAGCGCAGGATCGGGGTCGCTCGCGAACGCTTCACCGCGACGCATCGCGGCGCCCGTGAGCACGACGTGCGGCCCCGGGGGCGGCCCCCACTCCTCCGGCGGTGCCGGGCCGAAGATCACCACCGACGGCACGGCGTACGCGGAGGCGAGATGCCCCGCCCCGGTATCCGCGGTGACGACGAGCTGCGCTCGGGCGATGACGGCGGCGAACTCGGCGAGGCCGATCCTGCCCGCGAGCACGTCTTCATCCGGCAGCCCCGCCGCCTCCGCGACCGCAGCCGCCCGCGGCTGATCGCGCTCGTCGCCGGTGACCACAACGCGGTGCCCTGCGGAATGCAGACGCCGGGCCACTTCGGCGAACCGTTCCACGGGCCACTGACGCGAACCGTAGAACGCGCCGACGTGCACGACGACCGCGCCCGTCACCGGAGGCACCGCCTCGGGCACCGCGATACGCACCTCGTCGGGATCCCCCTCGGCGCCGAACGCCGACACCAGTCGCACCCAGCGCTCGCGCTCGAGCATGCCGTCGACCCAGTCGGGCCCGGGCTCGACCTCTGCGCCGGGGTCCGGGTCCGGATCATCGGGGAGCCGATGCGCGAAGCGCAGGCGCGCCTCGAGTGCTGCGATGACGTCGCGGCTCTCGGGGCCGTTCCCGTGCAGATTCACGGCGATATCGACACTGCCCGGCTCGAGCGGGAGCGGCGCATCGAGGCCGGGTGTCGGGAGGAGTTCATCGACCGCGTCGACGAGCCTGACGATCGGCGAGAGCCACCCCGGCGCCGCGAGCACGATCCTGTGCTCCGGAAATGCTCGGCGCAGAGCGCGCAGGGCCGGGACCGCGACCAGCAGATCCCCGAGCTTCAGCGTTCGGAGCGCGAGCAGCACAGGCCGATGCCGTCGGGTCATAGGTCGTTTCCCCTCTCGTGTGCTCCGGCCCGAGATCCCCTCGTCCACCCGAAGCATCTCCCACTGGACTACCGCAGTCGCAGGTGGGGCGCAAGGGGTCGGGCACTCGGTTTACTCCTGCTTCTTCGGGGCATGAGAGAGGTATGAATGAACCTGCAGTGCCCGTGCACGCTGTGCTGTTCGACCGCGACGACACTCTCATCGTGGACGTTCCGTACAACGGAGATCCGGAGGCGGTCGAGCCGATGCCGACGGCTCGCGCTGCGGTCGACCGCGTGCGCGCAGCCGGCATCCCGGTCGGGGTCATCAGCAATCAGTCGGGCATCGGGCGCGGGCTGCTGACCCGCGAACAGGTGCAGCGCGTGAACGACCGCGTCGAGCAGCTGCTCGGACCCTTCGACGTATGGCGCTTCTGCCCGCATGCTCCGCGCGACGGCTGCGAGTGCCGCAAGCCGCGGCCGGGAATGATCCTCTCGGCGGCGGCGGCCCTGTCGGTCGCCCCGGAGAACGTCGTGATGATCGGGGACATCGGTGCCGACGTCGATGCCGCCGAGGCCGCCGGAGCGCGCGGCATCCTCGTGCCCACTCGACTGACGCTGCAGCAGGAGCGTGACGATGCGACGACGGTCGCGGAGACCATCGACGCAGCGGTGGACATCGCGCTCGGGTACAGGTCGGAGGAGGCGCGATGAGGGGCCCGGTACTGGTGGCGCGCCTGGACAGCATGGGCGACGTGCTCGTCTCCGGGCCCGCGATCCGTGCCGTCGCTCGTCAGGCGGAGGTCGTGATGCTGTGCGGCCCCCTCGGCGTCGGCGGCGCAGCGCTGCTGCCCGGCATCAGCCGCACGATCGTGTGGAAGGCCCCGTGGATCTCCGATCCCTGGCAGGAGGCGACTCGTTCGCACACGGAACAGCTCATCGAGAGCGTTCGCGAGTCCGGAGCCCGTGAGGCCGTCATCCTCACCTCGTTCCACCAGTCGCCGCTCCCCCTCGCGCTGCTCCTCAGACTGGCGGGTGTCGAGCGCATCACCGGGGCGTCGGTCGATCATCCCGGATCACTGCTCGACGTGCGCCTCCGACCCGGCGAAGATCTCAGCGAAGATCTTCCCGAACCGGAGCGCGCGCTCGCGATCGCGGAGGCGGCGGGGTTCCCGAGCGAAGATGACGGTCGGCTCGCCGTCGTGCCGACGCCCGATACCCGAGCGCTGACGGGGCGCGGTCCCTATGTCGCGCTGCATCCGGGCGCCGCGGTCCCCGCCCGCCGCTGGCCGGTGCAGCATTTCGCTCGCCTCGCGCAGATGCTCACGGATTCGGGGCGCACGGTCGTACTCACGGGGAGCGCGGGCGAGTCGGAGCTGACCGCCCGCATCCGCGCCGAGGCACCGGACGCCGTCGATCTCGCGGGAAGGTGCTCGACGCTCGAACTCGCCGGAGTGCTCTCGGGCGCGAGCGTGCTCGTCTCCGGCAACAGCGGCCCCGCGCACCTCGCGGCGGCGGTCGGCACGCCGATCGTGAGCCTGTTCTCACCGGTCGTGCCCGCCGTGAAGTGGGCGCCGTACGGCGTGCCGGTGCGATTGCTCGGCGACCAGAACGCGCCGTGCAAGGATTCGCGCGCCCGGGAGTGCCCGATCGCAGGGCACCCGTGCCTCGCCGGCGTGGCTCCCGAGGCCGCGCTCGCCGCCGTTGCAGATCTCGAGTCGCTGCGACGAGACGGCGCTCGACGTGCAGAACCACCGCGCGCGGCTCAGCCGGCGCGGGTCGGAGAGGAAGGACGATGATGAGGATATTGGTGTGGTACTTGCACGGAGGCTGGATGCAGGCCTTCCTGAGCGGATCGCATGAGTACCTCGTGCCCGCGGAGGCCGGGCGCGATATGCCGCCGCTCCCCGACGGCGCCCGGCGCGTCGACGCCGGTGGACTGGCCGACGACGACGTCGATCTGGTCGTGCTGCAGCGCACGGAGGAGCTCGAATGGGCGGAGTCCCTGCTCGGACGGCGGCTCGGACGTGACATTCCCGCGGTGTTCGTCGAGCACAATACGCCGAAGCACTCGCCGGTCGCGGAGCAGCACTTCCTGAGCGATCGCACCGACATCCCGATCGTGCACGTGACCCACTTCAACCGGCTCGTCTGGGACTGCGGGTCGGCTCCGACCGTCGTCATCGAGCACGGCATCCCGGATCCGGGACAGCAGTACACCGGCGTCGTCGATGCACTGGGGGTGGTGATCAACGAGCCCGTGCGCCGGGGCCGCGTCACCGGCACCGACCTGCTCACCGCGTTCGCGAGCGCCGGTCGGCTGGATTGCTTCGGGATCGCGACGGATCGGCTCCCCGGGGCGCTCGACCTCGGTCCCGACCGACTGCGCGTCGTCGGCGACCTTCCGACCGAGCACCTGCACGGCGAACTCGCGCAGCGCAGGGCGTACGTGCATCCGATGCGGTGGACCTCGCTCGGCCTCTCGCTGCTCGAGGCGATGTTCCTGGGGATGCCGGTGCTCGTGCTCGACGCCACCGAGGCGAGTCGCGCGGTGCCGCCCGAGGCGGGCGCCCTGTCGGCCGACCCCGCGGAACTGGTCGCCACTGCCGACATCCTGCTGCGCGACCCCGAGGAGGCGCGTCGCCGAGGCGCGATCGCCCGTGAGGCGGCCGTCGCGCGCTACGGCCTGCAGCGCTTCCTGGACGACTGGGATGCGGTGCTCGCGGACACGCACGACGCGCACGTGAAGCGAGCCCGGTCGCGCGTGAGCGCGCCGAATCTGATGACGGAAGGAGTCGCATCATGAAGATCGCCATGGTCTCGGAGCACGCCAACCCGCTGGCGACGCCGGGGAGCGTCGACGCGGGCGGGCAGAACGTGCACGTCGCCGCACTCTCGCGGGCGCTGGCGGAGCGCGGTCACCGGGTGACGGTCTACACCCGCCGCGACGACCCGACCACGCCGACCCGCGTCGCGCTCTGCCTGGGAGTCGATGTCGTGCATCTCACCGCCGGCCCCCAGAGCCACGTGCCGAAGGACGAGCTGCTGCCGCATCTTCCCGCGCTGTCGGAGGGACTCGCCGCGGCGTGGCGGTTCGATCGACCGGATGTCGTGCACAGCCACTTCTGGATGTCGGGCATCGCGGCGCTCGATGCAGCGGCGGAGCGCGGAACCGGGCATCCGCCGGTACTCCACACCTTCCACGCACTCGGCTCCGTGAAGCGACGGTTCCAGGGCGCGGCGGATACGAGCCCGCCGGAGCGGGAACGACTCGAGCCGCTCGTCGGGCAGCGCGTCGACACCGTGATCGCCACCTGCCCGGACGAGGTGTCGGAGCTGCGCGCACTCGACATCCCGAGCGACCGGATCGACATCGCGCCGTGCGGTGTCGATCTCGAGATGTTCCAGAACGTCAGTCGTCCGTCGACACCGCGAGGCGCCTTCCGAGTGCTCAGCCTCGGACGGCTCGTACCGCGCAAGGGCGTCGACATCGCGATCCGCGCGCTCGGACTGCTGCGGGAGCAGGGCATCGCCGATGTCGAACTGCACATCGTCGGAACCGGCGACGCCCCCGCGGGCGAGCACGGCCCCGATGCCGAGACCCGGCGTCTCGCCTCCCTCGCCGAGTCACTCGGGGTGAGCGAACAGGTGCGCTTCCTCGGCCGCGTCCCGCGGGAGGACGTACCCGCGCTCATCCGGGACGCCGATGCCGTCGTGTGCACTCCGTGGTACGAGCCCTTCGGCATCGTCCCTTTGGAGAGCATGGCGTGCGGCACACCGGTCGTCGCCGCGAACGTCGGCGGGCTCGGCGACACCGTCGTCGACGAGGTCACCGGGCTCCTCGTGCCGCCCCGGGACCCCGAAGCGGTTGCCGAGGCCTTCGGGCGGCTTCGCGCGGACTCCGCATTCGCCGCGGCGCTCGGAGCCGCGGGGCGTCTGCGCGTGGAAGCGCGCTACAGCTGGGAGCGCGTCGCCGCCCGCACGGAGCGCATCTACGAGCGCACGCTCCAGCAGCGCCTGCACCCCACCAGACCACGTACCGACAGCGCCTCGAGCGCTCACCTCGCGGAGGCCGCACTATGACGACGCCCACACTCACCCCGACCATCGACGTGGAACCGACGACGGCGAACGCCGTCACGGATCACTTCGACACGCTCGCGCAGACGCTGACGCAGGCGCGGCGGCACGCGGCCCACCTCGAGGCGTGGGGCAGGGAGCTCGCGAATCGGCTGGGGGTCGGACGCCGCCTGCTCGTCGCGGGCAACGGCGGCTCGGCTGCTGAGGCGCAGCACCTCACTGCTGAGCTCGTCGGGCGCTATCGCGAGGATCGCGGGGCGTACTCGGCGATCTCACTGCACGCGGAGACCTCGAGCGTCACGGCGATCGGCAACGACTACGGGTTCGACCAGGTGTTCGCGCGACAGGTGCGGGCGCACGCTCGCTCCGGTGACATCGTGCTGCTCCTCTCCACGAGCGGAGGCAGCCCGAACCTGCTCGAAGCCGCGCGCGCCGCGGAGGATTCGGGTGCGACGAGCTGGGCGCTCACCGGCCCGGGCCCGAATCCCCTCGCCCGACTCTGCGATGACGCGATCTGCCTGGACGGACTCTCGCCGCATGTCCAGGAGTGCCAACTCGCAGCGATTCACGCCATGTGCGAAGTGTTCGACGCGTGCGTCGGAAAGGAGCCCCAATCATGAAGATCGTCATCGTCGGCGACACCCTCCTCGATGAGGACATCGACGGAATCGCCGAGCGATTCCAGCCCGACGCGCCGGTGCCGGTGGTCGACGTGCATTCCCGCCGATCCCGCGCCGGTGGAGCCGGACTCGTCGCGCAGATGCTGCTCCACGACGGGCACGACGTGACCCTGGTCACCGCGCTCTCCGCGGATGCGCCCTCGGAGCGACTGCGCGAGCACCTCGACGGGATCCGCGTCGTCGCCGGGGTGCTCCCGGCGCCGACACCCGTCAAGACGCGGCTGCGCGCAGCGGGTCAACCCGTGGCGCGCATCGACGACGGGTGCGGCGATCCGGTGCTGCCCCACGTCACCCGAGAGATGCTCACCGCCATCGCCGAGGCCGACGCGATCATCGTCTCCGACTACGGTCGAGCCCTCACCGCGCACCCCGAGATCCGCGTCGCCCTGCACCGGCGCGGCACCCGGGTGCCGCTGGTCTGGGATCCGCACCCGCGCGGAGCCGACCCCGTACCGTCCGCGCGGCTCGTGACCCCGAACCTCTCCGAAGCGGCGAAGGCCGCGGGCACTCCCGCCGACGCGGCGTCGGCGGCCGACGCCGCTGCTCGTCTGCGCGAGCGCTGGGGATGCGTCGCCATCTCGGTGACGCTCGGATCCGAGGGGGCGCTCCTGCTCGATGCCGATCATGCACCGGCGCTGATCCCCGCACGTCCGGTCGACGCGGCGGACGCCTGCGGAGCGGGTGATCGGTTCGCGGCTTCGGCGCTGCTCGCGCTCGCCGCCGGAGCTCCGCTCCCCGAGGCGGTGCGCAGCGGCGTCGACGCGGCCGGTGATTTCCTCGCCGCCGGGGGTGTCGCAGCGCTCGGAGCCACGGGCCTCCCGCGCGCCCGTGCCACCGGCGCAGACGCCTTCGCGGTCGCCGAGCAGGTGCGCAGCACGGGCGGGACCGTCGTGGCCACGGGAGGCTGCTTCGACCTGCTGCACGCGGGGCACGTCCGCACACTGACGGCCGCTCGCGGGCTCGGCGACTGCCTCATCGTGTGCCTCAACTCCGACGACTCGGTGCGCCGCCTCAAGGGCGCGGAGCGACCCCTCATCAGCGAGCACGACCGAGTCGAGCTGCTGACGGCGCTCGCCTGCGTCGATGCCGTCGTGGTGTTCGAGGAGGACGGGCCGCAAGCCGTCCTCGATCGCCTACGGCCCGATGTGTGGGTCAAGGGCGGCGATTACAGTGCGCAGTCGCTGCCCGAGACCGAGCTCGTCGAGTCCTGGGGCGGCCGGGTACTGACGCTCCCCTACCATCTCGGGCGATCCACGACCGCGCTCGCCGACGCCATTGCGCGGGTCGGCTGACTGCATCGCAGCGCCCTCCGTCCTGCTGAATCACCACATCTCTCCACCCCCGAAAGGACCCTCGATGACCCTCTCCACCACTCCCACACCGGTCGGCCGCGTGCTCATCACCGGCGGCAGCTCCGGCCTCGGCGCCGCAGTCGCGCACGCCGTCTCCGAGGCCGGGGGCACGCCGGCGATCATCGACCTGGACGTCAGTTCGTGGAATGAGCGCGGCGTCGCCCAAGCGGCCGACGTATCGGATCGCGGCCAGGTCGAGCGCGCCGTCGCCGCGATCGCTGAAGAGCTCGGCGGAATCGACGCGGTCGTCACCGCCGCCGGAATCGATCGATGCGGGCGACTGGAGGATGTCGCGGCCGAGGAGTGGGAGCGCGTCATCGGGGTCAACCTCCTCGGCACCGTCTCAACCGTGCGTGCTGCCCTGCCGCACATCGAACAGGTGCACGGTCGAATCGTCACGATCGCCTCCTCGCTGGCGCTGCGCGCGCTTCCCGAGGCGACGGCGTACTGCGCGTCGAAATTCGGCGTGCTCGGGTTCTCCCGCGCGCTCGCCGCGGAGACCGCTGGTCGCCTCGGTGTCACGACGCTCATCCCAGCAGGCATGCAGACGTCGTTCTTCGACGACCGCCCCGAGCAGTACCGGCCCGCCGCCGACGCACAGCTCAACGATCCGGCGAACGTCGCCCGCGCCGTGCTCTTCGCCCTGCAGCAGCCGGCGCGCTCCGAGGTACGCGAACTCGTGATTGCGCCGGAGGACGAACCGTCGTGGCCGTGATCGCGCTGCTCGGCCGCCCTGCGCGCTCGTCAGCGCGCGGGGAGGTCGAGCAGCGCGCGCGCGTCGGCGAGCACGGCCTCCGTGCTGACATCGGCTACGAACGAGACGTCGTGCTCGCACCTCGGCGCCGTCCAGCCCACCTGCGTACTATCCCGGCCGCACACCGGGCAGTTCGTCGTCCACGACAGCTGTGCACGGTGCTCGCCGCGGCCCAGCGGGCCGGCGTTGAGCATGTTGCCGCACCAGAACACCGACGCGGTGGTCGTGCCGACGGCCTGGGCGAGGTGGCGCGGCCCGCTGTCGTTCGCCACGCAGAGGTCGGCGGCGGCGAGCACTCCGGGCAGGTCGCCGAACGGCAGCTCCCCAGCCAGGTTGATGGGCGCCGCCGCACCCGCGGCGACGGCGGCGGCGACGACCGCGTCGGCGAGCGATCGCTCGGAGGCGTCCCCGATCACGGCGACGCGCACGCCCGAACGCGTCAGTTCCGCAGCGACCGCGCCGAAGCGCTCGGCGGGCCAGCGGCGCCGCGGGTCGGTTGCGCCGGGATGCACGACCACGGTCGGCCCGGAGGCGCCCCCCAGGCGTTCGCGCCCGCGGTCGACCTCCGCGGGGGTCACGGCCAGTCGCGGTTCGAGATCGACGGGCGGCGCTCCTACGAGGGCGACGACCTCGAGCCAGCGCATCACCTCGTGCTGGAAGTAGACGTACGGCAGCGAGCGATCGAGCTCGAGGGCGTCGTCCGTGCGCGTGCCGATCGTGCAGCGCGCACCGAGCTCGACCAGGAACGGGTTCGAGAATCTCCCGCCCCCGTGCAGCTGAGCGGCCAGGTCGTACCCCTCCTCCCGCTGGTCCGCGAGAAAGCGCTCGACCGCAGCGGGGTCGGCTGCGACGCCTTCCCGCTCGTGGACCCCCTCCGCGATGGGGAGTTCGACGACACGGTGCGGCGCCCCCGCGCGCCCCTCGAGCAGCCTCGCGGAGGGAGCACCGAGCAGCGTCACCTCGGCCTCGGGGTACGCCGCGGAGAGCGCAGTGATCGCCGGCAGCGCGAACAGCAGGTCGCCGATGCCGCCGCCCCGCAGCACCGCGATCTTGCGCACCCCCTCCAGCTGCTCGCGCGGCACCCCCACAACCGGTCGCCGCGCGCCCACCCCGCTCCCGTCGGCGAGCGGCGATTCATCGACGGTGCGGTACGGGTCATGCGGCATGTGCTGCTCCAGTTCACGAGTACGTATTCGACATCGGGCGCGCGCTGCGCCTCCTCTCCTTCTGCCCGCTTCCGACCGGTTTCAAACGGACCGGTCATCGATCCCCCAGAAAGGCGGTCGTGATGAACCCGCTCGACAGCATCTCTCGCATTCGAGCTCACCGGCCCCGCATCGCGGTGCTCGGCGACTTCCTGCTCGACCGGTGGTGGCACGGCACCGTCGACCGAGTGGCACGGGAGGCCCCGGCCCCGGTGGTCGAACTCGCCGGCGCGTCCGATCTCCCGGGCGGCGCCGCGAACACGGCGCGCAATCTCGCCGCGCTCGGCGCTCGCGTCCGAGCGTTCGGGGCGATCGGAGCCGATGAGCCCGGCGACCGCCTTCGCGAGCGCCTGTGCGAGGCGGAGGTCGACGTCGACGCCCTGCAGCGGGTCGAGGGAGCGCGCACGACGACGAAGGCGCGGGTATCGGTCGCCGATCAGGTGCTCATCAGGCTCGATGACACTCAGCGCGAGCCCTGGCCGGAGCCGGTGCGGCGGCGGCTGCTCGACGATCTGCGCGAGGCGCTGTCGGAGTGCGATGCGCTCGTGATCTGCGACTACGGCGCGGCGCTGCTCGACGAAGCGATGATCGCGGAACTCGCCGGCCTCCCACGCGCCGCGCTCCTCGTCGTCGACGCGCACGAGCCGGCTCGGTGGGCCGCCCTCCGACCCGACATCATCACTCCGAACGCCGGCGAGACGGAGCGGTTGCTCGGCGACCGTCTCGGCTCGGGCGAGGATCGCGTCGCCTCCGCGGTGTCGGCGCGCGACGCGCTGCACCGGCTGAGCGGGGCGACGTCGGTGGTCGTGACGCTCGACCGTACGGGGACGGTGCTGCTGACCGATGATGCTCCTCCCCATCGAACCCGCGCTCACGCGGCTCCCGAGCAGCAGGCGTCCGGAGCCGGGGATGTGTTCGTCTCCGCGCTCGCCGTGGCCCGGGCAGCCGGCTGCGGGCTCGCCGACGCGGTGGACCTCGCGCAGCTCGCGGCCGACATCGCCGTTGAGCGCACCGGAACGTGCCGATGCTCGCTCGACGAACTCGAACTCCGCGCATCGGCGGCTCCCGACCCGCAGATCTCGGTGGCGGATCTCGCCCAGCGTCTGGAGGTGCACCGCCGCGCCGGCGAGCGCATCGTCTTCACGAACGGGTGCTTCGACGTGCTCCACCGCGGTCACACGGCCTCGCTGAAACAGGCGCGAAGACTCGGCGACGTGCTCGTCGTCGCGCTGAACAGCGATGATTCCGCTCGGCGCCTGAAGGGCCCGGGTCGACCCGTGAACGGCATCCGCGACCGCGCGAACGTGCTGTCGGAGCTGTCGTGCGTCGATTACGTCACCGTGTTCGGCGACGACACCGCGTGCGCCACGATTCGGGAGCTTCGACCCGATGTCTACGCGAAGGGCGGCGATTACACTCCGGAGATGCTCGAGGAGTCCGCCGAGATACGGCGCATCGGGGGTGAGGTCGTGATCCTCGATTACGTGCCGGATCATTCGACGTCCGAGCTCATCGATCGCTTGCGCACGACGGCCGAGGCATGACGCCGCAGTCGAGAGGGACGCCCGTGGAGCGAGATGATCGCGTCCGCCGCGAGCGGCCGCACCGCAGCCGACGCGGCGCGGCGCACTGGGCGCGTCCGGCGCCGCAGCACACGGCCGCCGTCGACGTCCTGATCCCGACGGCGGATCGCGGCGCCGAACTCGCAGTCGCGCTCGCCGGCCTCGCGGCGCAGGACGACCCGCCGTTCCGCGTGGTCATCAGCGATCAGTCCGAGCAGCCGGTGGAGCACGTTCCCGCCGTGCGCGGCATCATCCGCGTGCTCCGGGCGCAGGGACGCAGTGTCGAGGTGCGACGGCATCTGCCCAAGCGGGGCCTGGCCGAGCAGCGGGACTTCCTCTTCAGCTGCGCGTCGTCGCCGCGAGTGCTGTTCCTCGACGACGATGTGTGGCTCGAGCCCGGAGCGCTGGCCCGGCTCGACGCCTCCCTGTCGGAGCAGCAGTGCGGGTTCGTCGGATACGGGGTGCAGGGGCTCTCGTTCCTGGACGACCCGCGACCCGACGAACTGGCCCCGTTCGAGCCCTGGCCGCCCGCGAGCGTGCACCCGGAGCGTGTGCGCCCCGACACCCCCGAGCACGATCGGTGGCCTCTGCACAACGCGGCGAATCTCGCGCACCTCGCCTCCCGGCTCGAACTCGACGACGACGATCGTCTCGCGTATCGGGTGGCGTGGATCGGGGCGTGCGTGCTGTTCGACGCCGACGCGCTGCGCGAAGCCGACGGTTTCGCCTTCTGGCGGGATCTGCCCGAGCACCACGTCGGCGAGGATCGCGTGGCGCAGTGGAAGGTGATGGAGCACCGCGGTGGTGCTGGCATCCTTCCGAGCGGCGCGGTGCACCTCGAGGCCCCCACGTCCATCGTCGATCGCCGCGTCGAGGCGAGCGACGAGCTGTTCCCGGAGTCGGGATCCGCCCGACCCGAGCCCCGAAGGAAAGGAGAACACATGTCAGAACCGCAGAACCCCATCGAGGTGCAGCGCTACCTCGGCGGTGTCGACTACCCCGCTGACCGCTCGACGCTGGTCGAGGCGGCGCGCGACTCCGGTGCCCCGGACGACGTCGTATCAGCGTTGGAGGGTCTTTCCGACACCACGTACGACGCGCCGACGGACGTCAGCGAGGCGCTCGGGCAGTGACCCCGCGCCCGGCGGGCTCCGCACTCATCGCGGTGCCCGCCGGGCCAGCAGGGCCAGCAGGCACTGCTCGTCGACGCTGAGGTGCGACTGAGGCCGCATCTTCCTTCGCGCCTTGCGGAGCCGCTCCCGAGCAGCGGGGTCCTCCGCGAGCGCGAGCACGCGGGGGTCGATGTACGACGACTTCGTGACGGCGGGAGTATTGCCGAGCCGCTCCGCTGCAGCGCGCACCGCCTCCCGGGCTGCAGACGCGGCGCGCGTCTGCGTGCGAAACGCATCCTCGTCGTGCTCGAGCAACGACGAGAGGGCGAGCCGGCTGCCGCCCCACGTGCGGAAGTCCTTGGCGGTGAACTCCTCGCCCATCACCCGCTTCACGTACGCGTTGACGTGCTTGCTCCGCACTTGGCGCGATACTCCGGTGTCTTCGAAGAAGCGGAACACCTCGTCACCGGGCAGCTCTTCGAGGCGCGCGATCAATCGGGCGACCCGGGGGTCGGCGACACGACGGGCGTGCCGCTTGCCGCTCTTCCCGACGAAGTCGAAACGCACGGAACTGCCCGTCGCATCGATGTGCTCCTCGCGGAGCGTCGTCACCCCGTAGCTGCCGTGCTTCGCCGCGTACTCCGCGTTGCCGACGCGGAAGAACTCGAGATCGATGAGCCGGATCACGCACGCGACCACGCGCTCCCTGCCGAGGCGCTTGCGGCGCAGGTCGCGATCGACGCGGGCGCGCAATTTGGGGAGCGCTGCGCCGAACCGTCCGAGCCGAGCGAACTTCTCGCGCTCCCGCCGCTGCCGAAAACGCGGGTGGTAGATCATCTGCGTCCGGCCCGCCGCGTCGATGCCGCGCGCCAAGACTTTGGCGGAGGGCCCCCGGGCGATCCGCACGTCCGTCCAGGCGGGCGGGATCGCGAGCGCCTCGATCCGCGCGATCTCCTTCGCGGCGGTCACTCGACGCCCATCGCGACGGTAGATGAAGCCGTCGCCGTCGACCTCCCGGGTGATCGGGCCGCCGCGGCGTCGGCGACCCGACCCGCTCATCGGGCCCCCTGCTCCCCGGCAGCGCGGTAGAGATCCAGCAAGCCGGCGATGCCCTGCTCGCGGAAGCTCGAGAGCTGCCGCTGCGCGGGTCCGCCGAAGGTGCGCAGATCGCTCAGGTACCGATCCACTCGGTCCGCGTCGCCGAAGCGTTCGAGCGATGGCTCCGCGTACGAGAACATCTGCTCGAGCAGTGCCGCGGCCGGCTGGGCGACGCCCTGGACGGGATCGATGACCGACGACGAGAGCCCGTCTCGCGCTGCCATCCATATCGCACCGTTGACGAGACCGGGAGTGGCCGGCTGCTCCTCGACGCCGCTCTCGGCGTCGGCGAGCACTCGATCGACCAGGCCGCGCACCAGGAGTGCGAACGACACCGCCGACTCCGGCGCGAGCTGGGCGTCCGCGATGCGGAGCTCGATCGTCGGAAATCGCTCGGAGAGCCGTGCGACCCAGGTGACGATGCCCGGGTCGATGAGCACTCCCGTGTCCACGAGTCGCGCGACCGTCCGCTCGTACTCGTCGCCGGAGGTGAACTCCGGCGGATACCCCGCGAGGGGCCACGACATGCTCTTGATGTGGCGCCAACTCGCGAGACCGGTCTCTTCACCGCACCAGATCGGCGAGTTCGCCGTGATCGCGAGGAGCGCGGGCGCCCACCGCGCCAACCCGCGCAGCGCGGTCACGCCGGCGTCGCGAGAGGGCACCGACACGTGCACGTGCGTGCCGGTCACGTACTGGTGCGCAGCGGCTGCGCGAAGCTCCGATCGGATCTCCCGATAGCGCGCCTTCGGAGTGACCGACCCCTCGTGCTCCCCTCCGACGGGGGGCAGGCCGGTGCCGGCGAGCACCGCGCCCTCCTCCTGGGCCGCGGCGCCCGCCACTGCACGGAAACTGCGCAGTGCATCATCGGCCTCCCCGGCCTCGGTGCACACCGGCGAGGCCGTCTCGAGCTGGCTGGAGAAGAATTCGCGGTCGGCTTCGCGACGCAATTCGGGGCGACGCTCAACGATCTGAGCGGCTCGATCGATGGGGGCGCCGCTCTCGGCGTCGAGAAGGAGGTACTCCTCCTCGACGCCGAAGCTGCGAATCTCTGACTCGGTACGGCTCACGCTCAGAGGGCCTCTCCGGCCTCGGCATCAGTCTCCGTGTCCTCGGCGCGCCGAGCGGGCGACGAGGCGACGTCCTCGCCGAGCTCCTCGAGCGCTTCCCGGGGATCATTCGTCGTCGTCTCTACCGCCTGCTCGTCGTCAGCCGTCACGAGCGGGCGATCCTCGTCGCGGTGATCGGTGACCGTCAGGTCCTCATCGCCGTCAATCTCGTCGGTCGGCTCCCAGATTTCGGCCATTGCCGTCCCCTTTCTTCAGTGGTGCGTGCAGCTGCGGAGGGTCCGCGGGGCTGCCGTAGTGTCAGACGTCGCTCGGGCGGTCGACCGAGCCGCGCCAGGCCCCCGACTCGAACCCGTTCGATTCGAGCAGACGGGCGAACTCCTTCAGGTCCTTGCCGACCTGTGCGTCGTCGAGCTGGAGAACAGCCCCGGCGCGCTCGACGAACCCCTCCGGCTCCCAGTCGAGCTGCAGGCGCACTCGCGTCTTGTTCTCGTCGAGCCGATGGAAGGTGACGACCCCGGCGTGCGAAGGACCCGAGACGCTGTTCCATGCGATGCGCTCATCGGGAACCTGCTCGGTGATCTTCGCGAGGAAGTCCCGCTCCACGCCGCCCACGGTGACCCGCCAGTTCAAGGTGGTCTCGTCCACCTGCTTCACCTCTTCGACACCTCCCATGAACGCCGGGAAGTCCTCGAACTGCGTCCACTGGTTGTAGACGGTGCGGACGGGAAGGTCGATATCGATGTCGCTGCTGACAGTATTCATTTCGGGTCACTCCTATCGTCGTGTCGAAGAATCGATCTGAGATGATCATCGATTCGTTCACGAGCGTATTGCGCTGCGCCGGATGCTGTCTGCGGGGTTGATTTCGCAGGCGCCCGTCACTATTCGCGGGCGCCGGCGCTGCTTCGAGCTCGCTCTGGAATCGGCCCCTTCCGCGCAGCTCAGTCGGAGCCGATGACGATGCCGGTGCGCAGTTCCACCAGGCGAGCGAGCACCGCCGCTACCGCCGCCGGATCGGGCACGCGCTCGGCGGCGGCCGTGTCGCCCTCGCCGACCTTGATGCCGAGATCGTCGGGCCCGAGCACGGCGAACGCGTCCTCATCGGTGACGTCATCGCCCAGGAACAGGACGGGGCCCGCGGGCAGCGCCTCGCGAATGCTCTGGAGCACCGTTCCCTTGTCGGAGGCGCGCACCGAGAACTCGCGCACCTGCTTACCCTCGCGCACGTGCAGCCCTTCGGCGACGCCGAACTCGACCGCTGCGGCCAGCAGCTCGCGCCCGTACTCGGGATCGGCGACCTCTCGCGTGTGCACGGCGACGCCGAACGGCTTGCGCTCGAGCCGCACCCCGGCCTCCGATCCGAGCACTCGTTCGAAGCGACGAGTGATGCGATTCAGGCGTTCCGTCTCCTCATCGGTGGGCTCGCCGGAACCGCCTCCCCCGGCGATTCCCGAGACGTCGAAGCCGGTCAACTCGGACCCGTGCGAGCCGGAGATGATCCAGCCCTCGCTTCCCGTTCCGGTATCGGCGAGACCGCCCAGCGAGCGTCCGGTCAGCAGCGCCACGCGCACGCCGGGCGCGGCGCTCAGCATCTCCAGCGCCTGGCGCGCCCGCGGCAGCATGCGCGCATCCTGCGGGCGCGGCACGATCGGGGCGATGGTGCCGTCGAAGTCCGTCGCCACGAGCAGGGATGAGGCGGTTGCGATGCGGCGCAGACGGTCGCCCACGCTGCGCGGAACGAAGGCCTGCGGTACGAGCGACACCGGTCCGGTCGCGCCCTCCGGTGTGCCACTGGCCTGGGCGGCCGCCCGGGTCTCGGAGATCGAGGTCATCGACCCGAGGAACCCTGCGGCCCAGTGCTCGACGTCGTTGTCGTGAACGGCGCGTCGGAGGCCGTGCATGCGACGCCGCTGCTCCTCCTGCGGCATGTGCGTCGCACGCAGGAAGGCCGCCTTGAGCCCCTCGATGTCGTGCGGGTTGACCAGCAGCGCGTCCTTCAGCTCGTCGGCGGCACCGGCGAACTCGCTCAGCACCAATACCCCCTGCTCGTCCTCGCGGCAGGCGACATACTCCTTCGCCACGAGGTTCATGCCGTCGCGGAGCGGCGTCACGAGCAGCACGTCGGCGGCGAGATAGAGCGCCACCATCTCCTCGCGCGAGTAGCCGCGGTGCAGGTAGACCAGCGGCGAGTGGCCGATCGTGCCGTGCTCGCCGTTCAGGCGCCCGACTGTGAGTTCGACCTCGTTGCGCAGCTGGCGGTATGCGTCGACCTGCTCCCGACTCGGGCTCGCCACCTGCACCAGCACGATCTCCGACGCGTCGATCTCGTCATCGGCGAGCAACTCGTCGAACGCCTTCAGACGGTGCCGGATCCCCTTGGTGTAATCGAGCCGATCGACTCCCAGCATGACCGTCTTCGGGTCTCCGAGCTCGGCGCGGATCTCGCGGGCGCGCTGCTGCGTCTCGGGGCGCCGAGCCACTTCGGCGAACGCGGCCGCATCGATCGAGATCGGGAACTCCTGCGCGAGCACCGTGCGCCCCGGGGCGTCGGCGGTCGCGGGCAGCACCATCGTGTTGCCGAGGGCCTGCGTGTGCGTGTACCGCTCGGCGATGGTGCGGAAGCTGATCGCGTCGGGAACGCGCTGGAAGCCGATCACGTCGGCGCCGAGCAGCCCCTGAATGATGCTGCGACGCCACGGCAGCTGCTCGAACAGCCCTCTCGGCGGGAACGGAATGTGCAGGAAGAACCCGATGGTGAGGTCGGGGCGGAGCTCGCGCAGCATGGCGGGAACGAGCTGCAACTGATAGTCGTGGATCCACGCGACGGCGCCCTGCGCGGCCGTCTCGGCGACGCGCTCCGCGAACCGGCGATTGACCTTCACATACCGATCCCACCACTGCCGGTGATACTCCGGCGATGCGATCACGTCGTGGTACAACGGCCACAGCGTGCCGTTCGAGAACCCCTCGTAGTAGCGCTCCACGTCGTCGCGCGACAGATCGACCGGCTCGAGCCGCATGCGCCCGATCTCGAACGGCTCGATGTGCTCGTCGGCGCTGCCCGCCCACCCGACCCACACGCACCCGAGCTGCTCGACGATCGGTTCGACCGCGGTGACGAGGCCCCCGGGCGAGGTGCGCCACGAGGTCGTCCCATCCGCCGCGATCACCCGGTCCACGGGCAATCGGTTCGACACCATCACGAGCTCGCGCCCTCCGGTCAAATCCTTCATTCCGGTCATCGCACCTCCCAGCGGCTTCACTCGAAGTCTAGTCAGCCCCGTCACGAGTCGCTGCCCCTTGACGAGCCCGGGGCGCGCAACACAGCAATCCCCGGGTTGATGTGGCAAGCTTCGAGTGACTGCGAAGCGAAGAAGGGCAGACACGATGTCGATGACCGAACTGTCTCACGAACCGGTTCCGGCCGCTCACGCCCTCGACGTGCAGCCCAGCGCACTCGCAACGCGCATCGGCGACGCACTCTCGCAGGTCATCCAGGGCCAGCGAGACGTCATCGAGACCGTGATCACCACGGTGCTCGCGGGCGGCCATCTCCTGCTCGAAGATGTGCCGGGCGTGGGCAAGACGACGCTGGCGACGGCCCTCGCCCGATCCATCAGTGCGGATTCGCGCCGCATCCAGTTCACATCCGACATGCTGCCCACCGACGTGACCGGGCTGTCGGTGTACGACCAGGAGACCCGCCGCTTCCAGTTCCACCCGGGCCCGATCTTCGCGAACATCGTGATCGGCGACGAGGTGAATCGTGCGACGCCGAAGACGCAGTCGGCTCTGCTCGAGGCCATGGAGGAACGGTCGGTCACCGTCGACGGGAGCACTCACCGCCTCCCCGGGCTGTTCGTCGTGGTCGCGACGCAGAATCCGGCGGACATGGAGGGAACCTTCGCGCTTCCCGAAGCGCAACGAGATCGGTTCATGACGCGCATCTCGCTCGGGTACCCCGACCCCGCATCCGAGCTGCGCATGCTGCTCTCGAAAGCGGACCAGGATCCCCGAGACGCCGCCACTGCCGTCGCGTCGGTCGAGGAGGTGCGCGCTGCGCAGCGGGCAGCAGCGAGCGTGCACCTCTCCACGGAGGTGGGCGGCTACATCGTCGACCTGATCAACTCCACGCGTTCGCACGCCGGAATCGCGCTCGGTGCGAGCCCCCGCGCCTCCGTGCACCTGAGCCGCATGAGCCGCGCCCGCGCCGCCGTGCTCGGCCGCGACTTCGTCTCCCCCGACGACGTGGCGAGACTCGCGACGACCGTGCTCTCGCACCGTCTCGTGCCGCACGGCCGGTTCGCCCGCGCGGACGAAGCCGCTCGGGCCGCGACCGGAATCGTCGAGGAGATCGTCGCTCGAACGCCGCTGCGCTGATGCACGGCACGGGGCGGACCTCTTCGGAGTGGTCGATGACGCTGACACCCCGCGGATGGGCGTGCACAGTGGCCGCCTTCGCACTTGCGGTGGGGTGGTACGCGATCGGCCTGCGCGACATCTGGTACATCGCCTGGCTGCTCGCCGCGCTGGTCGTCGTCGCGCTCATCGGCGCCGCCGTCGGCGGCCGTCTCGCCCGATTCGCGGTCGGCGTGCGGCTCGATGAGCCCGCGCCTTTCGTCGATTCGACCGTGGACTGCACCGCATCCGTCACGCACCGGCTTCCGGGCTCTGCGCGCGGGCGCGCGGTCTGGAGCTCCGACGGAAGGCGCACCTCGATGACCATTGCGTTCGACCGCGGGGCGCCTACGATCAGTGTCTTCGAGTGGACGGCGTCAGAGCGAGGTCCCCATGACATCGGTATCGCCGCGATCGGACTCGTCGATCCCCTGGGCCTCGTGCGCTTCGATGCGTACGTCGCTGCCACCGCCACGACGCTGGTACTGCCGCGCCCGCTCACCGGGCTCGCCGCCTCCCTCGACGCGGAATCCGCCTCCCGTCATGGGGACGACACGGGCGCGGCCGCGAACGGCACCGGCGAGGGCACCATCGGTGGAGGCGCATTGCGCGAGTACCGGCGCGGAGATGCATCGCGGCAGATCAACTGGAAGCAGAGCGCTCGACAGGGAGAGTGGCTCGTGAACCTTCCGGAGCCCGCGACCCGCACGGAGCGCGCGCTCCGGCTCGACTGCGACGCCGATGCGTACCGGTCGCCCGCCGACTTCGAGACCGCGGTATCAGCGGCGGCGGCGGTCGTCGTGCACTGGGCGCAGTACGGGCACGTGATCGAGCTGCAGCTCGGAGGGGTGCTCGCCGCAGTGAGCGACTCGATCGACCCGCTGCTGCGCGCGCTCGCCGGCGCGCGGCTCGGACCCGGTGCTGCTGGCGAGTCGCCGCGGAACGCCTCCCCGGCGGCGCACCCGCTTCCCGCAGTCGTCGTCTCCGGCACGGTGCACCGGCGGCTCCGCGACGCCCTCGCAGCGTCTCCCCGCAGCGGCACGCTCTTCACGGTCGCGCCCGTGCCCGATGAGCTCCCGGGCGGCTGGCGCTCGGTCACGATTCCGGAGGCGTCATGAGCGCTGCTGCGGCCACGACAGGCGGACAGCGCCAGAGCGACGCGGTGGATCGCGCTCCCGCGATCCGGATCTTCGCCGCGGGAGGCCTGCTCCTGGTGCTGTGGGTCCTCGCGCTGGCCGCTCTGACCCCGGTCTTCGTCTGGGGAGCCTGGTGGCCCTCCGCCCTCGGCATCGTCGCGGTGACCATCGTGGCCGCATGCGCGATGCGAGCCCGCTCGCCGAGGCGACGAGTGCTGGCCGGCTTCGTCGGGTTCGCCGCGGGCCTGACCATGTGGCTGCTGCTACTGCTGTTCAGCGGCCGAATCGGCGACTGGGTCGGTGACCCTGTCGCAGTGTTCGAGCAGGTGCAGCTGCGCATCGTGGGGGGATCCGCTCCGCTCACCGTCGCCGGCCCGCTGACGGACCTGCTGCTCGCGATCGTGCTGCTCGTCGCCGCTGCGACGACGATGCTGCTCGTCGCAGCCGACCTGCCGGTGTTCGCAGGAGCGTTGGTCTCGCTGGTGCTGGTCGTGCCGTCCGCTGTGACCGGCGTCTCGATCGGAATGCCCGTATGGGCCGCGGCGCTCGCAGCCCTCGGACTGCTCGTCTGGGTCAGCGCGGGGACGCCGCGGTGGTACGGGGCTGCAGCCGGAGTCGTCGCGGGCGCACTCGCGATCGGCGGAATGGCGGTGACTCCGGCGACGCAGGATCGCATCTGGAACGATTCGCTCTTTCCCTCCCCCGTCTCCCGCACCGTGCCCGACGTCACGCTCGCCCTGGCCGAAGATCTCCGCGAGCGCAGCAGCGCGCCGGCGTTCAGCTTCACGAGCTCGGCTCCCGGACCGTTGCGGTTCACGCTCGCGACGCTCGCCGAGTTCGAGGGCGGGCAATGGCAGCCGCAGCAGGAGCTCGCCGCGGGCAGGCCCGATGTGACCCAGGCGCGGTCCGCAGCGACGCTTCCGCCGGAACCCTCGGAAGCGGCTCCCTCAGCGCCCGCACGCTCCGTCACCATCACCATCGACGGGTTGCTGAGCTCGTGGCTCCCGCTGCCTCAATCGACCACGCTCGTGCATCCGAGTCGAGACGACGACGAGTTCCGGGCGGAGCGATGGGTATGGTCTGCGGAGTCGAACACCGCGCAGACCGAGCGGGACATCACCCGGCGCGGTTACGAGTACACCGCTGCAGCGGCGCCGCTCGACGCCGGGCAGCTTCCGGCGGACGGACTCGCCTCACTGCCCGAAGAGGCGACGGCGCTCGTCACCGATGCGGATCCCGGCTCGGCGATCGCCAGGTACCTCGAGCTGCCCGAGGGCGTGCCCGAGGCGGTGTCGTCGGCCGCAGTCGAAGCCGCCGGGGGCCGCTCGAGTCGGCTCGCGGTGGGACGGGCGCTCCAGGACTGGTTCCGCAGCAGCGCGTTCACCTATGACGAGGCCGCGCCGTATCAGCCCGGCGCCGACCCCGGCGACCCGTACGCGGTGATGACCGAGTTCCTCGAGACCCGGAGCGGGTTCTGCGTCCACTACGCGGCGACCTTCGCGGTGATGGCGCGCGATCTCGGTGCGCCGACGCGTGTCGCCGTCGGGTACGCGACCCGGGCCGAACGGGACGAGAGAACGGTCGTGCTGGGCCGGGAGCTGCACGCCTGGCCCGAGATCTACGTCGACGACGTGGGGTGGGTCGCGTTCGAGCCGACGCCCGGTGGCGCCGGTCTGATCGCCGACGGCGACCGCCCCCAGCGTGCGGACCAGACCGACGCGCCCGATCCCGCTGCAGCACCGGATGACGAGTCGGCCGAGCTGCCGCAACCCGACGAAGCGCCCTCGGAGGATCCCGCCGACGCGGTGACGGAGGGGGCCGATCCCGCCGAGATCGCCGCAGCGCCCACCTCGGCCGTGGGCATGTGGGTCGTCTCGACTGCCGCCGCACTGCTCGTTCTACTGGTGATGTGCGTTCCCGCCGCGCGACGCGCGTGGCGGAGGCGGAGACGCATGAGAGCGATCGCCGTCTCGCCCGCCCCGGCGACTGCCGCTTGGGAGGAGCTGAAGGACGCTGTGCTCGATCTCGGCCTCGGTGCGTCATCCGGGGTACCTGTGGTGCCTCGTGCGCAGACCGCCGATGCGCTGCTCGAGCACTGGGAGCGGGCGGGCGCGCTCACCGGCGCCTCCGCTCTCGCCGCGCGCGAGATCGCGGCGGACATGACGGCGGAGCGCTACGGGGCTGCTGCTCCTGCGCGCGATCTGCGCGGCGACGGGGAACGCCGACTCGGGATCGAGCGTCGCCTCGTCACGTGCATGACGGCACTGCGCGCCGCAGCGACTTCCGCTCAACGCATTCGGGCCCGCTGGATGCCGCGGTCGGTGCTGCGCGAACGCGGCGCCGCGTCGGGCACGGTCGCTCGGAGGACGGCCGCGGCCGACTGATCCTTCGCCCTCGGCCTGCTCAGGGTGTGCACGCGACGCAGCGCTCGCGGAAGGGCCGCACCTCGAGCTGCCCGATCGGGATCGGCTCTCCGCAGGCGGCGCACGCCCCGTACCGCCCCGCTTCGAGGCGACGCAGTGCCTCGGCCGACTGTCGCGCGTCGTCGCGGGCGGACTCCAGCAGCCCGGCGAGCAGCGACCACCGCGCGGAGAGGGGCTCCCCATCGGGGTCGTGCTCGTCGTCGTCGACCGAGCTGCGGCGCGCGCTCGTGAGCGCCGCGATGTCGCGCTCCAGTTTCGTCGCGCGCCCATCGATGCGCACCTGCTCGGCGATCAGCAGATCGCGAATGCGACGTTCAGAGGCGGTCATCGAGTCACGCTCCGGAATCTGCGCAACCGGAGGCTGTTCCCGACGACGAAGACGGACGAGAACGCCATCGCCGCGCCGGCGAGCATCGGGTTGAGCATGCCCAGGGCCGCGACGGGGATCGCGGCGACGTTGTAAGCGAAGGCCCAGAACAGGTTCGTCTTGATCGTCGAGAGCGTCTTGCGCGAGAGCCGGATCGCGTCGACCGCGGATCTCAGGTCCCCACGGACGAGCGTGATGTCAGCGGCCTCGATTGCGACGTCGGTGCCCGTACCCATTGCGAGCCCCAGGTCGGCCTGCGCGAGGGCGGGAGCGTCATTCACGCCGTCGCCGACCATCGCGACGACCTTGCCCTCGCTCTGCAGTCGAGCGACGACGTCGACCTTGTCCTGCGGCAGCACCTCGGCGATCACCTCGTCGATGCCGACCTCGGCGGCGATCTCACGGGCAACGGCCTCGTTGTCGCCGGTCAGCAGCACCGGGGACAGACCGAGGCGTTTCAGGTCGGCGATCGCCTCTGCACTGCTGGGCTTCACCGTGTCGGCGACCATCAGCACGCCGCGCGCCTGCCCGTCCCAGCCGACGGCGACGACCGTCTTGCCCTCGCGCTCACCACGCGCCTTCGCCTCCGCGATCTCGGCGGAGAGCTGCTGCGACCAATCGGCGAGCAGCGATTCGCGGCCGACCACCACCGCGGTGCCGTCGACGATGCCCTGCACCCCCGTGCCTTCGACATTGGCGAAACTCTCCGGTGCGGGCAACGGGCCGACCTCACCGGCAGCGCCTGTGGCGATGGCCTGCGCGATCGGGTGCTCGGAGGCGTTCTCCAGTGCGCCGGCGTAGCGCAGCAGCTCGGCCCGGTCGACACCGGGCTCGGTGATCACGTCGACCAGGGTCATCCTGCCGCTCGTGACGGTTCCGGTCTTGTCGAGCACCACGGTGTCGACCTTCCGGGTCGATTCCAATACCTCAGGGCCCTTGATGAGCACGCCCATCTGCGCGCCTCGGCCGGTCCCGACCAGCAGCGCGGTCGGGGTGGCGAGCCCGAGGGCGCAGGGGCAGGCGATCACGAGCACGGAAACTGCCGCGGTGAGTGCGGCTGCGGCCGGGAACCCGGCGCCGAGCCACGCGCCGAGCGCGGCGACGGCGATCACGATCACGATGGGCACGAAGACCCCCGAGATCCGGTCGGCCAGGCGCTGCACCTCGGCCTTCCCCGCCTGCGCGTCCTCGACGAGCTTCGCCATCTGCGCCAGCTGCGTATCCGAGCCCACACGAGTGGCCCGCACGACGAGGCGCCCGCCGGCGTTGACGGTCGCTCCGGTCACCGTGTCGCCCTCGACGACCTCGACGGGCACGGACTCGCCGGTGAGCATGGACGCGTCCACGGCGGAGGTGCCCGACACGATGACGCCGTCGGTGGCGATCTTCTCTCCCGGACGCACGACGAACTCATCGCCGACTGCCAGTTCCGACGTCGGGATCTTGACCTCGGCGCCATTGCGCAGCACGGAGACCTCTTTCGCCCCGAGTTCGAGCAGAGCGCGCAGCGCAGCGCCGGCCTGGCGCTTGGAGCGCTTCTCGAAGTAGCGGCCGGCGAGGATGAACATCGTCACCCCTGCACCGACCTCGAGGTAGATGTTTGCGGCGCCGTCCGAGGGAGCGATCGTGAATTCGAACGCGTGCGTCATCCCCGGCGTCCCTGCCGTGCCGAGGAACAGCGCGTACAGCGACCACAGGAACGCCGCCGCCGTGCCCATCGAGATGAGCGTGTCCATCGTGGCGGAGCCGTGCTTCAGGTTCGTCCATGCCGCCTTGTGGAACGGCCAGGCCGCCCACACGATCACCGGAGCGGCCAGTGCGAGGGAGGCCCACTGCCAGTACGTGAACTGCAGGGCGGGGATCATCGACATCGCGATCACGGGTACCGTGAGCACGATGGATCCGACGAGCCGCTGCCGCAGCGCGGTGAGCTCCGGATCAGCACCGTCTTCAGCTCCGGCCGTGGACGCACCGGTCGCGGGCTTCGGCTCCGGGAGCACGGCCGTGTACCCGGTCTTCTCGACCTCGCTGATCAGCAGCGCCGGGTCGTACCCCTCCGGAACGCTCACCCTCGCCTTCTCAGTGGCGTAGTTGACCGTCGCGGAGACCCCGTCGAGCTTGTTCAGCTTCTTCTCGATCCGATTCGCGCAGGAGGCGCAGGTCATCCCGCCGATCTCCAGTTCGATGCCGGCACCCGGCGCCGGCGATGTGTGCGTGCTCACTGCGCGCCCCTTCCTTCACCGTGCTGGTCCATCTGACTGTGCTCACGCCACGACTCCACGGCGCTGTCGGGAACGATGATTCCGGCCAGCCCGTAGGCCCCGCCGAACGCGACCGCCAGCGCGGCACCGTAAAGAGCCATACGGACTGGAGTTCTCATCAGACTCGCGCCGCCTGGTATCCGGCCTCTTCGACTGCCGCCAAGATCTGCGCGTCGTCGATCTCGCCGTCACCGGTCACGACGAGCCTCCCGGTCTGCGCGCTGACCTGCACGTCGGCGACACCGGCGACTTCGCCGACCTCTTCTCGGACAGACATCTCGCAGTGCCCGCATGTCATCCCGGTGACCTGGTACTCGCTCGCAGCCATCATGATTCCTTCCTCGTGCGTACCGATCTGGGTTCGCTATCAGAAACAACGGTATACCCCCTATGGGTATTCCAGCAACGGATTCAAGAGGGAATGGGAGTTAAGGGTGTCGATGCATTCTCGCTTCATATGCGCCCGGCGCCCTTCGGGAAACCGAAAAAGCCGCGGAAACCCTTGAGTTTCCGCGGCTTTGTGGTCGGGATGACAGGATTTGAACCTGCGACCCCGTCGTCCCGAACGACGTGCGCTACCAAGCTGCGCCACATCCCGATTGCGTTTTTCACGCAAGGAATACTCTAGCGGTTTCTCCCCGAAACACGAAAACGACGCCCCACGCCGCCCACCCCCGTCCGCCCATCGCGGCCCACCTTGCTCCCCTTGCGAGCGGGGTCACTTCCGGAGTGTGTCGCAGGGCGCACACCGTCTGACACCCTCCGAAAGTGACCCCGCTCCGGAAATGGGGCGGGGCAAGGCGGCAGGGCGGGACGGGTCGGCGGGACGGGTCGGCGGGACGGGGCGGGTCGGGGCGGGTCGGGCGGCGTCAGAGGCGCAGCGATGCCAGCAGCGCATCGACGGTGCCGGGCCACTCGCCTCGCAGGCTCAGGGTGCCTGCAGGATCATCGCCGGCCTCGACCGCCGCCACGCGGTGCAAGGCGAGCAGAGCGAACTCGGTCTCCGCGATCGACGCCGCGCCCTCCGAAGCCACCCGCACGGCGGCGAGCTCGGGAACCGGGCCAGACGTCGCCCCGCTGCCGTGCACGCGCACCGAGGGCTCGCGCTCGGCGGCGTTCCCCTCCGCGTCGTGCGTGAATTCGCGGCTGCCGCGCTCACCGCGGACGATCGCACCCGCAAGCACCGCGCGGAAGACCGGGTCGCCGATCGCGTCGTACGCCCAGCGCGTGCCGAGCACGCCGTGCTCCATGGTGCCGACGAGGAAGTCATCTCCGTCTTCGAGCCCCGCCCCGCGGTACGACAGCGGCACGTGATAGACCGTTTCATCCCCGGCCGTGAGGACGTGGCCCTCGAGGCCGACTTCACCCTCGGGGTCGTCGAAGCGGTAGGCGCCGATCGGGTCGAGCTGCCCGGGGTCGCCCGTGAACCACGGCTGCGCCGGCAGCCAGGCGGCGAGAAGTTCGTACTTCGACGGGCTCAAAGTGGTGCGGTGGATGATGGCCATGGTCCGATCCTACGACCGCTCCGCCGAAATGGTCGAGGCGCATCGAGGTTCGACCTCGCCCCTCGAGGCGCCCCGCACACGCAGAGGCCCCGGACCGCGCGAGTGCGCGAACCGGGGCCGTCAGAGCGAAGCGCGTTACTTCTGGTTCTTCGCCCGCGAGGCGGTGCGTGCGCGCATCGAAGCCGCGAGCTCGACCTTGCGGATGCGCACGTTCTCGGGCGTCACCTCAACGCATTCGTCTTCGCGCGCGAACTCGAGGCACTCCTCGAGCGTGAGTTTGCGAGGCGGCGTCATCGACTCGAAGGTATCCGCCGACGCCGAACGCATGTTCGTCAGCTTCTTCTCCTTGGTGATGTTCACGTCCATGTCTTCGGAGCGCGAGTTCTCACCGATGACCATGCCCTCGTAGACCTCTTCCGTGGGCTGCACGAAGAAGCTCATGCGCTCCTGCAGGTTGATGATCGCGAACGGAGTCGCCACACCGGCGCGGTCGGACACGATCGAGCCGTTGTTGCGGGTCGTGATCGTGCCGGCCCACTCGTCGTATCCGTGCGAGATCGCGTTCGCGATGCCCGTTCCGCGAGTGATAGTCATGAACTCCGAGCGGAACCCGATGAGGCCGCGCGACGGGACGATGAACTCCATGCGCACCCAGCCGGTGCCGTTGTTCACCATGTTCTCCATGCGGCCCTTGCGCGCCGCCAGCAGCTGCGTGATCGCGCCGAGGTGCTCTTCGGGCGTATCGATCGTGAGGTGCTCGTACGGCTCGTGCTTCTTGCCGTCGATCTCCTTCGTCACGACCTGCGGCTTGCCGACGGTCAGCTCGAAGCCCTCGCGGCGCATGTTCTCGACGAGGATCGCGAGCGCCAGCTCGCCGCGGCCCTGCACCTCCCAGGCGTCGGGGCGTCCCACATCGAGGACGCGCAGCGACACGTTGCCGATGAGCTCGCGGTCGAGGCGATCCTTGATCATGCGCGCAGTGAGCTTGTGCCCCTTCACCTTGCCGACGAGCGGCGAGGTGTTGGCGCCGATGGTCATGGAGATCGCGGGCTCGTCGACCGTGATGGTCGGCAGCGGGCGCACGTCCTCCGCGTCGGCGATGGTCTCGCCGATCGTGATGTCCTCGATGCCCGCGATCGCGACGATGTCGCCGGGACCGGCCTTCTCGGCGGGGTAACGGGTGAGCGCCTTGGTGAGCATGAGCTCGGTGACGCGCACGTTCTGCACGGTGCCGTCGTGCTTGACCCAGGCGACGGTCTCGCCCTTCTTGATCCACCCGTGGTGCACGCGCAGCAGCGCGATACGGCCGAGGAACGGCGAGGAGTCGAGGTTCGTGACGTGCGCCTGCAGCGGGAAGGTGTCGTCGAACTGCGGTGCGGGAACGCGCTCGAGGATGGTCTGGAACAGCGGCTCGAGATCCGGGTTGTTCGGCAGGTCGCCGTCAGCGGGGCGCTCGTGCGATGCGGCGCCGGCGCGGCCCGAGAGGTACACCGTGGGAACATCGAGCACGGCGTCGACGTCGATATCGGGGTGATCCTCGGAGAGGTCGGATGCGAGACCGAGCAGGAGATCCTGCGCCTCACCCTCGACCTCTTCGATGCGCGCATCGGGACGGTCGGTCTTGTTGACCGCGAGGATCACGGGGAGCTTCGACTCGAGCGCCTTGCGCAGCACGAAGCGGGTCTGGGGCAGCGGCCCTTCCGACGCGTCGACGAGCAGCACGACGCCGTCGACCATCGAGAGCGCGCGCTCCACCTCGCCGCCGAAGTCGGCGTGGCCGGGTGTGTCCACGACGTTGATGACGATGGGGCCGCCCGAGGCGTGCTTCCCCTCGTACGAGATGGCCGTGTTCTTGGCCAGGATGGTGATGCCCTTCTCGCGCTCGAGGTCGTTCGAGTCCATGACCCGATCGTCGACCTCGGCGTGCGCGTCGAAGGAATTGGTCTGACGCAGCATGGCGTCGACGAGCGTGGTCTTGCCGTGGTCGACGTGTGCGACGATGGCGACGTTGCGGAGGTCTTCGCGTGTGGCGAGAGCCATAAGTAGGTGAGTCCTAACGAGACGAGGGAGCGTCGGCACGGCGGGATGCCGGCCACGGAGCGGGATCGCCCCGCGGTGACGCCGAAAGACGCCGACGCACTATTCTAGCGGGTCTCTCCGTGAACGCTCGGCGAACCCTCGTGCACGATGCGTCGACCTGCGCGCCAGACGCCGTCCACAAGGGGCATGCCCGGCCGGTAGGCGAGGTGCGTCACCGACGGCGCCGCGAGCAGCTGCAGATCGGCGCGGGCGCCGGGTGCCAGACGACCGACGGCACGCTGCGGCACACCACGGGGGTCGCGCCAGCCGTCGCGATCCGCTCCGAGCGCGATCGCGCCGCCGAGCGTCGCCGCGCGCACCGCCTCCTGCACCGTGAGCCCCATCTGCAGCACCGCGGTGGCGACGCAGAACGCCATGGAGCTGGTGTACGACGTGCCCGGGTTCGCGTTCGACGCGATCGCGAGCACCGCCCCCGCGTCGAGCAGCGCCCGAGCTGGCGCGAGCGGCATGCGCGTGGAGAGATCGCACGCCGGCAGCACGGTCGCGACCGTTCCACGCGCGCCGGCGCGTCCGTCCCAGTCCCTCCACGACCCGGCGAGCGCCGAGACGTCATCGTCGCTCAGAAATCCGAGGTGGTCGACGCTCAGCGATCCGGCAGCCACCGCGAGCCGCACCCCGGGCCCGTGCCCCAGTTGATTGCCGTGCACGCGCGTCGCCAGACCGGCGTTCGCGGCCGCGGCGAGCACCCGCTCGGTCGCGGCCTCATCGAACGCGCCGGTCTCGCAGAACACGTCGACCGCGCTGACGTGCGGTGCGACCGCGTCGAGCATGGTGCCGGTCACGAGGTCGAGATACGCACCGGCGTCGGCTCCCGAGGGAACGACGTGCGCACCGAGGAACGTGACCGCGTCGACGTGCCGACCGGCGAGCACGGCGGCGCGCCGCTCATCGTGCACCGTGAGCCCGTAGCCCGTCTTCGTCTCGATCGTCGTGGTGCCGCCCCGACGCGCCTCGTCGACCAAGCGCTCGAGGTTCGCCTCGAGCACGGCGTCGGAGGCCTCGCGCGTCGCGTTCACCGTCACGTTGATGCCCCCGGCCGCGTAGGCCTCGCCCGCCATGCGCGCTTCGAACTCGGCGGTGCGGTCACCGGCGAAGACGAGGTGCGTGTGCGAGTCCACCCACCCCGGCAGCACCGCTCGCCCCGCCGCATCGAGACGCTCGTCGGCGGGCGGTGCGCCGGCGGCGGGCCCCACCCAGGCCACGCGATCCTGCTCGATCACCACGGCGGCGTCGTGCAGCCGCCCGCCGTTCGCATCATCGTTGGTCGTGAGCTCGCCGATGTTGTCGATGAGCAGACTCGCGCGCTCGCGGGTCATCCCGTCACCACGCCTGGTCGGTGTTGCGGATGACCGGAGTCACCGGGACGCGCACTCCGCGCTCCCCCGCGACGTCGACCGCGCGCTGGTAGCCGGCGTCGACGTGACGGATCACGCCCATGCCGGGGTCGTTCGTCAGCAGCCGCTGCAGCTTCTCGGCGGCGAGCGGCGTGCCGTCTGCGACCGAGACCTGGCCCGAGTGCTGCGAGCGGCCGATGCCGACGCCGCCGCCGTGGTGCAGCGACACCCACGTCGCGCCGGAGGACGCGGCCGTCAGCGCGTTGAGCAGCGGCCAATCGGAGATGGCGTCGGAGCCGTCGGCCATCGACTCCGTCTCGCGATAGGGCGAGGCGACGGAGCCGGAGTCGAGGTGGTCGCGCCCGATCACGATCGGGGCCGAGAGCTTGCCCTCGGCGACGAGCTCGTTGAACCGCACTGCAGCCTTCGCCCGGTCGCCGTAGCCGAGCCAGCAGATGCGAGCGGGGAGGCCCTCGAACTCGACGCGATCCTGCGCCGCGCGAATCCAGCGGTGCAGGTGCTCGTTCTCGGGGAAGAGCTCGAGGATCGCCTCGTCGGTCACGCGGATGTCTTCGGGGTCGCCGGAGAGCGCCGCCCAGCGGAACGGCCCGAGCCCCTCGCAGAACAGCGGACGGATGTACGCGGGCACGAAGCCCGGGAATTCGAACGCGCGATCGTAGCCGCCCGCGCGAGCCTCGTCGCGGATCGAGTTGCCGTAGTCGAAGACCTCGGCCCCGGCGTCCTGGAACTCGACCATCGCTCGCACGTGCGCCGCCATCGCGGCCTGCGCGTCGCGCGTGAACCGCTCGGGGTCGGCCTCGGCGCGCGCCAGCCGCTCGTCCACGTCGTATCCGATCGGCAGGTAGCTCAGCGGATCGTGCGCGCTCGTCTGATCGGTGACCACGTCAATGGTGATCTCACCGGCGCGGTGGCGGCGCAGGATCTCGGGGAAGACCTCGGCTGCGTTGCCGACGAGCCCGACGGACCAGCCGCGCTTCTCCGCCTTCGCCTGCTGCACCTTATCGAGCGCTTCGTCGATGCTGGTGACGACCTCGTCGAGGTACCGCTTGCCGACCCGGCGCTCGAGGCGGCTGCGGTCCACGTCGACGATCAGACACGCACCGTCGTTCAGCGTCACCGCGAGGGGCTGCGCGCCGCCCATGCCGCCGCAGCCGCCGGTCAGCGTGATCGTGCCCGCGAGGGTGCCACCGAACCGCTTGCGCGCGACCGCGGCGAACGTCTCGAACGTGCCCTGGAGGATGCCCTGCGTGCCGATGTAGATCCACGATCCCGCGGTCATCTGCCCGTACATCGTCAGCCCCTCCGCTTCGAGGCGCCGGAACTCGGGCCAGTTCGCCCAGTCGCCCACGAGGTTCGAGTTCGCGATGAGCACGCGCGGCGCCCAGACGTTCGTGCGGAAGACGCCGACGGGTTTGCCCGACTGCACGAGCAGAGTCTCGTCGTCCTCCAGGTCGCGTAGGGTGTCGACGATCGCGTCGAACGCCTCCCAGCTGCGCGCCGCCCGGCCCGTGCCGCCGTACACCACGAGATCGTCGGGGCGCTCGGCGACCTCGGGATCGAGGTTGTTCATGAGCATGCGCAGCGGGGCCTCCGTCTGCCAGCTCTTCGCAGAGAGTTCGCTGCCGCGCGGTGAGCGGACGGGGCGTGCGCCGGGAAGTGCCATCATGGGACCTTTCGCTGAAGTGCCGGATCGCGGGGCGTCGCCCCACTCCCCCTATCCCAGCCGGTCGGCGGCCCACCGACAACGCAGCGACGCCCGCGCCTGTCCGGAGTGCCAGACAGGCGCGGGCGTCGCATTCGGGCGGGTCAGCGCTCTTGGCCGAGCTCGATGTGCGCGCCCGGAATCGCGGCCAGCAGGTTCTTCGTGTACTCCTCGCGGGGATTCTCGAAGACCTCATCCGTGGTCGCCTGCTCCACGATGCGCCCCTGCTGCATCACGCACACGCGATCCGCGATGAGCCGCACGACGGCGAGGTCGTGCGTGATGAACAGGTACGTGAGGCCCAGCTCGCGCTGCAGCTCCGCGAGCAGATCGAGGATCTGCGCCTGCACGAGCACGTCGAGCGCCGACACGGCCTCGTCGAGCACGAGGATGTCCGGCTTGAGCGCGAGGCCGCGCGCCACGGCGACCCGCTGCCGCTGACCGCCGGAGAGCTCGTTCGGGTAGCGGGTCGCGAGCTCGCGCGGCAGCGACACCTGATCGAGCAGCTCGTATACGCGGGCCTTGCGGCTGGCCGCGTCGCCCACCTTGTGGATCTTCAGCGGCTCCATGATGGTGCTCGCGATGTTGTTGAGCGGATCCAGGGAGCCGTACGGATCCTGGAACACCGGCTGCAGCGTGCGCCTCAGATCGAAGAGCCTCCGCCCCGACAGGTCAGCGGTCTCCTGGCCGTTGATCCGGATCGAGCCCGACGACGGCTTCTCGAGCTGCAGCACCATCTTCGCGATCGTCGACTTGCCGGAACCCGACTCGCCCACCAGCGCCATCGTCTCGCCCCGGTTCACGGAGAACGTCGCTCCCGCGACCGCGTGGAAATCCTCCGTCCCGAAGTTGCCCTTGCGGATCTTGTAGATCTTGCCGAGGTCCGAGACCTCGATCATCGGCTCCCCGTGCTTCACCACCGGCTTCGCATCCTCTGCGAGCGCAGAGAGGTCGAAGGACTCCGTGGGCGCCGCGGGGAGTTCCGCGTCGGATCCGATGCGGCGCGACGCCAGGCTCGGCGCGGCCGAGACGAGACGCTTCGTGTACGGGTGCTGCGGCCGTTCGAGGATCTCGCGGCTGGGCCCCGACTCCACGATGTTGCCCTTGTACATCACGATGAGCTTCTCGGCGCGCTCGGCTGCGAGACCGAGATCGTGCGTGATGAACACCACGGCGGTGCCGAGCTTCTGGGTCAGCCCTTGCAGATGGTCGAGCACCACGCGCTGCACGGTGACGTCGAGGGCGGAGGTCGGCTCGTCGGCGATGAGCAGCTGCGGGTTCGCCGCCAGCCCGATGCCGATGAGCGCGCGCTGCTTCATCCCGCCCGAGAACTGGTGCGGGAACTGCTTCATCCGCTGTGCGGCGTTCTGGAGGCCGGCCTGCTCGAGCACTTGGACGGCGCGCTCGCGCACCTCCTTCTTGCCCTTCGCGAGGCCGTTGGCGCGCACCGCCTCCTCGACCTGGAAGCCGACCGACCACACCGGGTTCAGGTTCGACATCGGATCCTGCGGAACGAGACCGATCTCACGACCGCGGATGCGCTCCATCTCGCGGCGACCGAGCCCGACGAGCTCTCGCCCGCCCCACTTCACCGAGCCCTCGGTCACGCGTCCGGTGCCGGGCAGCAGGTTGATCACCGCGTGCATCGTGGTCGACTTGCCGGAGCCGGACTCGCCGACGATGGCGACGGTCTCTCCCGGATACACATCGAAGTCGATGCCGTGCAGCACTTCGTTCATCTTCCGGTCGACGGTGAAGCCGACCTTCAGGTCGCGCACGCTCAGCAGCGGCTGCATGAATTCCTGCGGTGTCTCAGTCATGTTCGCTTCGCTCATCGACGTGCTCTCGCCTTCGGATCAAGGGCATCTCGCACCGACTCGCCGAGCAGGATGAATCCGAGCACGGTGATGGTCAGCGCGAGGGACGGGTAGATCAACGGCATGGGGTCCGTGCGTAGCGACAGCTGTGCGGCGCTGATGTCGTTGCCCCAGCTGATGAACTCGCCGGCGGGGAGCCCGACGCCGAGGAACGACAGCGTCGCTTCGGCCACGATCGCGGAGGCCAGCGAGAGCGTCGTCACCACGATCGCCGGCGCGATCGCGTTCGGCAGCACGTGCCGCAGCAGGGTGTTGAAGCGTGAGAGCCCCAGGGATTCCGACGCCATGACGAAGTCGGCGTTCTTCACCCGGAGGATCTCGCTTCGCACGATGCGCGCGGTGATCGGCCACGAGAAGCCGCCGATCGCGAGTGCGATGACGAGCGGATTGCGGTGGTCGGAGAGCACGCTCATGACGACGACGGCCGCGAGGATGTAGGGGATCGAGAAGAAGATGTCGCCCACGCGCGAGAGCACCGTGTCGACGAAGCCCCCGAAGAAGCCTGCGAGGGCGCCCATGATCGTGCCGACAACGAACGTGATCGCGATGACCAGCAGGCCGACCGACACCGAGGTGGACGTACCGTGGATGATCCGCGAGTACACGTCGCAGCCCTGCTTGTTGTACCCGAGCGGGTGCCCGGTCGAGGGCCCCGCGTTCGAGAACGAGAGTGCGCAGGCGCGCGGATCCGCCTGGCTGAAGAGCCCCGGGAAGAGGGAGATCAGCACCACCGCGAAGATGATCACAGCGGAGATCCAGAACATCGGGCGACGACGCATGTCGCGCCAGGCGTCGAGCCAGAGCGTCGACTTCTTCTCGGCGATGCGCACCGCGTCGACGGCGACGACGGGAGTCTCGTCGATCGGTGCCACGAAGTGCGTGATGGGCGGCCGCGCGCGGCGGTTCGACGCGGAGGAGGACTGTGGTGACTCAGGCATAGCGGATCCTCGGATCGAGTACGGCGTAGAGCAGGTCGACGGCGAGATTGACGCCGAGGTAGATCAGCACCATGACGGTCACGAACGAGACCACCGTCGTGTTCTCGCCCTTGAGGATGGCGTTGAAGAGCACGTTGCCGACGCCGGGCACGTTGAAGATGCCCTCCGTGACGGTCGCACCGACCATGAGCGTGCCGAAATCCGTCGCGGTGTTGGTGATGGTCGGAATCAGGGAGTTGCGCAGCACGTGCACCGGGATGACGCGGCCCCGGCTGAGACCCTTGGCGTACGCGGTGCGCACGAAATCCTGGTTGAGCGTGTCGATGACCGAAGCGCGGGTGAGGCGCATGCTGGTCGCGTAGAGCGAGACTCCCAGCACGATCGCGGGCAGCAGAAGATCCTGCAGCGGTGCGCCCGCACCGACGGTCGGATTGAACCAGCCCAGTTTGAGCCCGAGCCCGTACTGCCCGATGAAGGCGACGACGAAGATCGGGATGCTCAGGAACAGCAGGCCGATGATGAGGTTGATGTTGTCGAAGAACCGGCCCTTGCGCAGGCCCGAGAAGAGCCCGATGACGACTGCGAGCACGAGGGAGATCGCGATCGCCATGAGGGCGAGCTTGATCGTCACGGGGAACGTGCGCGCGAGGATCTCGGAGACGGGTTCACCCGAGAAGCTGATGCCGAAGTCGCCGACGAAGAGGCCCTGCAGGTAGAGCAGGTACTGGATGAAGAACGGCTTGTCGAGGTTGTACTGCTCGCGCAGTCGCTCGAGCACCGCATCGCTCGGCACCTTGTCGCCGAACATCGCGGCGACGGGGTCTCCCGGCATGGCGAACACCATGAAGTAGATGAGGAATGTGGTGCCCAGAAGGACTGGAATCACCTGAAGGATTCGGAAGAGGATGTATCTCAGCATGCGCCGCTCCCCCGTTCGCTGGTCGTAGACATGGTGCGTTTTCTCTCGCAATCGTGGCGCGGAACCGTATTCGGGACGCCGGTGTCCCTGACGCGCCGGAAATGAACTCGCCCGCACGGCAACGGCGCACGGACGAGGGTCGGGCCCCGAACATCGCGTTCGGGGCCCGAGTGAACTCGATCAGTTCTTGGTGATCTCGTTGAACAGGGGAACCGAGTTCCAGCCGAAGGCGACGTTGTCGACGCCCTCGCTGTGCCCACCGGTCGTGCCCTGGTACCACAGCGGAATCGAGGGCATGTCCTCGAGGAGGATCTCCTGCGCCTCGTTCAGCTTCTCGACGCGCGCATCGTGATCGCTCTCAGCAGCGGCCTCGTCCAGCAGCGCGTCGAACTCCGGGTTCGCGTAGAAGCCGTGGTTCGAGCTCGCGCCCGTGTAGTACAGCGGCTGCAGGTAGTTGTACGCACCCGGGTAGTCGCCCTGCCAGCCGGCGCGGAACGGACCGCCCACGACGTCGGCTTCGCGATCATCGAGGAACGCCTGGAAGGTCGGGTACAGCTTCGGAGCCGCCTCGATCTCCAGGTTGTTCGCCCACTGGTTGGCGACGGCCTCGACCCACACCTGGTGCGGGCCGTCGGAGTTGGTGGCCACCTCGAGCGTTCCCTCGAACGGGCTCATGGCGTCCGCCTCGGCCCACAGCTTCTGCGCCTCTTCGGGGTTGAACTCGAGCTTCTCCGCGCCTTCGAGATCCTCGGCGTAGCCGTCGACCACCGGTGAGGTGAAGTCCTTGGCCGGCACGTTCGTGCCCTCGAAGATCACGTCGATGATCTCCTCGCGATCCAGCGCCATCGAGAGCGCCGCGCGGCGGAGCTTGCCCTCCTCGCCGGAGAAGTGCTCGAGGTTCTCGGAGATCGCGAGCGTCGTGGTGAGCGCGCCCGCCTGGTTGATCGCACGGTCGCCGAGCTCGTCCTGGAACACCGCGAACGAGGTGTCGGGGATCTGATCGAGCACGTCGAGGTTGTTGCCGAGCAGATCGGTGTACGCCGCGTCGAGCGACGCGTAGATCTTGAAGTCCACGCCGTCGTTGGCCACCTCGCGGGGGCCGACGTAGGTGTCGTTCTTCACGAGGCTGATGGACTCGTTGTGCTTCCAGGCGTCTTCGCCGTCCATCTTGTAGAGGCCGTTGCCGATGGGGTTCTGGCCGAACGCCTCCATGTCCTCGAACGCGACGTCGGGCAGCGGGTAGTACGCCGAGTATCCGAGACGATCCGGGAAGTCGGGGGTCGCCTTCACCGTAAAGGTGTAGTCGTCGACGATCTTCAGACCCGACATCGCCTCGACCGGCTCGGTCTCGCTGAAGCCCTCGATGGTGCTGAAGAAGTACTGGTTGCCCATCGCGTTGTCGACGTTCGCCGCGTAGTTCCACGCGTCGACGAAGTTCTTCGCCATGACCGGCGTGCCATCGGAGAACACCGCGTCTTCGCGGAGCTTGATGGTCCAAGTCGTGTTGTCGTCGGATTCGATCGACTCGGCGACGCCCATCTGGGTCACGCCGTCGATGTCGTAGTAGACGAGGCCCTCCCAGAGCGCGTCGACGACCTTGCCGCCGCCGACCTCTGTCGTATCCGCGGGAACGAGCCCCTTCTGCGGCTCGGTGTTGTTCACGGTGATGATGCCGCCGCCCGAGCCGGCATCTCCGCCGCCCGTCTCTCCACCGCTCGACGAGCAGCCGGAGAGTGCGAGTGCACCCGCGGCCGCCAGGGCGATGAACGTGTAGCCGATCCGTGATCGCTTCACAGGTTTCCTCCTTGAAATGTCCCCCGGCATGCTGAAAGAACTCTCGCTCGATACGCACCCGAAAGATTCGATAGTACGGAACCAGACTACAGACCTGTCAGACCGGATGCGCACAATTCGGGTCGGCGTAACTCCTTCGTAACCGAGGCTTGTAGCTCTCCGCGAAAGTTGCGAGGCGTGGCGGCTCCGCGCTGTGGCGACCCGACACATTCCTGAGAGTCCGGCGATACGCTGACGCTATGACGACAGCTCGCCACCGCACTCGCCTCCGCTGGGAGATCGCCATCGTGCTCGCGCTCTCCTTCGGCGCCTCAGCCGTGTACGCGATCGTCTCGATCGTCGAGCGACTCACGCGCGAGACGGCGCTGTCGCAGCAGACCGCGACGATCAACCGCCCGCTGTCGGATCGCCCGATCTTCGATCTCGTCTCCCAGCTGCTCTCGTTCGCCTTCGGGCTCGCGCCCGTCGCGCTGGTCGTCTACCTGCTCTGGTCGAACTCGCGCCCGCACCTCTCGAGACTCGGACTCGGCAGACCGATGCACGGCGGGCCGCGGTGGTGGGGGCGCGAGACCGGCGGCGGCGTGCTGCTCGCCGCCGCGATCGGCATCCCGGGCCTCGCGTTCTACCTGTTCGCCAAAGCGATCGGCATCAATACGACCGTGGTGCCCACGGCGCTCGACGCCGCTTGGTGGACCGTACCGCTGCTCGTGCTGCAGGCTCTGCGCGCCGCACTGGGCGAGGAGCTGATCGTCGTCGCGTATCTGTTCGAGCGGTTCAGACGACTCGGCGTCGGTCCATGGGCGACGATCGTCGCTAGTGCGCTGCTGCGCGGCAGCTACCACCTCTACCAGGGCTTCGGAGGATTCATCGGCAACGTGATCATGGGCGTCGTCTTCGGCTGGGCGTATCAGCGGTGGGGTCGTGCACTCCCCCTGATCATCGCCCACTGGATCCTCGACATCGTGAGTTTCGCGGGCTACCCCCTCGCGCTGGCGCTCTGGCCGGCGCTCTTCGGAGCGCCGGCCGGGTGAGCGATGTCTGGAGCCGAAGATCCCGTCAGCCGACCGGCGTCACGCTCTTCGCGAAGGCGTCCGTCAGGCCCCAGAGCTCGTCGTACAGTTCCGGCGCCGCCTCGCAGGTCTCCGCGGGCTTAAGCACGGAGTACGTGCCGTCGCTGCCCTTCGTCACTCCCCACTGCGTGCGCATCGCCGCGCACTCCTCGGGCAGCGAATCGATGAGCGGGCTGCTCAGCTGCAGGTTCACATTGTCGGGAATGACGTAGCTCGTCATCCCGAACTTCTGGCTGAGCTCCGACGTCACGCCCCATGCGGGGATGTCGAGCGTACTGGTCGGCCCCACCTCCACCGCCGGAACCTCGTTCGGATCCGCCGCATCGGCGTCGTCGGACCCGTCCGGGTCGTCGTCCGCCTCGTTCGACGGCGATGGCGATGGCGTCTCATTCGGAGCCGATGTCGTCGTCGGCTCCTGGTCGGCAGCGTTGTCACTGCTCGTGCCCCCGCGAACCGTGTTCACGAGCACGATGCACACGATGATCGCGATGACCGCCACTGCGCCGACGACGATCCACGGCAGGGCCTTGGGAGCGCCTCGCGTCCCCTGACGCCGAGGCTCGGTCTCGAGCTGCGCCGTGCGAACGCGCTCGGCCTGCTCGTACGACAGCCGCTCGCGGGCCGGAACGGGTCGCGGCTCGGCCGGCGGGTCGGCGTCTGCGGGCCCGAAGAGTTCCTCGAATGGGTCTTTACTCACGTCGACAGCCTATCCGCGCTTGATGGGAGCCTCATTCGCATCGTCCGCGATGCCGTCGCTCCGCCCCAGTGCAGCCAGTGAGGCGATATGCGGAGCATCGGTGCCGCAGCACCCGCCGAACACCGCCGCCAGCGGAGCGAGTTCTCGCAGCGCGAGCTCCGCCTCGGCGAACGCACGAGGCTCATCCCCGGCTCCCGAGTCCCCGGTCGCGGCGGCGTTCAGACGGAAACCGACGATGCGCTCGAGTTCACCAGCGCCCGCATTCCGCGCCAGGCCGGTCGCCACCTCGCTGGGGTGGGCGCAATTGATCAGGTAGCCTTCCGGAGCACTGCCGGTCTCGCGGTCGACCTCCGCGATCGCCTCGGCGATCGAGCTGCCGTCGGCGAGCATGCCGTCGGCGTTCACGACGAACGACACGAACGCGGGAACGCGCGCCGCGACGGCGGCCCGCACGACCCCGATGGCCTCCGCCGCATCGAGCGTGGTCACCGAGGTGACGCGGTCGACCCCCGCTTCGGCGAGCGCGCGCACCTGGGCGGAGTGATACTCCTCCGCCTCATGCGCGCTCATCCGCTCGTCTCCGACGAAGTCGTCGAACCGGGGCCCTACGCAGCCGTTCACGATGATCTCCGGGGCTGCATCCGGCGCTCCCGTCGGCTCGACCTCGTCGAGCTCCCGCACGAAGGCGACGGCGTCCGCATTCACGCGCGCGAGATCGTCGACGCCGTACCCGAGGCGGTCGCCCCAATCGATGTTCGCGCGCCAGGTCGGCGTATCGAGCACCAGGGGCAGGTCGTGCTCACGAGCGACCGCGAGGAACGGCGCGTAGTAGGCGCGCAGCGCGATCCGGCCCTCCGCGGAATCGAGCAGCACGAAGGCGGCGAACTCCGGCAGGTGCTGCTCGAGCCGATCGGTCAGCGCCGTCTCGATGCCGCCGTCGGTCACAATGATCGTCATAGTGCCTCCTCCTCGTTCTGCAGTGCGCCTTCCGCCTCCAGCACCGCCGTGATCTCAGTGCGGCGCCGCAGGAACTCCTCGACACGTCGATGATGCCGATCCATGATGCCCGCGTCTCGCAGTGCGAGGGTGCCCGGATCGCCGCGCTCGATCCCATCCCGCCATCGCGCGGAGATGAGCGACATGCGCGCTTCGACCGCGATCAGCAGCTGCTGCGCGGTCACGCCGCCGTAGGTCTCCGCCGCCAGGACGAGCCGCCTCGCGGCATCGCTCGGCGCGGTCTCGCGCAGCAGCGGGATCGACGACCAGCACATGAAGGCCAGATCGTCGACCGGATCGCCCGGGCCGGCGCGATCCCAGTCGATCATTCCGGCGAACGTGCCGTCCACCACCATCCAGTTGTAGAGCCCGGGATCGTTGTGGCACACGACCTGGCCCGCTTCGAGTCGCTGCACTCCCTGCCGCCACTCGAGCACGCCGGGGGTGAAGTGGCGCACGGCATCGTGGAATCTGCGCAACCACGACACCGCCGCAGCCAGGGCGGCGTCATCGACGCTGTCAACCTCGGGGTCGAGCGTGCGCCCGGGGAGATAGTCGAGGATCTCCTGACCCTCGCCGTCGAAGCCGTGCACCCGAGGAATACCGTCGAGGCCCCGCGCGTCGAGGAACGCCAGCAGTGCGTGGACCGCCGGGGTCCAGGGCCCTGTCGGACGATGCACGCGCGTGACCCCGTCCGCCTCCCGCACGCGCCACACGCCGCCGGACCCGCCGGGAAGATGCTCGCGCTCCATGTCACTCACCGTACCCGAACCGGACGGCGAGGCGGCAGGATCACGTCCGCGCGCTGCGCTGTTCGACGAGGGCCTGGGCCATGCGCTGCAGCATGATCGCGACGCCCGCCGTGTCGAGCCCCTCCGGAGCGACCGCTTCGAGCACCTCCGACCAGCGCGCACGCACGCGCGAGAGGTTCTCCGCTGCGAGCGGAGTGGACCGCACGAGCACCCCGCGACCGTCCGGCCTGGAGCGGCGTCGCTCGACGAGCGCCTTCGATTCGAGTCCGCGCAGCGCCGTGCTGAGGTTGGATCGCTGCAGACCGAGCCGCTCGGCGAGCTCCCCCGGTGCGGATTCGCCGTGCCGGTCGAGGGTGCTCAGAACGAGCCGCTCGGTCTGCGTCAGCGAGATGAAGTCGGCGTGCTCGTGCCGGAACTCGATTTCGCGAGAGAGAGACACGACGGCGCCGGCGAGGTCCGCGAGCGCCTCCGACTCGGGTGATAAGGCGTCGGGGGCAGAAGGGTCGTGCATGTACTCATCGTAGGCCAGATGCCGTAAATATTTATAGTAAGATAACTACTCATGTCATCGTCTTCACCCGCCCTTCCGACGCACTCGTCGGACCCGACTGCTCAGAGCCGGGCGCTCGGCCCCGCGCTCCTCGTGGTTCTCGGTCTCCTCGCAGCAGTCGCCCCCTTCGGCATCGACCTGTACCTCCCCGCATTTCCCGCCATCGCAGGTGATCTCGGCACGAACGCCACCGGCGTGCAGCTCACGCTCACCGGCTTCCTCGTCGGCATCATGGTCGGGCAGCTGGTCTTCGGGCCGCTCTCGGATCGCTACGGCCGTCGCCTTCCACTGCTCATCGGCTCCGTCGTGCTGATCATCGCGAGTATCGCGGCCGTCGTCGCACCGAACCTCGGCGTGCTCGTCGCGGCTCGTGTTCTGCAGGGGGTCTCCGGAGCCGCAGGCATGGTGCTCGGGCGCGCCATCATCTCCGATCTCGCTACGGGCGCAGTCGCAGCGCGAGCGATGAGCCTCATGATGATCGTCAGCGGAGTCGCGCCCGTCGTCGCGCCGCTGATCGGCGGCGTACTCGCCGAGCCGCTCGGCTGGCGCGGGGTACTCGCAGTGCTGCTCGTCATCGCGCTCGTGATGCTCGGAGCCGTCATCTGGGGCGTGCGCGAGACGCTGCCGGCCGAACGCCGCGCGCGGATCGCGGAAGAGCGCCGCAGCCGCGGTTCTCTCCTGCACCAGCTCGTCTCACGGCAGTACCTCGGCCACACGGTCGCGTTCGCGGCGGCATTCACGGTGATGATGTCGTACATCTCGGCGTCGCCGTTCCTGTACCAGTCCATGCTCGGGGCGAACGAGCTCCAGTACGGGCTGCTGTTCGGATTGAACGCGCTCGCCCTCGTCGCGACCAGCGCGGTGTCGGCTCGCCTGGTCACGCGCGTCGGGCCGCGCAGGCTCGCGCTCATCGGGCTCTGCGGCGTCGCGATCGGCTCGCTCGTCATGCTCGGCGCAGCCCTGCTCGCCGCCTCCCCCTGGGTGCTCGCAGCTGCCGTCTTCGTCGTCGTGGCATCGCTCGGATTCGTCATGGGCAACGTCACCGCACTCGCACTCTCGGCCGTCCCCGGTGCGGCCGGAACCGCCTCGGCGCTGCTCGGCGCGCTGCAGTTCGGGCTCGCTGCGGCCGCATCGCCCTTCGTCAGCATCGGCGGCGAGCGCACCGCGCTGCCGCTCGCGATCATTATGGTCGGTGCTGCGGCGATCGCCCTCGTCGCGTTCTCCGCCGGCCGAGCGCGCGTCCGTTCCTGACGCGGAGCGCCGGGCTCCCGTGGAGCACGGGGCGCCGACCCGAGTGGTCCATGCGCCCCGTTCGCCCTACACGCGGTGGATGCGGTCGCGCACTGCGCGCAGGTCGAGCGGGGCCGTATGCAGGGGCGGCTCGCCGTGCATCTGCACGTGGAGCCGCTCCATGCGCGTGTCGAGCTCGGCCGCGGTCTCCGCGGCGTGCTTCAGTTCGCGAATCAATGTATCGGGCACCTGGCGCTCGTACTTGTAATAGATCTTGTGCTCGAGGCTCGCCCAGAAGTCCATGGCGATCGTGCGGAACTGCACCTCGACCGGCACGTCCACACGACCCGTCGACAGGTACACGGGGACGGAGATGATCGTGTGCAGACTCTTGTACCCGTTCGCCTTCGGCGTCTCGATGTAGTCCTCGACCTCGAGCACCGTGATGTCGTCCTGCTGGGTGAGCAGGTCGAACAGCTGGTAGACGTCGCGGATGAACGCGCACGTCACCCGTACACCCGCGATGTCGTAGATCTGCGTGCGGATCACCTCGAAATCGGTGCCGATGCCGCGCCGCTCGAGCTTCGCCACCAGACTCTCGACCGACTTCACCCGGCTCGAGACATGCTCGATCGGGTTGTACTCGTGCATGTGGAGGAACTCCTCGCGCAGAATCGCGAGCTTCGTCTCGACCTCCTCCATCGCGAACCGGTACTCGAGCATGAACCGCTGCATCTGATCGCCGAGCGTGCGCAGCGCACTCGGCGAGATCGTGATCTCATCATCGGCGGGGTTTTCGCGCGCGTTCTCGTTCTGCGCGGAAGCCATCGGAGTACTCATGAATTCAGGCTATCTCTCGGGCGCCTGCGCCACCTGGGATCGCACGCACCGGCCGGTCAGGCGCCATCATGCTCGGCTCGGAACACGTGCACGAGCGCATTCGCGTGACCGTGCCCCATTCCCTGTTCTTTCAGGAAGGCGACCTGCTCCATATGCTTCTGCCCGGCGAGCGGGCGGAGACGCTCGATCCACGTGTCGATGCTGAGCCCGTACTTCTGCTCGATCGACGGGAAGTACGATTTCGGACCAGTGACCTTCTCCGTCATGGTCGCCTCCTCTGCGAGTGCCATCGCGCGAACCGTATCAGGTGCGGTGCCGCACGGCCACGGTAGCACGTCGAGCTCTCCCAGCGAACGGTCGGCAGTAGGCTGGTGCGCGAATCTGCACAACGACGACATCCGCCTGAGATCGACGGAAGAGCAGGGGCATGATGACGAAGCATGAGCACGCCGCGACGGCGATGACGACGGCGAAGCAGGAGCGCGGCTTCTTCGGGCACCCGTGGGGGCTCGCGAACCTTGCAGGGGTCGAGATGTGGGAGCGATTCAGCTTCTACGGCATGCAGGGCCTGCTCGCCTTCTACATCTACTACTCGCTCTCGCAGGGCGGCCTGGGCATGTCGGAGGCGGCCGCGACCTCTATCGTCGGAGCCTACGGCGGGCTCGTCTACCTCTCCTCGGTGCTCGGCGGGTGGGTCGCCGACCGCGTGCTCGGCGCCGAGAAGACACTGGTCGTCTCAGCGGTCGTCATCATGTTCGGGCACATCGCCCTCGCTGTCATTCCCGGGGTCGTCGGCCTCGGTGTCGGGCTCGTGTGCGTGGCCCTGGGAGCGGGATCACTCAAGACCACGACGTCGACGGTGCTCGGCGATCTGTACGATCCCAAGGACATGCGCCGCGACGCCGCGTTCTCGATCTATTACATGGGCGTCAACATCGGCGGCTTCATCGGCCCTCTGCTCACCAGTCTCGTCTGGGGTTGGCAGGGCTTCCACTGGGGCTTCGGTCTCGCCGCCGTCGGCATGGCGCTCGGCCTCCTGCAGTATCTGCTCCTGCGCCGGCACACGGTGACCGAGTCGGGCTCGCACCCCACGAACCCGTTGACGCGAGCGGAGGGCATGCGGTGGATCGTGATCCTCATCGCAGCCATCGCCATCATTGCGGCCGCTGCCCTGCTCGGATTGCTGCGCGCCGAGAACCTGGCGGTCATCGTCGTCGCACTCACCATCGTCTCGGCGATCGCGGTCTTCTCGGTGATCGCTTCGAGTGCTCGTGTCACGGCGGAGGAGCGCAGCAGGGTGTTCTCGTACATCCCGCTCTTCATCGCCTCCGCCGTGTTCTGGACGCTGTTCCAGCAGCAGTTCACCGTGATCGCGATCTACTCGGATCAGCGCCTCGATCGCAATCTCTTCGGATTCGAGCTCGCGCCGAGCGTCGTCACTTCGATCAACCCGGTGTTCATCATCATCTTCGCGGGCGTCTTCGCCGCCATGTGGACGCGACTCGGCGAGCGCCAGCCGAGCACCCCGATCAAGTTCGCACTCGGCACCGTGATCATGGGCCTCGCGTTCCTCGCGTTCATCCCCTTCTCCGGTGGAGCGGACGGCTCGGTCCCCTTCTACGCGATCGTGCTGATCCTCCTGCTCTTCACCTTCGCGGAGCTCTGCATCTCGCCCGTCGGCCAATCGCTCGCGACCAAACTCTCACCGCACGCGTTCCACTCCCAGATGGTGGCGCTCCACTTCATCTCGATCGCACTCGGCTCCGCCGGCGCCGGTGCGCTCTCGGGCTTCTACTCCACCGACGACGAGGTGCCGTACTTCCTCACGATCGGGCTCATCTCGATCGCGGTCGGCATCGTGCTCGTAATGGTGCGCGGGCCGATCCTGCGCCTGATGCGCGGAATTCGCTGAGCGAATCGACCGAGACGCGGCAGCGCGCTCAGTGCACGGAAAAGCCCCCGTCGACCGGGATGGTCTGTCCGGTCACGTACGCTGAGCCGGGGCCCGCGAGAAACACTGCGGGTCCCATGAAGTCCTCGGGGGCGCCGTTTCGCCCGATGAGCGTTCGCGCCTCGAGGGCGCGCACGGCATCGGGGTCGGATGAGAGCCGCTCGTTCAACGGTGTGCGCACGAAGCCGGAACGAGCACATTCGCAGTCACCCCTCGCGGCGACCACGCCTCCGCCTGCGATCGCGCCAGGGCTTCAAGCCCCGCTTTCGAGACGCCGTACGCACCGCTCGATGCGAACGGGCGCTGCGCCTGCTGCGAGCTGATGTGAATGATGCGTCCGTACCCGCGCTCCGCCATGCGCGGTGCGAGTCGCTGCCCCAGGATGAACGGGGCGTCGAGATTCACCCGCATCGTGCGGTCCCACGTCTCCTCGGTGAGTTCGGGCAGCGGCGGGCGCAGATTGATTCCCGCGGAGTTCACGAGCACGTCGATGTCGCTGACGCGATCGGCAAGCGCATGAGCGCCGGATCGCTCGGCCAGGTCCGCCACCGCGCCCTCCGCCGACCCGCCTCGGTCGACGATATCCGCGACCGTGGCGTCGATGGTCGCCGGTGTTCGCGCTGCAACGATCACATGAGCTCCGGCGGCGGCGAGCGCCGTCGCGATCGCGCGGCCGATCCCGGAGCTCCCGCCCGTGACGAGCGCTCGACGTCCGTCGAGGGAGAAGAGGTTGCTCAGCGCGTCGTACTGCATGTGGTCACTCTAGCGACGCACACGGCGGCACAAGCCATAGAGCCCCCGGCACTCTTCGCCGCTGGCACGTCGCCGCTTCGAGAAACGTCAGGTTCCCCCAGCTTTGCCCTCTTCGAGCATTCCGTGCCGCGGTAATTCATGGCAACACACCAAGAACGGGTTCGGACCTCAAGCCCAATATGCCCGCGGTCAGGCGGGGCGGCTACTTTAAGGGGACAGAGTCTTGAGTGCTCATGCGACCGCCTTCTGGCAGGAGGTCGCTTAGGAATCGAATCCCGGAGCCATCAGCCATTCCCTCGCCGTTCGCGACGTCGCCCTCAGCTGCGGGTGCTGCTGCACGATCTCGCGTTGACGCTCGGCCGGCAGACCAAGCTCGTGCAGCAAGTTGAGGATCACGACCGCCGTCGTCACCTCCACGACGGCGAGCAATTCCTCGAAGGAGTGGTTCGATGTCCTGCCCTCGTGTGTGAGGTCATTGCGGGCCCACGTCGTCCTCCTCGCCCAATAGTCGACGTCCGGCACGAGGAACGCGATTGCTTCCCGATCAGGGCGCTCGACGAGGGCGTGGAGCCGGTCCCGGAGCGTTGGATCGTTCCGGATGGCGCCTTTGAACTTGTCCCGGTATTCATCTGGGACCTGCGCCAGCATCGCTTCACGCATCGTCGTGAACTCCGCTTTGGGAAACGGCTTCTCGTCGATGCGCAGGCCGCGATGTAGAACCTCGGCCGCACCGACAGCAGTCAGGAGATTGTTCTCGACGAAGAGGGCCGGCGCGTATCGGAGGCCAAGGATCATATTGGTCGCCGCTTGCAGGCGGCCATGTGCCTCGCACCAGCGGGGCAAGACCTCTTCGAACGGGAGCGAGTCACAGGTAAAGAACAGACGGCGATGGTCGACCGCCTTCGCGTCGTGCTTGCCAAGCGCTGCGGGAGAGTAAAGAACGTCGGCCCGCCGCGGCGGCAGGGACTTTCCGTCCGGAAGGGCCGATTCGGTCCCGGCCACTTCCAATCGAAGCCAAATCACGCCTGCGGCGCAGTGCGTTGCTAAGGCGATCAAGTCCTGTATCAGACTCGCCGCCTTTAATGCAGCGCTCAATGACAACGGTTCGGATGGAGCGACTCGGACCGAGACCTTGTCCGTCATGCGCCCCACTGTTTCTCCCTTGCGCTGGTCGAGGGAGGGAAGCGTATACGTGTGTACCAGGCGATACTCGGTACCGTCGACCACGACAGACTGCGCATCGACTGGCTTCACCGAGATCTGCCCGGTCCCGTCCAACCTACCGTCGGGAGCACCGTGGAAGCCCTCGAACACCGACGATGCCGCCCAGTAACCCAGGTCCTCGACCGAGATCTCGGCCGCCGAGAAGGCCGCGTCCTCCTCACCCTTGAGGTGCGCGCCGATGATCGCGATCGACGCAATCACAGTCTGTTTGTCCGGGCTCTTTACCCGCGCGAACATGGTCCGCTTCCCGCCAGTGGGGACACAGTCGAGGAGAGTGACCTCGCGCTGCTCAGCCGCCCCGTGAATAACCTTCCACGTTCTCGTGCCTTCTTGGAACACAGTCATCCCGGGAGCAGGCTTCGACATGATGCGATCCTCGAACGCGCCTATCAGCGAGAGCGAAAGGCCTTCCTCGGCGTCATACCGAAGGATGCCTGGAATACGCTCGTCCGGGTCATCCGGCAGCCACCACAAGCCGGCCCATTCGCCAGCCTCGTCAAGGCTCAGTGGATCGTTGGCCATCGCTATCCCTGCTCGGGGACTACTTCTTCCCAATTCCGGCGGTTTCTCCGGGTCGGAACCCCGCCACGGCGATCAGACGTTAAACCGCCACTCGCAGACGTCGCCGTCCTGCATCACGTAGTCCTTGCCCTCCATGCGGGCCTTGCCCTTCGCGCGCGCTTCGGCCACCGACCCGGCCTCGACGAGGTCGTCGAACGAGATGATCTCGCCCTTGATGAAGCCCTTCTCGAAGTCCGTGTGAATCGCGCCCGCCGCTTGCGGCGCCGTGGCGCCCCGCTTGATCGTCCAGGCGCGCGCCTCCTTCGGGCCCGCAGTGAGGTACGTCTGCAGCCCCAGGGTCTCGAACCCGACGCGCGCGAGCTGATCGAGGCCGCTCTCCTCCTGGCCGATCGACGCGAGCAGCTCCGCTGCGTCCTCCGCGTCGAGCTCGATGAGTTCGCTCTCGATCTTCGCGTCGAGGAAGATGGCGCGGGCCGGCGCGACGAGCGCGGCCAGCTCGTCGAGCTGCGCCCGATCCTGCAGCACGGTCTCGTCGACGTTGAACACGTAGAGGAACGGCTTCGCAGTGAGAAGACCCAGCTCCCGGATCAGCTCCAGATCGATGCCCGACTGCGAGAGCACCTTCCCATCGTTCAGCGCGGCCTGCGCCGCCTTCGCCGTCTCGACGACCGAGGGGTCGATCTTCTTGTTCTTCAGCTCCTTCTCGAAGCGCACCAGCGCCTTCTCGATGGTCTGGAGGTCGGCGATGATGAGCTCGGTGTTGATCGTCTCCATATCGCCGGCGGGGTTCACCGCGCCGTCGACGTGGATGACGTCGGGATCCTGGAAGCCCCGCACCACCTGGGCGATGGCATCGGCCTCGCGGATGTTGGCGAGGAACTGGTTGCCGAGCCCCTCCCCCTCGCTCGCGCCGCGCACGATGCCCGCGATGTCGACGAAGCTGACCGGCGCCGGGAGAATGCGCTCGGAGCCGAAGATCTCGGCGAGCACGTCGAGCCGACGGTCGGGCAGATTGACGACGCCGATGTTCGGTTCGATCGTCGCGAACGGGTAGTTCGCCGCGAGTGCGTCGTTCTGAGTCAACGCATTGAACAGAGTCGACTTGCCGACGTTGGGGAGACCTACGATGCCGATAGTGAGAGCCACGGGAGACCAGTCTACGCGGCTCGGGCCGCGCCCGGCGACGACGAGCTCGCAGGGGCGTCAGGCTGAGGAGCCGCGCAGGATCGAGGTCATCTTCTTGCCGCGGGCGACCTCATCGACGAGCTTGTCCATGTAACGGATCCGCTGCATCAGCGGATCCTCGATCTCCTCCACCCGCACCCCGCAGATCACCCCCGTGATCAGACCGGCGTTGGGGTTCATGCGCGGGGCCTCGGCGAAGAATGTGCGGAAGTCCGTCTCGTCGGCGACGATGCGTTCGAGGTCTGCGACGTCGTACCCGGTGAGCCAGCTGATGACGTGATCCACTTCGGCCCGGGTGCGCCCCTTGCGCTCAGCTTTCGCAACGTAGTGCACGTACACGCTCGCGAAGCTCGTCGAGAATATGCGATGTTCGGCCATGCGATGCCTCCGGTTCGACTGGAACGCTGCGGTTGCTGCTGCCCATTGTCGCACCGCTTTCCGCTCATCGCCGGATCCGACCGGTTTCGGAATGCAGCGCGCGACCGCCGGTGTCAGGGGCGTGTGACAGAGTTGAGGGGTGCCCGTCGACTTCACCGCCATCGATTTCGAGACCGCCAACAGCCACCCGTCTTCCGCGTGCTCGGTCGGCCTGGTGCGGGTGCGCGCAGGCGCGGTGGTGGATCGCGTGCACTGGTTGATCCGCCCCCCGGCCGGGCATGATGCCTTTCTCCCGCTGAACATCCGAATCCACGGCATCACGCCGGCGATGGTGGCCGAGTCGCGCGACTGGGCCGAGCAGCTGTCAGAGCTTCGGGAGTTCATCGGGAGCGACGTCGCCGTCGCCCATAACGCGAGCTTCGACATGGGCGTGATACGCGCGGCGTGCGCCGAGACCGTGACGCCGACGCCGCGGCTCAAGTATCTCTGCAGCGTGCAGGTGTCTCGCAAGACCTACGAGATCCCCTCGCACCGGCTCCCGCTCTCGGCCGCCGCGGCGGGCTACGGCGAGTTCGCGCATCACGACGCGCTGGCAGATGCGGAGGCGTGCGCTGCGATCATCTCCGACGCGGCGCGCAGACACGGGGTCGACTCGGTGACGGCTCTCGCGAAGCAGACCGGAGTGCGCATTCAGCAGTTGAAGGCGATTCCGCTCAAACTGTGATGCGCGCGGATATGCTCGTCCTGTGAGGGGCTTGATCCGGAACGATCGCATGGGCGCCCGGTTCCGTGCCGCGCTGGCGCTCGCCTCCGCGCTGCTTCTGCTCAGCGGATGCGCGAGCTGGGGTCTCAGCCAGCGAGGGTGGGCGTCGGCCCTCGAGTCGAGCGACGGCGTCGTTTCCGCGGACTGGCGGTACCAGAACAACTGGCCGAGCAGCAGCCCCCGGTACGACGCCACCGTGATCACGAAGCCCGACTTCAGCACCGCGCAGGCGCACGACCTCGCCGAGGCCAGTTGCGCGCAGGAGACCCGAATCGACGCCGCGACGATTCGCACCGGCGAGACCTCGGTCGCCGATGGCTCGGTGGAACTCCGCGTGGAGGGCGCGTGCATCTCGGAGGCTGCGCTCTCCCGCTTCGCCCGCGCTGCTGCAGCGATGGCGGAGCTCCCGTCGACCGACGGCGTCCGCTTCGCGCTCGGGATCACCGGCACCTCCGAGCAGACCGACCCGTCAGATGCGTACACCGTGCGTGTCACGGCGCCCGACACGGCAGCACTCCCATCGATCGTGCCGGCGCTGCAGAACGCCGCGGACGGCACCCCGCTCGTGCTCACGGCGGAGCGCATCGGGGCGGTCGGAGGCAGCGGAACCTCGGTCGAGGTCTCGCTGCAGACGGGAGCGCGCACCGACGATCTCATGGAACTCTTCGAGCTCGCGGCGCGCATCGATCATCGGCGGATCACGGTGAGCGATGCAGCGATCTCGGTCGCGACCAGCTCGACCGAGGCGGTGACGTCGAGTGCCGCCGCCGAGCTCTCGGCCGCGGCCGACCGGCTGGGCATCGAGGCGCGCATCGCCTTCGACGAGGGCGCCTCGACCGGCGACCAGGATGCGAGCTCCGATGCGGCTCGTGATACCGCCCTCGATCAGCTCACGCGAGTACCGGGTGGCGCGGTCGTGGAGTACGCCTCCCCGGGCTCCGAGCTCGCCGTCCGCACGCACGAGATCGCGGGTCTCGAGGCCGCGGTGAGGATCATCGCCGCGACGCCCGAACTGCGCGGATCGTTCCGCGTCCATGCGCCGGACGGCGGCACCGCGTTCTGGGTGGCGGTGCGACCGGGTGCGGTCTCCCCCGAGGTCGCAGCGGAGGCGACGCGGTCGGGCTTGAGTGCGCGCAGCAGCATCACCGGCATCGATCGCACGATCGTGCACCTGGCGGAGAGCGGGCCGGAGCTGACGATCTATCTCCGCGATGCCAGCAGCAGCGCCGTGACCGCGGCACGCGATGCGCTCGCTCCGTACGCGGGAAGCGGCGTGTTCACCGAGGTGCGGCTCGCTGCGAACGGCATCGATTTCGACGATCAGGTCGTGCCTGCACCGTGAATGTCGGAGGCGCGTGAGACCGTACATCTGCACGTCCATCCCCTCCTCGAAACGCGGTGCTCCATGAACACTCTGACGATCGCGCTGTTGAGCGCCAACCTCCTCCTCCTGATCGCGGTGCTCGTCGTCGTGCTGCTGCGCACCGGTCGCGGATCCGGATCCGCCACCGCTCCGAGCGATATCCGCGCCCTCCCGGCCGAGATCCGCCAGGATCTCTCCGCGCAGCGCGGCGAGATCGGCCAGGCGCTCTCGGGCATCACCGATCGACTGCACACGAGCGCGCAGGCGACGCTCTCGTCGCAGAACACGCTGCGGGCGAGCGTCGAGGCGCGGTTCGACGATCTTCGCGCGGCGAACGACGCGAAGCTCGAGCAGGTGCGGGTCGCAGTGGGTGAGCAGCTGCAGCAGCGTCTGAAGGCTTCGCTCGATGAGAACGCTCGGCGAGTGCAGACCCTCGGCGAGGTGCACGTGGCGAAGCAGACGGAGCTGCAGCAGGTGCTGCGAGATGAGCTCGAGAAGCTGCGTCAGGGGAACGAGGCGAAGCTCGAGAAGATGCGTGAGACCGTCGACGAGAAACTGCAGGGGACGCTCGAGCGCCGCCTCGGCGAGTCGTTCCGTCTCGTGAGCGATCGCCTCGAGCAGGTGCAGAAGGGGCTCGGCGAGATGCAGACCCTCGCCTCAGACGTGGGCGGCCTCAAGCGCGTGCTGACCAACGTGAAGAACCGCGGCAGCTGGGGCGAGGTTCAGCTGGCCCGCCAGCTCGAAGACATGTTGACGCCCGAGCAGTACGCGGAGAACGTGGCGGTGCGACCCGGCTCCGCCGAGCGAGTCGAGTTCGCCGTGAAGTTGCCGGGGCGCGGCGACGACCGCGAAACCGTCTGGCTGCCGATCGATTCCAAGTTCCCGCAGGAGGATTACGAGCGGCTCCTCGAAGCGCAGGAGCGCGGCGACCGCGGTGAGGTCGAGGCCGCGAGCAAGGTCGTCGAACGCGTGATCATCACGCAGGCGAAGCTCATTCGCGACAAGTATCTGGAGCCGCCGCACACCACGGACTTCGGCATCATGTACCTGCCCACAGAGGGCTTGTTCGCAGAAGTCATTCGACGACCGGGCCTCACGAGTCGTCTGCAATCGGAGTTCCACGTGACGGTCGCGGGGCCCACGGTGCTGATGTCGCTGCTCAACAGCCTGCAGCTGGGATTCCGCACCCTGGCCATCGAGCGACGCAGCTCGGAGGTCTGGAAGGTGCTGAGCGCGGCGAAGGGCGAGTTCCAGAAGTACGGGCAGGTGTGGGAGAAACTCGGCAAGCAGCTCGCGACGGCGCAGAACACGGTGAGCGAAGCGGGGCGCCGCACACGCGCCGTCGAGAAGCGGCTGCGTGCAGTGGAAACGCTGGAGCCGGCCGGCAGCGCCTCCACGGCGATCGATGACATGCTGCCCGTCGCTGAACGCGATCACACGACAGAAGGCCTGTGGGATGACGAGTGAGGCATCGGGCGCACCAGATCGCACTTCTCGCGTGCGCTAGCGTATGAGCATGGCCTCTGACGCGCTCACGCGCGCCGCGCATGCTCACGCGGCTCACTCCCCCGCCGATGAGACGCCGCTTCGGCTCCTCGCCCTGGACATCGACGGCACGCTGACCAACAGCGCGAAGCAGATCATGCCCTTCACGCGGAAGGAGATCGCGCGAGTCGTCGAGACCGGTGTGCATCCGGTCATCGTCACCGCGCGCGCCATCGATGCATCCCTGATCATCGAGCGCAAACTCGGAGTGCCCACCTCGCACATCGCCTTCGGCGGAGGCAGCGTCCGCCTGCGCGAGGGCGGCCGTCTCACGGTGCTCGAGGAGCATCCCTTCGACAGCTCCGCCGTCGAACTCATGCTCGACGCCGTGCAGGGCTCCGACGTGCACGTCGGCCTGTACACCGCGACTGAGTGGCACGTCAGCGATATGGGGTTCTGGGGGCTGCGCGAAGCCCGCAATACGTCGATCTGGCCCGACACGGTCGGGGACGGCACCCGGCCGCGTGCCCCCGCCGACCCCGTGCTCAAGCTGATGTTCCGGGGCGATCGCGAGGCGCTTGCGCCGATCAAGGCAGTGATCGACCGCGAGTTGCCGAGCGTGTTCGCGCATCTCTCGGCCCGGGTGCTCGAGGTCACGACATCGCGCAAACACGTCGCGCTGAGATCGCTGAGCGAACGCTTGGGCATTGCGCCTCGCGAGGTCATCGCCTTCGGCGACACCGAGGCAGATGCGCCCATGCTCGAGGAGGCCGGCGTCGGAGTACTGATGGGCAATGCGGATCCAGCGCTGCAGATCGCACCGCACGTCGAGCGGACGCTCTCGAACGACGAGGAGGGCGTGGGCCTCAGCCTGCGGAAGCACTTCCCTACGGAAGCGCCGTTCGAGATCTGAACCCCCGAACGGCGGAGGGCCCGAGCGCACAGCGCCCGAGCCCTCCGATCACCTGATCACGACCAGCGGTTGGGATCCATGTCGCTCGTGACGTGACGAATCGTGCCCGAGTGCGCGCGCATCACGATGCTCTCCGCACGCACGAAGGGTCCGTTGCGCTTCACGCCGTCGACGAACTCGGCATCGGTGATGCCGGTCGCGACGAAGTAGCAGTTGTCGCTCGCGACGAGATCATTCGCCTCGAGCACCCGATCGAGATCGTGACCGGCGTCGAGGGCGCGCTGACGCTCCTCATCGTCCTTCGGCCAGAGCCGCCCCTGGATCACTCCGCCGAGCGCCTTCACGGCGCACGCCGTGATGATGCCCTCCGGGGTTCCGCCGATGCCGACGCAGAGGTCGATGTTCGAGTCCCAGCGCGCGGCGTTCACTCCGCCTGCGACATCCCCGTCCATGAGCAGGCGCGTGCCCGCACCGGCGGCGCGGATCTCGGAGATGAGCTCCTCGTGCCGCGGACGGTCGAGCACTGCGACGCGGATGTCGGACACGTCGACCTTCTTCGCGCGAGCGAGAGCGCGGATGTTCTCGCCGATGGGGCGACGTATGTCGACGACGCCGACGCCGAGCGGCCCGCAGACGAGCTTGTCCATGTAGAACACCGCCGACGGATCGTACATGCTCCCGCGGTCGGCCACCGCGATGACGGAGAGCGCCCCCGGGCGCCCCTCAGCGGTGAGACGGGTGCCGTCGATCGGATCGACAGCGACGTCGCACTCGGCACCCTCCCCGTTCCCGACGACCTCGCCGTTGAACAGCCAGGGGGCCTCGTCCTTCTCGCCCTCGCCGATGACCACCGTGCCGCGCATGTTCACCGTCGAGAGAAAGCGGCGCATCGCGTCGACCGCTGCGCCATCCGCTGCGTTCTTGTCTCCGCGTCCGATCCACGGTGTTGCACGCATCGCCGCCGCCTCAGTAGCGCGCACGAGCTCCATTGCGAGGTTGCGATCGGGCTGCCATTCGCCCAGCGAATCAGGTTCAGTCATGCCTGCAACCCTACCGCGTAGACTGGTGCGACGAAGCGGAACCCTACGAAGTCAAGGAGCGCACATGCCCGTCGCAACACCGGAACAGTACGCCGCCATGCTCGACGCCGCGAAGACCGGAGCGTTCGCGTTCCCCGCGGTCAACGTCTCGAGCTCGCAGACCCTGAACGCCGCCCTGCAGGGCTTCGCCGAAGCGGGGTCGGACGGGATCATCCAGGTGACGACGGGCGGTTCCGACTATCTCGCCGGGCACACCGTGAAGAATCGCGCGGGCGGCGCGATCGCCTTCGCGAAGTACGCGGAGGAGGTTGCGAAGGCCCACGACGTGACCGTGGCGCTGCACACCGACCATTGCCCGAAGAACGCGCTCGACGACTTTCTCCTGCCGCTGGTGGCCGCGAGCGAGGCGCGCGTCGCGGATGGCGGCCTGCCCTACTTCCAGTCGCACATGTGGGACGGGTCGGCCGTTCCGCTCCCCGAGAACCTCGAGATCGCGAAGGAGCTGCTCCCCCGCCTGGCCGCGATGAACGTCGTGCTCGAGGTCGAGATCGGCGTCGTGGGCGGCGAAGAGGATGGCGTGAGCCACGAGATCAACGACCAGCTGTACACGACGCTCGACGACGCAGTCGCGACCGTCGAGGCACTCGGTCTGGGCGACCAGGGCCGCTATCTGACGGCGCTCACCTTCGGCAACGTGCACGGCGTGTACAAGCCGGGCGGTGTCTCGCTGCGCCCCGAGCTGCTCGCGGAGATCCAGCAGGGCCTGCAGACGAAGTACAGCACCGGTGAGAAGCCCCTCGACCTGGTGTTCCACGGCGGTTCGGGCTCGTCCGCCGAGGAGATCGCGGAGGCCGTGCGCAACGGCGTCATCAAGATGAACATCGACACCGATACGCAGTATGCGTTCACGCGCGCCCTCGCCGACTACATCCTGAAGAACTACGACGGCGTGCTCAAGATCGACGGCGAGGTCGGGAACAAGAAGCAGTACGATCCCCGCGCCTGGGGCAAGGTGACCGAGACCGCGATGGCGGCTCGTGTGGCTGTCGCCGCCGAGCAGCTCGGCTCCGCAGGGAAGTCGGTGAGCGCATAGTGGCGGTTCCCCACGAAGACGGAACGCAGGCACGGCCGTCGGAGCGCCCGCAACCGGCGTACGGCGAGCTGGCGCCCGAGGGGTGGGAGTGGACGCCCGAGGCGAATGACGATTCGCGCGGGGGCACCTCTTCGCTGAACTCCAGCGCCCCGGGATCCCCGGTGACCGGAGTGCCGCACAACCTCGGCGCCCGAGGCGACGCGTCGGGCGCACCTGCACCGGCTTCGCCTGCGGCACCCTCGACGGGAGCACGCGAACCCGAGCCGTACCGCGGAGACGCACCGCCGGCCCCGCGCGATCCGGCACCTCGCCAAACCCCGTCGTACGCACCCGAGAACGGCTACGGAGCAGCGCAGCAGAAGCCGCGCACGGCGGATCGCGTCATCACGATCATCCTGCTCGTGCTCGGCATGTTCGGCTCGTTGAACTTCGCCGCATCGATGATGAGCCTTCCGGCGAGTTTCTCGCTGATGGGTTCGGCGTTCGAGCTCGAGAATTTCAGCGTTCCATCCTGGGTCGGCACCGTCGGCACCGTGACCGCGATCGCGATCTTCGCGATCTTCGCCGTGAGCCTCATCTTCTCGATTCAACGCATGCGCGCTCGGAAGCTGGCATTCTGGGTGCCGCTGACCGCGGGTGCGATCGTTGTCATCGGAACCATCATCGTGACGACGGCCGTGCTGTTCAACGTGCCCGAACTGATGAGCGCGGCGTCCGATCCGACCGCGATGCAGAAGCTGCTCGACTCGCTGTCGGAGATGAGCCAGCCGTAGGAGCGAGCAGCGGGCCCGGCGTCAGTCGGGCCCGCTGCTGATCCTGATCAGCGCACGCGACCGCCGAGCGCACGCGCGTCCCGATTGCCTGCCGCGTCCTGCCGCAGTTCCTTCGGGAGCGAGAACACGAGATCCTCCTCGGCGGTGACGGCGGCCTCCACATCGCCGTACCCCGCATCCGCGAGATCGTCGAGCAGTTCCTGCACGAGCACCTCCGGCACCGAAGCGCCGCTCGTCACGCCGATCGTCTGCACCCCCTCGAGCCACTCCTGACGCACCTCGCTCGCGAAGTCGACGCGGTAGGCGGCCCGCGCACCGTATTCGAGCGCCACCTCTTTCAGTCGCACCGAGTTGGAGGAGTTCGCCGAACCGACCACGATGACGAGGTCGGCCTGCGGCGCGATCTGCTTCACGGCGACCTGACGGTTCTGCGTCGCGTAGCAGATGTCGTCGCTCGGCGGATCCTGGAGGTTCGGGAACCGCTCGCGGAGCCGGCGCACGGTCTCCATCGTCTCATCGACCGACAGGGTCGTCTGGGAGAGCCACACGAGGCGATCCGGATCGCGCACCACGAGCCCATCGACGTCGTCGGGCGAGTTCACGATCGTGATCCGATCGGGCGCCTCGCCGGCGGTTCCCTCGACCTCCTCGTGGTCGGAGTGGCCGATGAGGAGGATCTCGAGATCCTGCTTGGCGAAGCGCACGGCCTCGCGATGCACCTTGGTGACGAGGGGGCACGTCGCGTCGATGGCGTGGAGCCCGCGATCCGCGGCCTCGTCCACCACTGCGGGAGAGACGCCGTGCGCCGAGAAGACGACGTGCGCCCCCTGCGGCACCTCGTCGACCTCCTCCACGAAGATCGCGCCCATCTTCTCCAGCGTGTTCACCACGTGCACGTTGTGCACGATCTGCTTGCGCACGTACACCGGAGCGCCGTACCGCACGAGGGCCTTCTCGACCGCGACGACCGCGCGATCCACCCCCGCGCAGTACCCGCGGGGCGCGGCGAGAATGACCTTCTTCTGACCCATCACCGGAACGTCGCGCAGTCGGCCCGCCTGCCGCCGCATGCGGGGCATCGCCAGCGTCACCACGGGTGCCCCGATCGTGCGCTGATCTCGCACCTGGGTGTCGTTCATGAGCGCGATTCTACCGTCGCCGCCTGCGCAGTCCCGGGGCGGCGCGGTCGCGCTGAGCGCCAACTAGGCTGGTCGCATGGCAGACGCAGCATCGAACGGTCCCGCAACGCGGGAGGCCCCGTGGCCCGTCGCCGAGATGAGCGAGAAGATCGCCGCGTGGATCGATCGGCTCGGTCAGGTGTGGATCGAGGGCGAGGTCACGCAGTGGCAGCTGCGCGGCGGTCACGTCTACGGCAAGCTGCGCGACCTGCAGCAGGACGCGACCGTCAGCTTCACGGTCTGGCGCTCGGTCGCGCAGCGGTTGACGAGCGACTTCTCGCAGGGCGACCGCGTCGTCGCGCTCGTGAAGCCGAATTTCTGGGTCAAGGGCGGCTCGCTCACGGTGCAGGTGTTCGACATCTCGCACGTGGGGATCGGCGAGCTGCTCGAGCGGCTCGAGCGGCTCCGCCGGCAGCTGCAGGCAGAGGGCCTGTTCGACGCCGGCCGCAAGAAGCGCCTCCCCTTCCTCCCCGGGCGCGTCGGACTGGTGACGGGGCGCGATTCGGACGCCGAGAAAGACGTCGTGCGCAACGCCACCTTGCGCTGGCCGGGAGTGCAGTTCACACTCCACTACGCCGCGGTGCAGGGGGATCGCGCGGCCGCCGAGGTGGCCGCGGCGATCGAGACCCTCGATCGCGACCCCGACATCGATGTGATCGTCGTCGCGCGCGGCGGCGGAGACTTCCAGAACCTGCTGCCGTTCAGCGACGAGCGCGTGGTGCGGGCGGCGAGCGCGGCCACCACGCCGATCGTGAGCGCGATCGGGCACGAGGCGGATCGCCCGCTGCTCGACGAGGTGGCCGATCTGCGCGCTTCGACGCCGACCGACGCGGCGAAGCGCGTCGTGCCCGACGTCGGCGAGGAGCTGGCCGGGCTCGACCAGGCGCGGGCCCGGCTGACGACGCGCCTCGGCCAGGTGCTCGCCCACGAGACGGATCGCATCGCGCAGCTGCGGGGTCGCCCGGTGCTCGCGGCGCCGGATCGCCTCGTCGACGAGCGCGCCGAGGAGCTCGTCCGCTGGATCTCCCGCGGCACCGAGCTCGCAGACCGCGCTGTCGAGGACCGCGGTCGGGTCCTCGCCGAGGCGCGCGGCAGACTCGCCGCGCTCTCGCCCCGCGCGACGCTCGAGCGGGGGTACGCGATCGCGCAGATCACCGACGAATCCGGCGCTCCCGGCGCTGTGCTGCGGAACCCGTCGGATGCGCCGGAGGGCACCGCGATCCGGCTCTCGCTCGCCGAAGGCTCGCTCGACGCGCTCACGACCGAGCGCTGATCGCGCGCGGGCTCCCGTGCGGGCGCGTGCCATACTGCATGACATGGCGAAAGCACGGAAGCCCGGCCCCGAAGACGGATCCTCCTCGGGCGAAGCTCCAGAGCCCTTCGGCGTGCTCGACGAGCTCGACGAGCAGCTCATCGTGCTGCTCGAGCGAGACGGCCGCATGAGCTACTCCGACCTCGGGAACGAGGTCGGTCTCACCCCGGGTGGCGCCCGGGCGCGCGTGAAGCGACTGCAGGAGCGCGGCGTCGTGCGCGTCATCGGCGTGACGAGCCCGAACGCCGTGGGGCTCAGCAGCATCGCGAGCCTGCAGATCGAGGTGTCCGGGGACATCGACGCGGTCGCCGATCGCATCGCGGCGTTCGAAGGCGTCCGCTACGTCGTGCTGGGCTCGGGCAGGTTCAGCATTCTGGTCGAGGTGTACGCGACGACCCCCGCAGAGCTCTTCACGCTGATCAACCGGCAGATTCGCGAGATCCGCGGCGTCTCCCACATCGAGACGTTCCTCTACGACTCGGTGCACACGCACCGGCCGATCTTTCCGCTGCTGAACGGACGATGACGAGTCGCTCAGTCGCCGGGCCGTTCGATGACGAGGCCCAGCGCCCGCGCGAGCTCGGCTGACTGATCGATGACCGCGGTCTGCCAGTCGGTGAGCGTTCGCGTGGGCGAGTCGCCCACAGACAGGTTGAAGGGATCCTCGACGCCGGTGCGCACGCCGCTCAGCGCCTCGAGCACGGCGACGCCGCAGAACGGCACGTGCACCGCCGAGTACCCGCCCTCGTGCGAGAAGACGATCTTCCCGTCGCACGCTTCGTCCGCGATCGCGAGCAGTCGTTCCGCGATGCCGCGGAAGCCCTCGGAGGTCACACTCATCCGCCCGAGGGGGTCGAGTGCAGACGGGTCGAAACCGCTCGATACGAGGATGAGATCGGGTGCGAACGCAGTGATGGCCGGGCGGGCGACCTCGTCGACGACCGACCAGTACGCCCCGTCACCCGATCCCGCGGGAAGCGGCACATTGATGTTGGTTCCCGCGCCGGCACCGGCGCCCTGCTCGTCGACCAGGCCGCTGTCGACCGGGAACAGGCGATCCTGGTGCACGGAGATGGTGAGCACGTTCGGGTCGTCCCAGTAGATCTTCTGCGCCCCGTTGCCGTGATGCACGTCGTAGTCGAAGATCGCAACGCGATTCACCCTGCCCGCCGCACGGAGCGCCTCGATCGCCACCGGCACGTTCGCGAACAGGCAGTACCCGCGCCCCTGATCCGGCTCGGCATGATGCCCGGGCGGGCGCACGAGGGCGTAGGCGTTGTCGACGACGCCGTCGAGCACCGCCTCCGCGGCCGCGAGCGTGCCGCCCGCCGCGAGACGGGCGAGGTCGTACCCGCCGCGCCCGAACGGTGAGAAGCCGTCTCCGGCATCACCTCCGGCGCGTTCGGATTGCTCGCGGATGCGTGCGACGTGCCCCGCGGTGTGCACGCGCAGCAGATCCTCCGCCTCGACCTCCCGGGCGGGGATCCGCACGAGCGACTCCAGCAGGCCGGACACCTCGACGAGGCCCGCGAACCGAGCCTTCGACTCGGGGCTCTCGAAATTGCGATACGGCTGCACGAATCCCCCCGACGGGTAGATCCCGGCGTGCGTACCCGTGTCGTGCCATGCGTACCGTTCGTGCCAGACGTATCCGGTTCTGCGCTCCATTGCGTGTGTCCTTCCAGTCATTCCGGTGGTCCGCGCGTTCGATGACGCCGGTTCCGGTGGCCACCACCATAGTCGGCAGGATTCACGATCCACAAACAAAACGGACTTGTGAATGTCGAAATATAAATGAAACATTCTCAGCGTTGACTTTTGGAAGTTGATCGTGGTCTTATGGTGACGCTGCGGGCCAGGGCCGGCTCGACAACGGAGGGCAGCGGTGCCCACGAGCATCCCGACGAAGGAGTCAACTCATGAAACGCACTCGTGCACTATTCGGCGGTCTCGCACTCGCGGCGGCCGCAGCGCTCGCCCTGAGCGGATGCAGTTCGGACGACGGCGGGGGCGGTGCATCCAGCGGCTCCGAATCGAAGGGCGCCGTCGCGATGAGCTTCGCCGGCCTCGACATCCAGATCTGGAACGACATGCTGCCCTTCATGGAGACGATCGTGACCGACGCGGGATACGAGTTCGTCACCGACGACCCCAAGTGGAACGCGCAGACGCAGGTGCAGGACTGGGAATCGTGGCTCGTGCGCGGCGACATCAAAGCGATCATGGGGTACCCCGTGCAATCCGACGCCATGGTCGCCGTCACTCAGCAGGCGACCGACGCCGGAATCCCGATCCTCGGCTACGGCAGCACCTGGGACGGCGTCGCCGCGGCAGTCATGCTCGACCACGAGGCCGACGGGAAGAAGGCCGGAGAGAAGGCAGCCGAGTGGATCGAGGAGACCTACGGCGACGAGCAGGTCGACGTCGCCTTCCTCGGGTGGCCCGATACCGATCTCGGGCGACTCCGCGGCCAGGGGATGCTCGACGCTCTCGACGCTGCCGGGCTCAACCTCGACATCACTGAGCACAAGGTGTTGAGCCTCGACGACGGCTATGCAGCGGTGCAGAACCAGCTCAACGCCGCACCCGATACGAAGGTCTGGCTCGCGATCGCGAACGATCCCGCTCTCGGCGCGTACCAGGCGCTCACCGACTCCGGCGTGTCTCCGACCGATGACAGCATGCTCCTGCTCAATCTGGATGCGACCGACGCCGAGCTCGAAGTCATCATGGAACCAAATTCGTTCTGGCGCTACGCGTACATCGCCCCGGCCCGTCAGCTCGCCGAGGCCAATGCTCAGATGCTGGTGGATGCGGCAGAGGGCGACCCCGTGGAGGATCAGTCCGTTCCGGTGACCGAGGTCACCAGCGAGAACGCCGAGGACTTCCTGCTGGCGAACCAGTAGTACCGCACGGGGCGCCCGGTTGCTCCCGGGCGCCCCCGGCGAACCCGTTCGCCGGAATGAGAGAGGACCCCCTCATGGTCGACAGCACGTATCGGCTCGAGTACAGCGGCGTCACCGTCGACTTCGGCGCGACGCGCGCGCTCGAGGACATCACCTTCTCGATCGCCCCCGGCGAGATCGTGGGACTGCTCGGGCACAACGGAGCGGGCAAGAGCACACTGTTCAACGTCACCACCGGGGTGATCGGAGCGAGCAGCGGCGCATTCAGCATCGATGGAACGCGCATCGAGAAGCGTCTGACTCCGCGCGAGGCCGCTCAGCACGGCGTCACCGTCATCCACCAGGAGCCCGCGCTGGCGCCGAACATGTCCGTACTCGAGAACCTCTTCCTCGCCCGCACGGCACCGCGCGGCGCCGAACGACGGGCCCGGGCGCATCGCGCCCTCGAAGCCGTGGGCGCCGAGATCCCGCTCGAGATCCCGGTGGAGGCACTGGGACTCGGGGAGCGCCAGCTCGTCGACATCGCCCGAGGCATGCTCTCCGGCGAGATGAAGGTGCTGCTGCTCGACGAGCCGACGGCCGCGCTCGGTCGCGCGGAGACCGACGCGCTGCACGACCTCATTCGCGGATTCGCCGAGCGGGGCATCGCCGTCGTCTACGTCTCGCATCGTCTCCCCGACATCATGGAGGTCTGCACGCGCATCGTCGTGCTGCGCGGCGGACGCCTGGTCGTCGACGGACCGGCGAGCGACTTCACGCCGGCGAAGCTCGCCGACGCGCTGGTGCCCGACCTGCGGTCGCTCGACTTCACGCACGTCACCCCCGGCGCGGAGGTCGTCTCGGTCGATACGCCCGGCGGTGCGGTGCGGGCCCGTGCCGGCGAGGTGGTCGGACTGTTCGGAATGGCCGGCGGCGAGCAGTTCGAGATCGCGGCCCGACTCGCAGGCGCGGCCAGGACCCCGCAATCATTCGCACTGCAGGGAGAGCCCGTGCGCTTCACCTCACCGGGCCATGCGATCAGACGCGGCGTGTTCTTCGTGCCTCCCGACCGCGACACCGAGGGGCTCATAGCGTCGGAGACCGCTCTCGACAACGTCATGCTTCCGTGGCACTCCTCGGGCCCGGGGCGCGGGTGGTGGGTGTCGCCCCGATCCGGCACCGAGATCTACGAGCGAGCTCGGGCCGCGCTCGATATCCGAGGGCCCTCCGCCGACGCGGAGGTGTCCCAGTTCTCCGGCGGCAACCGCCAGAAGCACCTGCTCGCCCGATGGCTCTACCCCGCTCAGCCGACACTGCTGATCCTCGCCCAGCCGACCCAGGGCGTCGACGTCGGCGCGAAGCTCGACATCGTCGAGGCGACCCGCGCCGCCGCCGCCCGCGGTGCGGCGGTGCTCGTCGCCTCGAGCGAGTCCGACGAGATCGCGAGCATGTGCGATCGCGCCTACACGGTGCTCGGCGACCGCCTCGTCCCCGTTCCCCGATCCAGCACCTTCAACGAAGACCTCCTGACCTCGCTCCTCGCCATCGCAGAGCCGACCCGCGCCTGAACCGGCGCCCGAACGGAACTCCCCATGAACGCAGAACGCCTGAAGATCTTCGCCGCGAAGAACGGCATCTTCCTCGCCCTGATCGTGCTCATCACCGTCTTCTCGATCCTTCGGCCCAACTTCTTCACCTTCGCGAACGGGCAGAGCATCCTGCTGCAGGCCGCTGAGCTCGGACTGATCGCGATCCCCGCCGCGTTCCTCATCATGTCGGGCACGATCGACCTGTCCGTGGGCTCGGTAGCCTCGGCCGCGGCGATCACCGGAGGCCTCATGATGAGCGCGAGCGGCTCGACGCTGCTCGGTTTCGGCGTCGCCGTCGCGACCGGAATCGTCGCCGGCGCCCTCAACGGCTTCCTGGTCGCCTACCTGCGACTCAACTCGTTCGTGGTCACGCTCGGCGCTCTGAGCGTCTGGGGCGGCCTCGCACTGCTCCTCTCCGACGGCCGCACGATCCCCCGCGCCGAGCTTCCCGAAGCGTTCCGGAGCATCGGCACGTTGAAAGTCGGCCCCATCCCGATCCAGATCATCGCGCTCATCGCGGTCATTGCGCTCGGGTGGTACGTGCTCAACCACACGACGTTCGGCAAGTCCGTCAAAGCGATCGGCGGGAACGAGCGCGCCGCCCGGCTGATGGGCGTCAACGTGCAGCGCTCGCGCTTCCTGCTCTTCGTCGCGACCGGCGCGTTCGCCGCTCTCGCCGGTCTGTTCCTCTCCGCGAAAGTGCAATCGGCGAACCCCAACATCGGATCCGGCCTCGAGCTCGAAGTGCTCACCGTCGTGCTGCTCGGCGGAGTCGCCTTCGAGGGCGGCGTGGGGCGCATCAGCGGCGTGGTCGCCGGACTGCTGTTCTTCCGCGTCCTGCGCGCGGGTCTCGTCTTCATGCAGGCGTCGCCCTTCCTCCAGACGATCCTGGTCGGCGCGACGCTGATCATCGCGGTCGCTCTCGACAGCTCCATCCAGCGCATGATCCGCTCGTCCTGGGCCAAACTCGGCAAGCGGGCGGCGGGGCGCGATCCAGACGACGACGGCGAACGAGCGGAGACGACCGAGCGCGGGTGATCCGTCGCTCGTCCCCCGCCCCGCTCTCCCCCTCGGCCGCACCCCGGCCCCGGCATCCGTGTCCGCGGCGGCGGGTAGACTGATCCGCATGGCAGATACGGCGGCTCCGGATCCCGCCTCCCTCTCGTACGAGGAGGCGCGCGACGAGCTCATCCAGGTGGTCGGCCGCCTCGAGCAGGGCGGAGCGACCCTCGAAGAATCCTTGCAGCTCTGGGAACGCGGGGAAGCCCTGGCGTCGCGCTGCGAGGAGTGGCTGCTCGGTGCGCGCCAGCGGCTCGAGGCGGCGCGCAAGAACGTCGGCGAGGGCTCCGGCGGGGGTGACGCGTAAGCGATGGCGAAGCGCAAAACGCCGGCGATCGTCGCCGAGCTCGGGAGACCCGAGACCCCGCAGGAGACCGCGACGCGCAAGGCCCGAGACAGCCGCCTGTACCGCGAGCGCAAGACGGTCAACAATCTCGTCTTCTCCCTGCTCGTGAGTCTGGGACTGGTGCTCGTCATCTTCCTGATGGTGCCCCGCGGAACCGGAGGCTTCGCCGAGCACGAGGTCGACGTCGTCTCGCTCGCGGCCGAAGCGGCGCCGAGCGCCGGTCGCGACTTGGCGGCGCCGGAAGTGCCCGAGCCGTGGAAGGCGAAGCAGGCCGAGCTGCGCGGCGGCGACGGAGTGACGGCGTGGCAGATCAACTACACCACGGTCGACGACGCGACCGGCGTCGAGGCGTACGCCGCGGTGACGCAGGCGTTCACCCCCGACGGCGCCCCCGTCGAAGACGTGTGGATCGCCCAGCAGCTCGAGCAGCAGGCGCCGACCGGCAACGAGACGCTGGGCGGCCTCGACTGGATCACCTACGATCACAGCGATCGCGATCCCGACAGCTCGAACGTGCTCTTCGCACTGCAGGCGCAGCACGGCGACGACACGATCCTCGTCTACGGCACCGACTCCCCGGCGACGCTCCGCATGCTCGCAACGGAAGTCGCCGATTCACTCTCCGAACCGAAGGGAACTGCATGACCGCCCCCAGAGTCACGCCGCAGCAGGCGTGGGACGCACTCGTCGCCGGCAACCAGCGCTTCATCGACGGCGGGCCGCAGCACCCCCGACAGGACGTCGAACGACGCCACGAGCTCACCAAGGGGCAGGACCCCGACGCCGCGCTCTTCGGCTGCTCCGACTCACGGCTGGCCGCGGAGATCATCTTCGACGCGGGGCTCGGCGACCTCTTCATCGCCCGCAACATGGGGCACGTCGTCGCGGAATCGATCACCGCGTCCATGGAGTACGCGGTCGCGAACCTCGGCGTCGCCGTGATCGTCGTGCTCGCCCACGACTCGTGCGGTGCGGTCGCCGCTGCGATCGGGCAGATGGAACAGGATCCGGCTGCCGTGCCGACGGCGGTCGAGAACACCCTCGCGCCGATCCTGCCGTCGGTGCAGGAGCTCTGGCTGCGCGAGCACCGAGACACCCCCTACGTCGACGCCTCGTCCATCGACGCCGACGCGGTGGGACGCGTGCATCTCGCCGCGACCGTCAATCAGTTGCTGCGCAGCTCGCGCATCATCAGCGATGCCGTCGCCGCCGGCCGACTCGGCATCGTCGGCTGCCAGTACCGGCTCTCGGAGGGCCGCGCCGTCGCCGTGAGCGCCGTCGGGCACCTCGACATCGCGGGGGCCGAACCGATCGCCGCCTGAGCGCGTGCGGCCCTGACACGAACTTCTCCGACCCACGAGCAGTATCCACGAAACGAAGGATGATTGTGACCGAAGATCGCAGCGCCACGGGCGCCGAGACCGAGTACCGCATCGAGCACGACACCATGGGCGAGGTGCGGGTTCCGAAGCACGCGCTGTACGCCGCCCAGACCCAGCGCGCCGTCGAGAACTTCCCCATCTCGGGCAAGGGCCTCGAACCCGCGCAGATTGTCGCGCTCGCGCGCATCAAGCGCGCAGCGGCCATCGCGAACGGCGACCTCGGCATCCTCGACGCGTCGGTCGCGCAGGCCATCGTGGCGGCGGCCGACGAGATCATCGCGGGCGACCACCACGACATGTTCCCCGTCGACACGTATCAGACCGGGTCGGGCACCTCCTCGAACATGAACATGAACGAGGTGCTCGCGACGCTCGCCACGCGCCACCTCGGGGCGCCCGTGCACCCGAACGACCACGTCAACGCGTCCCAGTCGTCGAACGACGTGTTCCCGACCTCGGTGCACATCGCGGTCACCGGCGCCCTCATCGAGCAGCTGAAGCCCGCGCTCGCGCACCTGGCCGAGGCGTTCGAGGCCAAGGCCGAGCTCTGGAAGACCGCGGTCAAATCTGGCCGCACGCACCTCATGGACGCCACCCCGGTCACGCTCGGCCAGGAGTTCGGCGGATTCGCCGCGCAGATCCGCTATGGCATCGAGCGCGTCGACGCCGCGCTCCCCCGCGTCGCCGAGGTGCCCCAGGGCGGCACCGCCGTCGGCACCGGCATCAACACGCCGCTCGGGTTCCCCGAGAAGGTCATCGCCGAGATCGCGCAGTCGAGCGGCCTGCCCATCACCGAGGCGCGCAACCACTTCGAGGCGCAGGCCAATCGCGACGGGCTCGTCGAGGCGTCCGGTGCGCTCCGCACCATCGCCGTATCGCTGACGAAGATCAACAACGACATCCGCTGGATGGGGTCGGGCCCGAACACCGGTCTCGCCGAGCTCCACATCCCCGATCTCCAGCCCGGCTCGTCGATCATGCCCGGCAAGGTCAACCCCGTCATTCCCGAAGCCGTGCTCATGGTGTGCGCCCGGGTCATCGGCAACGATGCGACGATCGCCTGGGCCGGCGCATCGGGCGCGTTCGAGCTCAACGTGCAGATCCCCGTCATGGGCACCGCCCTGCTCGAGTCGATCCGCCTCCTCTCGAACGCGTCGCGCGTGCTCGCCGACAAGACCGTCTCCGGCCTGGAGGCGAACCTCGAGCGCGCGGCCGCCCTCGCGGGCATGAGCCCCTCCACCGTGACGCCGCTGAACCGTCTCATCGGCTACGAGGCCGCCGCGAAGATCGCGAAGCACTCGGTGAAGAGGGGCATCACCGTGCGCGAAGCCGTCGTCGACCTCGGGTACGTGGAGCGCGGAGAGGTGACCGAGGCCGACCTCGACCAGGCGCTCGATCTGCTCTCGATGACTCACCCGGGCGTCGCCAACTAGGTCGTTCATACGAACTCCGTCGGGCCCGGGATCGCAGTGCTTCGGTCCCGGGCCCGACGTCGTCGGCAGCGACAGCCGCGACATGCCCGGTGCAAAGATCTTCCGAGCCCCTCGCTACGCTGATTCCATGATGCCTGCAGGAGTACCCCGCGACGGCGTGCGCGCGCTCGCGCTCTCGGCCGCGGCCTCGGTCGCACGGACGTTCGGCTGGCACGACGTGCACGAGCGCGTGAACCGGCCGCTCATGGAGCTCGCGGAGATGCAGCCCGTGACCGCCGCGTGGTGGCGGGAGCGCCGCACGCAGCCGGGCACCTTCGGGTACCTCGCGCTCGGAGACTCGACCGCTCAGGGCATCGGCGCCTCCGTGCCCGGCCGCAGCTACGTCGGGCAGCTGCTCGACCGCATCGAGAGGCGCACCGGGCAGCATGTGAAGGTCGTCAACCTCGCCGTGTCGGGGGCGACGACGACGCTGTGCGTGCGCGATCAGCTGCCGAAAGCCGAGAAGGTGCTCGCCCGCGGGCCCGAACTCGTGACGATCGACATCGGCGCGAACGACATCGCCGACTGGAACGCCGTGCGCTTCCACCGCAACATGACCCAGATCCTGGGAGCGCTGCCTCGACACACCATCGTCGGCGAGCTCCCGTGCTTCCATCTGCCCTGGAATGAGCGAAAGGTACGCGAGGCGAATCGCATGATCCACGCCATCGCCGCCGACCGCGGCATGCGCGTCGTGCCGCTGCACGCCGCGACGCGGGAGCGCGGCGTGCGGGGCGTGCTCACGGAGTTCGCGGCAGACGCCTTCCACCCGAACGATCGCGGGTACGAGGTCTGGGCAGACGCATTCTGGCCGCTCGTGGAGCAGCGGATCACCGACGTCGCATAGCGCGGGCCGGCCGACCGGGTGGCTGCACCCGGTCGGCCGGCTCGCCCGCGCGCTCTACGGGGTGTCGAGCAGATCGGTGACGAGCGCCGCGATCTCGCTCCGCTCCGACCGGGTCAGCGTGACGTGGCCGAAGAGCCGGTGCCCCTTCAGCTTCTCGATGACCGCCGCGATGCCGTCGTACCGGCCGACGCGGAGGTTGTCGCGCTGCGCGACGTCGTGGGTGAGCACGACGCGGGAGTTCTGGCCGATGCGGCTGAGCATTGTCAGCAGCACGCCCCGCTCGAGCGACTGCGCCTCGTCGACGATGACGAACGCGTCGTGCAGCGAGCGCCCGCGGATGTGGGTGAGCGGCAGGACCTCCACGAGATCCCGCGCCACGACCTCGTCAAGCACGTTCTGCGACACGATCGATCCGAGGGTGTCGAAGACGGCCTGCGCCCAGGGGTTCATCTTCTCCTGGTGGTCGCCCGGCAGGTAGCCGAGATCCTGACCGCCGACGGCGTACAGCGGCCGGAACACCATCACCTTGCGGTGCTGACGCCGCTCGAGCACGGCTTCGAGCCCCGCCGCGAGCGCGAGCGCCGACTTGCCGGTGCCTGCGCTGCCCCCGAGCGACACGATTCCCATCTGCGGGTCCAGCAGCAGATCGATCGCGAGGCGCTGCTCGGCACTCCGACCCGTCACTCCGAAGACCTCGCGGTCGCCGCGCACCACGTGCAACGAGCGATCCCCGTCGATGCGGCCGAGGGCCGACCCCCGTGTCGAGGTGAGCACGAGGCCCGTGCCGAACGGCAGGCCCGCTGCTCCTTCGACGTCGTCGAGGCGCTCGTCCTCCCACAGCACGCGCATCTGCTCGTCATCGAGCGGGACGGACGCGATGCCCGTGTACGCGTCGTCCTGCGCGAGTTCCGCTCGGTACTCCTCCGACCCGAGCCCCAGGGCGGCGGCCTTCAGACGCATCGGCAGATCCTTCGAGATCACCGTGACCTCGAGCCCCTCCGATGCGAGGTTCTGCGCCACCGCGAGAATCCGCGTGTCGTTGTCGCCGAGTCGCATGCCGCTCGGCAGCCCGTCGAGACTCGTGTGGTTGAGCTCGACCCGCACCGTTCCGCCCGCGTCGCCGACCGGCACCGGGATGTCGAGCCGCAGGTGCTTGCCGCGCAGCTCGTCCAGAATGCGCAGCGCGCGGCGCGCGAAGTACCCGAGTTCGGGGTCATGGCGCTTCTTCTCGAGCTCCATCACCACGACGACGGGCAGCACGACCGAGTGCTCGGCGAACCTGAAGAGCGCCGCCGGGTCGCTCAGCAGAACGGAGGTGTCGAGCACGTAGGTGCGCAGCCTCTGGTGCGTGTCGCCGGACAACTCGGGCGAACTCGGCGCGTGTCCCGTTGGCGAAGCGCTGTCCGCCGACGAGGGAGCATCCGGTTCGGTGACGACCGGAGAGGGTGTTGCGGAGTAACGGATCTCAGCCACGATGGCTCCTCTGCACCGGGGCAGGGCCCCGACTCAGCGAGTTGGCCAGTAGCTCCGAGGTGGTGACCGACCGGCCTCCTCGATCGGGCACCCTGCCCGATGCGTCACACGCTACGCCGACCCTGCGGCCCCTCGCGACAGGACACGCATATCGATCGGTGAACGATGCGTGACGGGCTCGGCAACGAACCGCGTCCCGGCGCTGAACCGGGTGCAGTTGTGGAACTCCCACATCGGGCTCGGCGGAGCGTCGGCGTCGGGTATTCTGAGAGCTGCGATATTGCAGCCCGGGGTGGGGGCATCTGCATTTTCCAGACACGCATCGAACCCCGCGGCGACACTGTGACGAAGAAGGAGCACCGCTTGCGCACGATCGACTGGGTCGACGGAGCCATCGAACTCATCGATCAGACGCTGCTCCCCCAGCGGGTCGAGGTGCGCCGCATCACCGAGCTGCCTGAGTTGATCGACGACATCCAGCGCCTGGCGGTGCGCGGCGCCCCTGCGCTCGGCGTCGCCGGGGCGTTCGGCGTCGCGCTCATCGCCGCCTCGGTGCAGGCGGAGCACGGGGACGACGAGCTCGACCGCGAGGAGGTGCGCCGTCAGGCCGCCGTACTGCGCGAAGCCCGGCCGACCGCGGTGAACCTCTCCTGGGGAGTCGACCGCGCACTGACGAAGCTCGATGACGGCGCTGCCGCCGTGCTCGACGAGGCGATCCGCATCCGCGACGAAGACATCGCGGCGTGCATCTCGATGGGATTGCGCGGCGCCGACCTCACCCGCGAGCTCGCGGCGAAGGATCGCGTGAGCGTGATGACGATCTGCAACACGGGCAGCCTGGCCACCGTCGAGCGCGGCACGGCCCTCGGCGTGATCCAGACGCTTCTCGAGCAGGGCTCGCTCGTGGAGGCCCTGCCGCTCGAGACCCGGCCCCTGCTGCAGGGCGCACGGCTCACCGCCTGGGAGCTGCAGCGCATGGAGGCGCCGTTCCGGCTGCTGATCGATTCCGCCGGCCCGTTCCTGCTCTCCCGCGGCATCGCGGACGCCGTCTTCATCGGCGCCGACCGCATCGCGGCCAACGGCGACACGGCGAACAAGGTCGGATCGTTCTCGCTCGCCCTCGCCGCCCGCCACGCCGGCGTGCCCTTCATCGTCGTAGCCCCTGAATCCACGATCGACATGCGCACCGCGAGCGGCGCCGACATCGAGATCGAGGATCGCGGCGTCGACGAGGTCGCCGGTTTCGGCGGTGCGCGCACCGCTCCCGACGGCATCGACGCCGTGAACCCCGCCTTCGATGTGACCCCGCACGACCTGATCACGGCAATCGTGACCGAGCGCCGGGTGATCCTGCTCGACCGAGGCGAGACGCTCGACAGCGTGTCGCTCGAGCCGCTCCGCTCCTCAGCTCACCTCTAACCCCTTCCGTTCGAAAGGAACACCCATGTTCTTCACCAAGCGCCGCGCTCGTGCGGCACTCGTCGCAGGCGCGGCGTCGGCCGCGCTGCTCCTCACCTCCTGCTCGGGCGGCGGCGGCGAAACCGATGAGGCGGCCACAGACGGCCCCAGCTTCATCTACATCACCAGCGACCCCATCGGCCAGAACGAGTTTCTGAAGTCGGGCAAGATCGGCATCGAGTCGGTCGCCGAGGAGTTCGAGGGCAGCTCGAAGACCTTCGAGTCGAAGGACGACGCAACGCGCCGCTCCAACCTCGAGGCAGCGATCGCCGAGGCTCCCGAGGTCGTCGTGATGCTCGGGTTCCAGTTCGGCGACGTCGCCAAGGAGCTCGCCGAGCAGAACCCTCAGCAGAACTTCGTGCTCATCGACACGTTCGTGGAGGGCGCACCCGACAACCTCTACCAGGCGACCTTCCGCGAGCAGGAGCCGTCGTACCTGCTCGGCATGGAGGCCGGGCTCCTCACCGAGGCGAACAAGGTCGGCTCGGTGATCTCGGTCGACAACGAGCTGCTGCAGAAGTACTCCGACGGCTTCGCCGAGGGCGCCAAGAGCGTGAACGCCGACGTCGACACGGTGGCCCCGCAGGTCATCGGCGGCGACAACCCGTTCGCAGACCCGGCCCGCGGCAAGGAGCAGGCGCTCGCCTTCGCCTCGAGCGGCGTCGACCAGGTGTTCGCCGTGGGCGCCGCCTCGAACGGCGGCATCATGGAGGCCGCAGCCGAGAAGGGCTTCTCCGCGTACGGCGTCGACGCGAACCAGTGCCCGATCGCACCGGGCTCCGTCGTCGACGGCACCGTGAAGTCGGTGAACCGCGTCGTCGAGACCGTGGTCGGCGAGATCATGGACGGCACGAGCTCGAAGGACGCGACGAGCTCCTTCGGCCTCAAGGAGGAGGGCATGACCATCGTCAGCCTCACCGAGGACGCCGCCGATTCGCAGTGCACCATCATGGAGCACGAGGACGTTCTCGAGCAGGTGACGCAGGCGCGCGACGACATCGTCTCGGGCAAGATCAAGGTCACCGACCCGCTCGCGTAACCCCCTTCCCGCCGGTCGAGCCGCGCGCTCCGAGACCGACACCCGTTTCGCAGTACCCTGGGTTTCGTCTCATCGCGCTCGCTCGACCGGCGGGTTTCATGCACCACCAAGAAAAGGAATGCGGATGGTCGCCGAAGTCTCGATGCGCGGGATCACCAAGCGCTTCCCGGGCGTGCTCGCCGATGATCGCGTCGACTTCGAAGTCGAAGCCGGCGAGATCCACGCACTGATGGGCGAGAACGGCGCCGGCAAGTCGATTCTGATGTCGCAGCTCGCCGGCGTGTACCAGCCCGATGAGGGCGAGATCTTCATCCGGGGCGAGCGGCGCACATTCGCCTCACCCCTCGACGCCATCGATGCCGGAATCGGCATGGTGTTCCAGTCCTTCAAGCTGTTCCCCTCGCTGACCATCGCCGAGAACGTCGTCTTCCGCAGCGAACCGAGGAAGCGCGGGCTGATCGACCGCAAGGAGGCGAACCGAACCGTCGCGGAGATCGCGGAGCGCTACGGGCTCTCGCTCGATCCCGCCGCCCGGGTCGATTCCGTGCCCGTCGGGGTGCTGCAGCGCGTCGAGATCGTGAAGGCCCTCTACCGAGAAGCGCGCGTGCTCATCCTCGACGAGCCCACCGCGGTGCTCACACCGCAGGAGACGGAGCGACTCTTCGACGTGCTGCGCGCACTGAAGGCCGACGGTCGCACGATCATCCTCATCACCCACAAGCTGGGCGAGGTCATGGCGATCTCGGACCGCGTCACGGTGCTGCGCGACGGGCGCAACGTCGCGCAGCTCGTCACCGCCGAGAGCTCACCCGACGAGATCACGCGCCATATGACCGGCCGTGACGTCGATCTCACGACGCCGCCGCCGGCTCACGCGCCCGGGGAGGTCGTACTCGACGTTCGCGGTCTCACCGTGCCCGGATCGGGCGAACGGGCCGCCGTCGCGGATGCGAGCCTCTTCGTCCGCCGCAACGAGGTCGTCGGCATCGCCGGTGTCGCCGGCAACGGCCAGGTCGAACTGGCCGAAGCGATCATCGGCATGCGGAAGGCGAGCGCAGGTGCCGTCTCCGTCGCCGGCCGGGATCTCGGCGCGTCGTCCATCGCCCAGCGCCGCGACGGCGGAATCGCCTACATTCCCGAGGATCGCCATGCCGTCGGCAGCGCAGGCGGCGCCGACGCCATCGACAATCTCGCGCTCGGCCACCATCGGAGCGCCCCGCTCCTCAAGGGCGGTCTGCTCTCGCGCTCGGCCATGCTCGACCACGCGAAGCGGCTGATCAGTCGTTTCGGCGTCAAAATCGCTGGGCCCTCGACTCGCGTCGGCACGCTCTCGGGCGGCAACCTGCAGAAGGTCGTCGTCGCTCGCGAGCTCGATTACGGCTCCCCGGTGCTCATCGCCGAGCAGCCGACCCGCGGAGTCGACATCGGCGCGATCGAATCGATTCACCGCGAGCTCTGCGAGTACCGCGACACCGGAGGCGCACTGCTCCTCATCTCGGCCGAGCTCAGCGAGATCATGTCGCTCTCCTCGCGCATCGCCGTGATGTTCGAGGGGCGCATCGTCGCCGAGGTTCCCCAGGCCGATGCGAGCGAGGCGCTGCTCGGCCTCTACATGGCGGGGCACGAGCCGGAGGAGCGGCATCGTCCGGGCGCGTTCGACGCGCTTCGCGGCAGTGCCGCACCGGAGGGCGCTCCTCGACCCGACGTCACCGAGAAGGGGGCCGCACGATGAACGCCGCACGAACAGCGGGTCGCTGGCTCTCCGGCCCCATCCCCGTCTCCGTAGTGCTCGCGCTCCTCATCGGCGCGTGCTTCATGATCATCGCTGGCGTCGACCCCGTGAGCGGGTACGTCGCGATGGTCCAGGGCTCGTTCGGCACCGGGTCGGGGCTCGCGAATACGCTTGCGCGAGCCGTTCCCATCATCGGGATCGGCATCGCCATCGCCATCGCGTTCCGCGCCGGCGTGCTGAACCTCGGCACCGAGGGCCAGGCCGGTCTCGGAGCGCTGACGGGCGGTATCGTGGCGGTCTACATGCCCGGCCCGGCGATCCTCGTCGTGCCGCTCGCCCTGATCGTCGCGATCGCGACCGGTGCGGCCTGGGGGCTCATCTCGGCGCTGCTGCAGAACCTGCTGGGAGTGCCGATCCTGCTCTCCACGCTGCTGCTGAACTACCCGGCCCGGTACTTCTCATCCTGGCTCATCCGCTTCCAGCTCAACGACCCGAGCACCGATCTCGTGGCGACCCAGCAGCTGCGACCGGAGGTGCAGTTGGGAATGCTCGTACCCAAGGACGCAGCGTTCGCAGACACGCTCCGCTCGACGTTCGGCCCGACGAGCCCGATCACTGCAGTGCTGACCGGGGTCAACTGGTCCATCGTCGTGCTCATCATCGTCATCGCCGGAGCCGTCTTCGTGAATCGGCGCACCCGGTTCGGCTTCGAATCGGGGCTGAGCGGCCAGAATGCGGAGTTCGTGCGGTACGGCGGCGTCAAGCCGGGGCCCCTCGTCACCCGCACCATGGCGCTCTCCGGCGGCCTCGCCGGGCTCTTCGGCGTCATGCTCATCATCGGGGCGCCCAGCACGCGCCTCATCGAGGGGTACTTCGTGCAGACGAATTACGCCTTCACCGCGCTGCTCGTCACGCTCCTGGCGCTCTACCGCCCGATCGGCACCGCGATCGCCGGCCTGTTCTTCGCCGCGATCATGGTCGGCAGCGATGCGATGGGGCGCGAGCTCGGGCTCTCGCCTCAGATCGCCGCCGTGATCCAGGCGCTCGTCATCGTGCTGCTCGCGTTCCGCGTGGCCCTGCCCCGGTTCCGGAGGCGGGGCGCGGGCGGCGCGGGCGGCGCCGACGCCGATGCCGAGGCCTCCACGAGCGACCCCGTGGGCGGGCCGCCGCTGAGCGAGCAGACGCTCGCCGAGCCGCACGCGCCCGTGCCCGGAGCCCCGCAGGCCGCACCGACCGCCACCGGCGCCGAAACGAAGGAATCGGATCGATGAACTTCCTCGAGCTCTTCGACCAAGACCTCATCGGGTCCGTGCTCCGGTCGCTCATCCCGATTCTGCTCGCCGCCCTCGGCGGCATGATCGCCGAGCGCGCCGGGATCTTCAACATCGGTCTGGAGGGCATGATCCTCGTCGGGGCGTTCGCCGGTGTCGCAGCGTCGTTCTTCACGCACAGCTGGCTGCTCGGAGTCATCGTCGCCATGATCGCCGGGGCGCTGTTCTCCCTCATCCTCGGCTACGGCGCGGTGTACCGGAAGGGCGACCCCATCGTGCTCGCCGTCGCGATGAACATCCTCGCCGTCGGGATGACGAGCTTCCTGCTCGTCGCGATCTTCAACGTGCAGGGCGTGTTCCAAGACCCCGGCATCGTCGGCATTCCCGTATGGCGCATTCCGATCCTCGCCGACATCCCCTGGATCGGCGAGCTCTTCGCGCTGACGCCGCTCGGGTACCTCGCACTGCTGCTCGTACCCGCGCTCTGGATCGTGCTCTTCCGCACGCCCCTGGGGCTGCGACTGCGCGGCGTCGGCGAACGCCCGCTCGCGGCCGCGACGATGGGCGTCGACCCGCAGCGCTACCAGCTCGGCGCGGTCATCGTCTCGGGCGCACTCGCGGGCCTCGGCGGCGCGCAGCTCGCCCTGGGCAACGTCGTGCAGTTCACGGAGAACATGTCGGCCGGCCGCGGCTGGATCGCCGTCGTCGCGGTCATGCTCGCGCGGGCGCACCCCGTGGGCGTGCTCGGCGCAGCACTGCTCTTCGGGTTCGCGGACGCGATCGGGTTCCGCCTTCAGTCCTTCGGCCTGCCGCAGCAGCTGACGGATGCCGGGCCGTACGTGGTCACGCTGATCGTGCTCGTCCTGCTGAGCAAGCGGTTCCGCAAGACGCGCGAAGCCGCACTCGCGTGACCGGCGCGCAGGGTTCGCGCGCGGACGGCCTCGACGGGGCGCATCTGCCGCCCGAGGCAGCCCGGTGGGTGGAGCGGCTCTCGCTCGAGCCGCTCGAGCACGAGGGCGGGCTCTTCCGCCGCATGCATCTCGACGCGCATTCGAGCGCGATCTACTATCTGCTCGCAGCCCCGGATTTCTCGGCGCTGCACGCCCTCGACTCGGTCGAGGTGTACCACTGGTACGCCGGCGATCCGCTACGCCTCCTCCTGCTGCACCCCGACGGGCGCGCCGAGGAGCGGCTGCTCGGGCCCGATGCCGACGCGGGGCAACTGCCCCAGCTCGTCGTGCCTCCGGGAGTGATGCAGGGTTCGTCGTCGCTCGGCTCCTGGAGCCTCGTCGGCACCACCATGTCGCCCCCGTTCGAGTGGAACGGGTTCGAACTCGGCGACCGTGACGCCCTCTGCGCTCGGTACCCGGAAGCGGCCGACCGCATCGTCGCGCTCACTCGACCCGCTGAGGGGGCTGAGTCGGAGCCGCGCTCGCGCTGACGCTGCGCTCCCTGCGCGGAGCGAGCTGCGGCTGGCGATCCTCACGGAATTGCCCCGTCGCCACGAGCACGGCGGTCACGACCGCGATCACGATCCACCCGGAGACTCCGAGCGGCATGGCAAGGGCGGGGTCGAGCGGCGAATCCACGGCGGCGAGCACGACGATCACGCCGGCGGAGGCGTTCAAGGCGCCGTGTCCGATCACCGCGGGCCATACCGATCCGCTGCGCAGACGCGACCAGCCGAGCAGTGCGCCCCAGGCGACGCACCCGCCCGTCATCAGCGCGACCCCTCGCCAGTCGGTGAGGCCGAAGTTGTAGCCGAGAAGAATCAGGGGCGAGTGCCACAGACCCCAGATCGCACCTGAGATGAGGATCGCCGGCCAGGTGCCCAGCGGAAGCAGCGCGGGCAGCAACCACCCGCGCCACCCGATCTCCTCACCGAACGCGAGCACACTGTTGATCAGGGCGCCGAACGGCACCATGACCAGCTGCAGCGCGACGAGCAGGCCGACCGGGGGCATCGTCGCGCGCGCAAGCTCAGCGGTGTCGCCGTCGAGGGTCGCGAGCTGCGCCTCGAGGGTCGCCTGGAAGCCCGAGAAGTGCACCAGGTCGAGCTGCACCCACCCGAACAGCACCGAGACGGCGACGGAGGCGAGCACGACGACGAGCGGAGCGAAGAGGGCCGCCACGGCGAACCACACGACGCGACGTGCGGGGCGCAACGGCCACATGCCGAGGAACCGGAGCCGCTGGCGCCGCGGAGCGCGGGTGATGAACAGCACCGCCAACGTGGCGATCGCCGGGGTGAACATCATCGCTGCCGCGAGCACGCCGAACCAGAGGGAGTAGCCCGCCGCATCGGCGCCCATGCGCCAGAGCGGCAGCGCGACGAGCCAGGCGAGCCCGAACGACAGGACGACGAACAGCGCGATCACACCCCAGGGCACTCGTGCCATTCGGTCGGGCCGCACCGAGGGATCGGTGCGGGATCGGCTCGCGGCGCCCATCGTCTCGGTCGTCTCGGTCGTCTCGGTCGTCTCCACGGATTCTGCTCGCACGCGCACCCTTTCCACTCGCCAGACACCCTAGCTCAGGGGCTGGGCCGACCGCGCGTGGTCCGGGCGCGTGCCTAGAACGCCGCGATGCCCGTCAGCTCGCGCCCGATCACCAGCTGGTGCACCTCGTCGGTGCCCTCGTACGTGCGCACCGACTCGAGGTTCGCCATGTGGCGCATCACCGGGAACTCGGAGGTGATTCCATCGCCGCCGAGGATCGCACGCGCGGTGCCGGCGATCTTGATGGCCTCGCGCACGTTGTTGAGCTTGCCGACGGAGATCTGACCGTAGCCGAGGTTGCCGGCGTCCTTGAGGCGGCCGAGGTGCAGGGCGAGCAGCAGGCCCTTCTGATACTCGACGAACATGTCGGCGAGCTTCGCCTGAATGATCTGCTTGCCCCCGATCGGCGCGCCGAAGACCTCGCGCGACTGCGAGCGCTCGACGGCGGCCTCGAGGCACGACCGAGCCGCGCCCATGACGCCCCAGGCGATGCCGTACCGGGCCTCGTTCAGGCACTTGAACGGTGACGAGAGCCCCTTCGACTTCGGCAGGATCGCGTCGGCGGGAACGCGCACATCCTCGAGCACGATCTCGGTCTGCAGCGACGCCCGCATCGACAGCTTGTTCTCGATGGCGGTTGCGGTGAAGCCGGGGGTGTCGGTCTCGACGATGAAGCCGCGCACGATGCCCTCTTCGTCCTTCGCCCAGATGACGCCGAGCTGTGCGACGGTGGCGAGGCCGATCCACCGCTTCTTACCGTTCAGCACCCACTCGTCGCCCTCGCGGCGCGCGGTGGTGAGCATGGTGTTGGGGTCGGATCCGCCCTGAGGCTCCGTGAGCCCGAAGAAGCCGATCGCCTCGCCCCGGCCCATCAGCGGCAGCCACCGCTGCTTCTGCTCCTCCGAGCCGAACTTGTAGATCGCGCCCATCGCGAGCGAGCCCTGTACGGAGAGCGCGGTGCGGAAGCCCGAGTCGACCGCTTCGAACTCCATGGCGACGAGACCGTACGCGACCGACGACGCGCCGCGCAGCCCGTACCCCTCCATATACATGCCGAACGCACCGAACTCGCCGACCTCCGGCAGCAGTTCGACGGGGAGTCGACGATCTTCGAACGCCTGGTCGATGATCGGCCGGATGCGCGACTGCGCGAACTCGCGCGCCTTGAGCTGCCACTCGCGCTCCTCTTCGGTGACGAAGTCGGCGACGTCGAACAGCTGGTCGATGGTGGTGGTCATGGTGCTCCTCGGAGAAGGTGGATGAAGGGGTGATGATCGGTCGGGTTACCGCGCGCGCCAGCGGGCGCCCTGGTGCTCGCCGACGCCCGGCGGGGGAACCTCGTATCGCGCGGGGGTCTCCGACAGTGAGATGGGAGTCGCCACCGAGCGGAGCGTGTGCTCGCTGCCGTCGCCGGCGGTCGCGGTCGTCGTCGCCACCGCATCGAGGCCGAGTGTCTCGGCGAGGTCCAGCGCCTGCGCGATCGAATTGACGCGACCGGCGGGAATGTTGGCGGCGGTGAATGCCTCGATCCATTCGGCGGCGGATCGCTCGCGCAGCGCGGACTCGAGCTCTGCGCGCAGTTCCACGCGGTGCGCCACGCGCTGCGGATTGGTGGCGAAGCGTTCGTCTGCGGCGAGCTCCCCGATGCCGAGCACATCGCACAGTCGCGCGAACTGTCCGTCCGTTCCGACAGCGAGCGCGATCGACTGATCGGCGGCTGCGAACGTCTCATAAGGCGCGATCGACGGATGCGCGTTTCCCATGCGACCCGGCGCGACTCCGGTTTCGAGGGTCGAGGAGGCCTGGTTCGCGAGCGCGGAGAGCAGCGAGCCGAGCAGGGTCACCTTGACGTGCTGCCCGCGACCGGGGGTGGCGGACTCCTCGGTGTCACGGGCTCGCAGCGCGGCTTGGATGCCGATGACGGCGTTCAGCCCCGTCAGAATGTCGACGAGAGCCACGCCGACCTTCGTCGGCTCTCCCCCGGTCTCGTCGCTCTGGCCCGTGATGCTCATGAGGCCGCCGACGGCCTGCACGAGCAGATCGTACCCGGGCAGGTCGCGTCCCTCGGTGTCGCCGAATCCGGAGATCGAGCAGAACACCACGCCGGGGTTCTCGGCTGCAACGGCGTCGTATCCGAGACCGAACTTCTCCATCGTTCCCGGCTTGAAGTTCTCGATGACCACATCCGCGGAGAGCGCGAGTTCGCGCGCCCGAGCGAGCCCTTCCTCATCTCGGAGATCGCAGACCACGGAGCGCTTCCCCCGGTTGACTCCCGCGAAGTACGTGCTCTGCCCCACTGCATTCACCGGCGGGCTCCACTGCCGGGTCCCGTCGCCCTCGGGGCTCTCGATCTTGATGACGTCGGCGCCGAGATCGGCGAGAATCATCGTGGCGTGCGGCCCGGCGAGTACGCGTGAGAAGTCTGCGACGCGGATCCCGTGGAGGGCGCCTCGCCGCTCGTCGTCCTGCCTCGCGGCGTCGTGCTGCGGCTCCCCGGTGCCCGTCATCGATGCGCTCCTCATCCTTGGTGTTCGTGCGGCTGCGTCATCCGAGATCCGTCTCGTGCGCCGTTCGCGTACCGCCAGTGTACGGCGCGCGCCCGATTCCACCGTCGTCAGGATTGCATATCAAAGCCTTACCAGTCTGTGCAAGAATCGCACCATGGTCGCCTTCTCGCAGCTCCTGGCAATTCCCCATCTGCACCTGCGCCTCGTGCAGTCGGGCGCGGGAGATCCGACGATCACCTGGGTGTCGAACACCGAGCTGCTCGACCTCGGCTCGTACCTGGAGGGCGGTGAGATCGTGCTCACCACGGGCCTCGCCCTCGCGCCCGACGACCCTCGCTGGCGCGACTTCGTCGCCGGATTGAATCGGGCGCGCGTCGCCGCGATCGGTTTCGGTGTCGGGGTCAATCACGAGCGGATCCCGCAGCCCCTCGTGCAGGCCGCGAGCGCCTATCGCGTCGCACTCTTCGAGGTTCCGCTCCCCGTGCCGTTCATCGCGGTGAGCAAGGCGGTCGCCGAGCTGCTGCGCGCGGACGATCTCGGCGCTGCACGAGGCGCGCTGCGGGCGCAGCAGCGCCTGCTTGAGGGTGCGCGCGGCGAGCAGCAGCCGGCCGAGGTGTTGGCGAGCCTGGCTCAGGCCACCGGCAAGCACCTCGCGCTGCTCGGATCCGACGGAGGCGCGCTGGCGGCGACCGCCGGGTTCGCCGCGGCAGCGGCATCAGCGGACACGGAGGTCATCGACCTCGACGCGGGGGGTCGCTTCCAGTTGGCCATCGCGGAGGGCTCTCCGCTCACGCCCGAGGGCCGCGCCATCGTCGCGGCGGGTGCGATGGTGCTCGGTCTCGCACTCGGCGAGAACCACGCCGAGAACGCGCGCGAACGCGAGCGCTGGGAACGATTGACGCTCGCGCTCCTGTCGAAGCAGACAGACGTGCACGGCATCGGGATCCTCGCCCCGGGTCTCGTGCCCCCCGAGCGCATACGCGTACTCGCACTGCAGGGCGCCGCAGAGGATGTCGCATCGTGGCGCCGGCGGCCCCGGTCCGGGCTCGATCGGCTCGTGGCGACCAACGACTCGCCGAGCCCCGCGCCCGGTGTGGCTCGCGCGTGGCAGATCGTCGGCGACAGCACCGGTGCCCTCGACGCCGCCCTCGCGTCCGCGGCATCGGCCAACCTCGACGCGGTCGTCGGCCGCCCGTCGGCGCTCGACGATGCGGTGCACAGCAGGCGATCGGCGTCGAGCCGGCTGCGAACGCTCTCCCCGACCGCGCCGCTCTACACGGCACCCCGAGTACCGGTTGTGCTCTGGGCGGATCGCGACACGCCCCTCTTGGAAGCACTGCTCGAGCTCGACGCAGCCGAAACGCCCACCGGCGATCGGCGCAGGGGCGAAGGCACCGGCATCCAGGGCGCCCGAGCGCGCGTCCACCCCTCCTCGATGTCGCGTCGGGTGCTCGGCCCGCTCTCCGACCGGTTCGACGCGCGAGACCCCGCGGCGATGAGCGAGGAGGACCGCGCGCTCCTGCGCGAGACGCTCCGCGCGCTCTTCATCGCGAACGGGCAGCGCGGCCCCGCGGCCGCCGCTCTCGGGATTCACCGCAACACGCTGCGCGACCGGGTGGCACGCATCGAGCGCTCGACCGGACGCTCCGTCACCGACCCCGATGATCGCGCCGAGCTCTGGCTGGCCCTGCGACTCGAGGAAGCCGAGTCACCGGCGTGAGCAGCACGCGTTCAGTAGAGCAGGAACTGTGCGGTTCCCGTTCCCTGCACGCCCCCGGCGGTGGTGCGGAGGTGATACGACGCGCCGCCCGCACTCACCGCATCACGGCTGATGTCGCAGGTCTCCGGGCTCGACCGGGTGCGGTCCCAGGCGATCGCCTCGGTTTCAAGGGGAGTGCCGGGCTCGAGGATCACGGCGAGGTGCTCGGCGTTCTCCTGACAGTCCGCTGACCGCCACACCTCGTCATCGCCGCTGGCGATCACGAACTGCAGGTTCGCGCTGCCGAGATCTGCGGAGCACGGCTCCTCGCCGGTGTTCTCCACGCTCAGCGAGAGCTGCGGCAGCTCCCCCGCCGCATAGTCCCCCTTGTCGGTCGCCGGGGTGACCGTCAGCTGGCCCGCGGCGCAGGCCGCGACCTCGCCCTCCTCGCCGCCGGCGCCGCCCTCCGCCTCGTCCGATGCGGGGGACGGGGACTCGACGAGATCCTCCGGCACCTCGACCTGGCCGGCGCTCGCGACGCCGCCGCTCGAGCCGGGTCGAACGATGATCAGCACGACGACCGCGATCACGGCGAGCAGCCCCAGCAGCACGAACAGCCGTCGGCGCACGTAGACCTTGCGATCCTTCGGCCCGACCGGGTCCTTCAGTGTCGACATGGCGTCAGGGTATCTCCGGAGCGCCCGAAAGGTGCTTCAGCATGCGCGTGTTGCCCAGCGTGTTCGGTTTCACTCTGGCGAGATCCAGGAACTCCGCCACGCCCTCGTCGCTCGAGCGGAGCAGCTCCGCGTACACCTCGGCGGCGATCAGCTCGGTGTCCTCGCTCATCTGCTCGAAGCCGTGCTTGCCGAAGAAGTCGGTCTCGAATGTGAGGCAGAACAGCTGCTGCAGGCCGAGAGCGCGGGCCCGCTCCTCGAGTGCGACGAGCAGCCGATGCCCCACTCCCTGCCCGAGCCACGCCTCGGCCACGCCCAGTGTGCGCACCTCGCCCAGCTGCTCCCACATCACGTGCACCGCGCCGTACCCGACAACCGCATCCTCCGCGTCGACCGCGACGAGGAACTCGGGCACCGCCGCGTAGAGATCGACAAGGTCCTTGCCGAGCAGAATGCGCCTCGCGACGAGCGGCTCCATGAGTGCGACCATCTGCGGCACGTCGCCCGTGCGCGCGCTGCGGATGCTGATCTCGGGTGCGGCGCTCATCGTTCCAGTCTAGGCCCGACCTCGGAGCCGGAACACGCAGCAGGGGCCCGCTGCTCGCGCAACGGGCCCCTGCACTGCGTGAGACGCTACTCCGTGATTCCTGGGGTCGCTGCCGTCGACGCCACCGCTGCCGCGGCGGAGGCCGACGCAGCGCTCGGGTCGCGATCGGCTCGCGGCTCGGTGGTGAAGGTGAACTCGCCGTCGACGAAGTCGACCTTCACCAGATCGCCCGCCAGCAGCTCGGCGCTCAGGATGCGCTCCGACAGGCGATCCTCGATCTCTCGCTGCATCGCCCGGCGCAGCGGACGCGCACCGAGTGTGGGGTCGTAGCCCACTTCGGCGAGGCGCTCGCGCGCCGGCGTCGAGATCTCGATGTGCATGTCGCGATCGAGCAGGCGATCCTTCAGCTGCTTGACGAACAGGTCGACGATCTGCAGCAGCTCCGGCTTGGTCAGCTGCGGGAACACGATCGTGTCGTCGACGCGGTTCAGGAACTCGGGCTTGAAGTGCTTCTTGAGCTCCTCGTTGACCTTGCCCTTCATCATGTCGTACCCGACCGACGAGTCGCCCTCGATCTGGAAGCCCACGGGGCCTCCGGCGATCGCGCTGGACCCGAGGTTCGTCGTCATGATGATGACGGTGTTCTTGAAGTCGATCACTCGGCCCTGGCCGTCGGTGAGACGACCCTCTTCGAGGATCTGCAGCAGCGAGTTGAAGATGTCGGGGTGCGCCTTCTCGATCTCGTCGAAGAGCACGACGGAGAACGGCTTGCGGCGCACCTTCTCGGTGAGCTGGCCGCCCTCCTCGAACCCGACGAACCCGGGAGGGGCGCCGAAGAGCCGCGAGACGGTGTGCTTCTCGCCGTACTCGGACATGTCGAGCGAGATCAGCGCGTCCTCGTCGTCGAACAGGAACTCGGCGAGCGCCTTCGCGAGCTCCGTCTTGCCGACGCCGGTCGGGCCCGCGAAGATGAACGAGCCGGAGGGGCGCTTCGGGTCCTTGAGGCCCGCGCGCTGTCGGCGGATCGTCTTCGCGAGTGCCGAGATGGCCTCGTTCTGGCCGATGACGCGCTGATGGAGGGCCTCCTCCATGAAGCGGAGCCGCGAGGTCTCCTCCTCGGTCAGCTTGAAGACCGGAATGCCGGTCGCCTGCGCCAGCACCTCGGCGATCAGCCCTTCGTCGACCTCTGCCTGAGTCGCGACGTTGCCCGAACGCCACTGCTTCTCGAGACGCAGCCGCTCCGCGATCAGCTTCTTCTCCTCGTCGCGCTTATTCGCGGCGGCTTCGAAGTCCTGACCCTCGATCGCCTGCTCCTTCTCGGCGCGCACGACGGCGATCTTCTCGTCGAACTCGCGCAGCTCGGGCGGGCTCGACAGGATCGACAGGCGGAGACGGGCGCCCGCCTCGTCGATCAGGTCGATGGCCTTGTCGGGCAGGAAGCGATCCTGCACGTAGCGATCGGCCAAATTCACCGCGGCGACGATGGCGCCGTCGGTGATCGACACCTTGTGGTGCGCCTCGTAGCGGTCGCGCAGGCCCTTCAAGATGTTGATCGAGTGCGGCAGCGAGGGCTCGGCGACCTGGATCGACTGGAACCGGCGCTCGAGCGCCGCGTCCTTCTCGAAGTGCTTGCGGTACTCGTCGAGCGTGGTGGCGCCGATGGTCTGCAGCTCGCCGCGCGCAAGCATCGGCTTCAGGATGTTGGCGGCGTCGATCGCGCCCTCCGCGGCACCCGCACCCACGAGCGTGTGAATCTCGTCGATGAAGATGATGATGTCGCCGCGGTTTCGGATCTCCTTGGTGACCTTCTTCAGGCGCTCCTCGAAGTCGCCGCGGTACCGGCTGCCGGCGATCATGGAGCCGAGGTCGAGCACGTAGACCTGCTTGTCCTTCAGCGTCTCGGGCACCTCGCCCTTGATGATCGCCTGCGCGAGGCCCTCGACGACGGCGGTCTTGCCGACGCCGGGCTCGCCGATCAGCACGGGGTTGTTCTTCGAGCGGCGCGAGAGAATCTGCATGACCCGCTCGACCTCCTTCTCGCGCCCGATGACGGGGTCGAGCTTGCCCTCGCGCGCAGCCTGGGTGAGGTTGCGGCCGAACTGGTCGAGCACCTGCGAGCCCTTGGACTCGCCGCCCGACTCCGGAGCACCCACGGTCGCGCTCTCCTTGCCGGCCTGGTAGCCGGAGAGCAGCTGGATCACCGTCTGGCGCACGCGGTTGAGATCTGCGCCGAGCTTCACGAGCACCTGCGCGGCGACGCCCTCGCCCTCGCGGATGAGCCCGAGCAGGATGTGCTCGGTGCCGATGTAGTTGTGGCCGAGCTGCAGCGCCTCGCGCAAGCTCAGCTCGAGCACCTTCTTGGCACGCGGCGTGAACGGGATGTGCCCCGCCGGCGGCTGCTGCCCGGTGCCGATGATGTCGGTCACCTGAGCGCGCACCGCGTCGAGCGAGATCTCGAGCTGCTCGAGCGCCTTCGCCGCAACGCCCTCACCCTCGTGGATCAGGCCCAGCAGAATGTGCTCGGTGCCGATGTAATTGTGGTTGAGCATCTTCGCCTCTTCCTGGGCGAGCACCACAACCCGGCGAGCACGATCAGTGAATCTCTCGAACATCTCCTACCTCCTTGCGACGCCTGTTGCACGGGAGAGGCGCCGCCGATGCAAACAGGCTACGTGGTGATGCCGGATCGCGGGGCCGTGTTCGCCGCAGGCGTGACGGGCGGTTGACAGTTCCCCTGGAGCCCGCGTAACTTATCGATCACCGATAATAACGATGATCGATAAGGAGTCGAGATGTCCACACACCAGCGGCAGCCCTGGGCACCGCGGGAACCGAGCCCGCGCCGCATCCGCATCGATGCGACCGCCGTACTCACCCTGAGCGTCGTCGCGGCCATCGCCGTCATCAGCCTCGCCATCTCGGAGTTCGCTCGGCGCTTCGTTCCGGGCGGCATCGTCTGGACGCTTCCGATCCAGGCGCAGGAGATCACCGCGGAGGGACTGACCGACTACGGCGCCGACGGGGCCATACCCGCCGAAGCGGTCAGCGGAGTCGCGAACCGGATCGACGTCATCGTCTCCGGCGTGAATCCGATCTCGACCGGGAGTCTGGCCCTCGCCATCACGGTCGCCGCAATCGCCGCGCTCATCGTCATCGCATCCACAGCACGCGTGACCTGGAGCGTTCTCCGCGGGGCATTCTTCACACGCACCACCAGCCGCTCCCTCACCACAGCGCTCTGGAGTGGGTCAGGTGGGGCATTCGCAGCATTCGCCCTCTGGCACTTCGCTGCAAACGGCGTCGCTGCCGTTCTGGATGTGCGGGCCGCCGATACCGGGAGCCCGACATGGTGGGGCTGGTACGGGCTCGTCCTCTTCGCCTTCACCGCGTTCGGGCTCGTCGACATCGCTCTTCGGCGCGCCGTGCGCCTCCAGCGCGAGACCGAGGGACTCGTATGACGCCGGTCGACCAGGAGGAGGGCCACGCGATCCACTGCCGCCTCGACGAGCTGCTCGCCGCCCGCGGCCTCACACTCACGCAGCTCAGCGAGATGGTGGGAGTGAGCCTGGTGAATCTCTCGGTGCTCAAGAACGACCGCGCCCGCGCGATCCGGTTCTCGACCCTCACTGCGATCTGCCGCGCGCTCGGCTGCGAGGTCGGCGAACTGCTCGTCATCGCGAGGTGATGCTTGGCCGGGAGCGGGCGCCCGGCACGAGAAGCGGACTCGCGCAGTCCATCGCACCGACACCTCGCGTTCACCGGGGGCGCCTACCGTGAACGCATGCCGTCGACCCCGCCTTCGCCCTCAGCGCCCGCGTCGGCGCTCGCGCTGATCCGCGCCTTCGCCGCGAGCCTCGGGCAGAGCGAAGGCGCCGTCGCCCGGGTGATTCTCGAGCGGCCCGCCGAGGTGCCGCAGTGGTCGACGCAGGAACTGGCCCAGGCGGCGGGGACCTCGACCGCCACCGTGATCCGCGCCTGCCAGCGCCTCGGCTTCCGCGGCTTCCAGCATCTGCGTCTCGAGTTGGCTCGGGAGGTGCCGGCGCCGAACGCCGAGGCGCAGACTCCGGGAGACCCCGTGGACGAGGTGTTCGAGAGCGCGCGCGCTGCGCTGCTCGTCGGGCGCAGCTCGATCGACCGCGCCGCTCTCGCCGACGCAGCGGCCCTGATCGCGGGCGCATCCCGCGTCGTCTGCGCCGCGAACGGCTTCTCGGCACCGCCGCTCCAAGACGCCGCGATGCGCCTGGCGACGATCGGCCGGCCCGTGGAGGCCCCCCTCGACATCCTCGCGCAGCAGTTCGCCGCGCACAGCCTGACGGAAGCGGACGTCTGCTTCGCACTGAGCCATTCGGGGGCGAACGCGCACACACTCGCGACGGTGCGGGCCGCTCGCAAACGAGGCGCCCGCGTGGTCTCGCTGTGCAGTTACGATCGAGCCCCGCTCGCGGAGCTCTCGCACATCTCGCTCTCGACCGGGGCCGTGGGCGCCCCGCACACGGTCGATCCGTTCTTCAGCCGCCTCGGGCACTCCGTGCTGCTGCAGGCGCTCATCACCGAAGTCGCGGGTCTCCGATCGAGCACCGACGCCGACGACATGCGCGAAGTGGTCGCCGACGCGCTCGCGGATTCCCCACCGTAACCGCCGCTGATCAGGAGGTTTTCTTCCCTTCCCCGGCCCGTCAGACGCACGACCCCGCGCGTTCACCATCGCGACACCTGACCCCGAGATGCTGCTCCTGTAATCGCATTTCACGCCCGCTGTAACGGGCTCGACCGGCAGGAGATCGCAGCAGTGCACGTCATTTCGCTCGAGGGCAGCTACAACGCGCGAGGCATCGGTCACCACCGGAGGCCGTGGCTCGTGCGCTCGGCAGGTCTCGATGCGCTCACGCCCGGCGGCGAGCGCGCGCTTCGCGACGCAGGCGTCGACCTCATCATCGACCTGCGGGAGACCTCGGAGCACGCCGAGCGCGGCCACGAGATCCCCGTCCGCTCGGTGCCGCTGTACGGTGAGACGCCGCCCAGCGCGGGAACGCTGGAAGAGGTCTACGCCGGCCTGGTTCGCGAGCGCGGCGCCCGCCTCACCGCCGCCGTGATCGCCATCGCCGAGCACCCGGGCACCGTCGTCGTGCACTGCACCGCGGGCAAGGACCGCACGGGGCTCGTCGTCGCCCTCGCCCGTCTCGCGGCCGGAGACGCCCGAACCGAGGTCGTCGCCGACTACGCGATGTCAGGCTCGACCGTGCGCCCGGCGCGGGAGGCGATCGCGGCGGCGCAGCTGTCGGGGCTCGTGCTCTCGGCATCGGCACGCGCCGCTTCGGAGCGCTTGCACCTCGACAGCCCGGCTGAGGCGCTCGAGTCTGCGCTCGACATCGTGGACGAACTGGGAGGGGTCGAGCACTACCTCCGCTCCCACGGCGCCACGAGCGACCATCTCGCCGCTCTCGCGGATCGCGCGGATGCGCATGCCGTGATCGCCTCCGGGTCGGTCGCATGAGTCGCGACACCGGTCGCTTCACGGTGCTCCACGTCAGCGACCTCCACGCCACCGAGAGCGGCCTGCTCTACGACGCGGTCGACGGGGTGGGGCGGCTCGAGCGCGTGGGCGACTATGCACTCGCGACCGGCATCACGCCCGAGGCGGTCGTCGTGACAGGCGACCTGATCGAACGGGGCAATCCGGGCGCGTACGCCGCGGTCGCGGCGGCATGCGCACGCCTCGAGGATCGGCTCGCCGCTCCGGTGCTCACCGTTCTCGGCAACCACGACGATGCGGTTGCCGCGCGTGATCTGCCCCGCCACGCGGACGGGCACGTCGCCGCGCACCTCATCGACGGCGTCCGCATCGTGCGCCTCGATTCCCGCGCGGGCAGCGTCGACGCCGAGCAGCTCGCCTGGCTTCAGCGCGAACTCGCCGAGCCGGCGGAGCGCGGCACGATCGTCGCGCTGCACCACGCCCCGCTCGGGTCGCCCCTACCGACGCTCCGGCGCCAGGGGCTGCGCAACGCCGAGGCCCTGCTCGACGTGCTCGACGGCACCGACGTCCGGGCGATCCTCGCCGGTCACTTCCATCACAGCCTGGCGGCCTCGATGCGTCGCATTCCCGTGTTCGTAGGTCCGTCCCTTGCATACCACCAGGTGATGAACGCCGGCCCCGATGCCGTCGCCGGCCACGACTCGCCCATGTTCTCGCTCGTCCAGCTCACGAGCGACGGTGTCAGCGCCTCCGCCATCGCGCTGCACTCCCCCGAACCCCTCTTCACCCAACCCATCACCCGCACTGCACAGAAAGTGACCCATGTCTCGTAATCGCTCCACCGGCGTCATCGCCGCATTCGCTCTCTCGGCACTCGCACTCACCGGGTGCGCCTCCTCGGCAGACGCCACTGATTCCGGCGAGGCCGGCTCCGCCGATGCATCGACGATCACCCTGTACACCTCCGAGCCGCAGGAGAAGATCGACGCGATCGTCGCCGCGTTCACCGAGCAGCACCCCGAGATCGAGGTCGACGTCTTCCGCGCCGGCACCGGCGACCTCACCGCGCGCATCGCGGCGGAGGAGAAGGCCGGCGACATCGGCGCCGACCTGCTGCTCGCCGCCGACGCGGGCACGTTCGAGGACTACGCGCAGCAGGAGCTGCTGCTCGAGTACGAATCCCCTGAGGCGGCCGCCATCAACCAGGATCTCGTCGACCCCGAGCACTTCTACGTGGGCACGCGCCTGCTGCCCACGGTGATCGCGATCAACACGAACGTGATCACCGACGCGCCGACCTCGTGGCAGGATCTGACGAAGCCCGAGTACGCCGGCAAGATCGCCATGCCGAACCCGGACGTGTCGGGTGCCGCGGCCTACAACGCCGCGGTGTGGCTGAACGACGAGTCGCTCGGCATGGACTGGCTCGAGGGTCTCGCCGCCAACGAGCCGCTCATCGCCGAGAGCAACGGGCCGGTCTCCCAGGCGGTCGCCGACGGCAGCAGCCCGGTCGGCATCGTGGTCGACTCGCTCGTGCGCGACCTGGCGTCGGCGGGCTCGCCCATCGAGGCCGTCTATCCGGAGGAGGGCGTCCCGTTCGTGTCGCAGCCGGTCGGCATCTTCGCCGACACGGCCGAGCCCGAGGCCTCGCAGCTCTTCGTCGACTTCCTCATCAGTCAGGAGGGTCAGGAGATCGCCGCGTCGCAGTCGTACCTGCCCATCCGCGAAGACGTCGACAGCCCCGAGGGCGCACCCGCGATCGGTGACGTCGTGCTGCTGAACCCCGACCTCGAGACCATCCGCGCTTCCCAGGCCGACGCCGTCGAGACCTTCAATGGCCTCTTCCAGTAACACGCTCGCGCGGCCGCTCGCGGGCCCGACCGACTCCGGTCGGGCCCGCGGTGCCAGCGCCGATTCACCCACCCGAGCGCGGTACAACGGACTCGGTGCGGTGCGCGTCGCGATGTGGAGCGCGGTCGCCGCGCTGATCCTCGTTCCGATCGCCTCGATCCTCGCGCTCGCCGTCACCGGCAGCGGGTGGTCGACGCTCGCGGATCCCGACGTGCTCGAAGCTGCGGGCAACTCGCTCGTCTCCGCCGCAGTCTCCGGCGCGCTCGCGGTCGTCGTCGGCAGCGCCCTCGCGCTGCTGCTCGAGCGCACCGACCTTCCGGGCCGCCGCGCGCTCCGTCTGCTCGCACTCAGCCCGATGCTCATGCCGCCGTTCGTCGGCGCCATCGCCTGGCTGAGCCTGCTCGGCCCGTCGGCGACCGTCAACACGTTCTGGACGCAGCGCTTCGGCGCGCCGCTCTGGAATCTGTACGGCGGGGATGGCGTGATCTTCCTCCTCACCCTGCACAGCTACCCGATCGCGATGATCATCGTCACCGCTGCCCTCCGGCGCGTCCCCGCCGACCTCGAGCAGGCGGCGCGCATCGCCGGCTCGTCGGCGCCGCGCGCACTGTGGGAGGTCACCACGCCGCTCCTGCGCCCCGCCATGCTCTCGTCGTTCACCCTGATCGCCGTCTCGAACCTCGCCGACTTCGGCATCCCCTCGATCATCGGCCTCCCGCAGCGCTACGTCACGCTCTCGACCCTCGTCTACCGCACCCTGCAGTCGGGCACCGCCGATGATCCGCTCGCAGTCGTCTCGGCGATCGGCTTCGTACTTCTCGTCATCGCGCTGCTCGGCGTCCTGGTCGACCTGCTGCGCGCACGTACCCGTGTCGAACTCGACGCCCAGGCCGGCGCACCGGCGCTCCTCCCCCTCGGCCGGGCGCGGGTTCCGGTCGGCGTGCTCACCGCAGTCGCCGTACTCGCGGTCACGGTGCTCCCGCTCATCACCCTTGCGATCCAATCCCTGCTTCCGGCACCCGGCGTGCCGCTGAGCGCCGAGACCGTCACCCTGGCGAGCTTCGAGCGCGCGCTCACCGCGTCGGGCACGCTCACCGGCATCGGCAACTCGCTCATGCTGGCCGCCCTCGCCGGGCTCATCTGCGGGGTGCTCGGGCTCGGGATCGGCACGATCGTGACGCGCACCCGCGCTCGCAGCAACTCCGCACTGCTCGGCCTCTCCCTCCTTCCGCAGGCCATCCCCGGCCTCGTGATCGCCGTCGCGTGGCTCGTGATCGCTCCGAGGATCGGGCTCTACAACACGCCCTGGCTGATCCTCTGCGCCTATCTGACCTCGTTCCTCGCGCTCGTCGTGCAGTCCGTGCACGCACCGCTCTCCGCGACGCCGACCACCGCCGAGGAGGCAGCGCGCATCTCGGGGGCCTCCCGCCTGCGAGCGCTCTGGGACATCTCATGCCGCATGGCCGTCCCCGCCGCGATCTCCGGGGCGATCCTCGTCGCCCTCACCGCCGTGCGCGAGCTGACGCTCTCCGTGCTCCTCCTCTCCCCCGGATCGCAGACGCTCGGCGTCGTCATCTTCAACCTGCAGCAGGCCGGCGCGTACAACGCGTCTTCGGCGCTCTCCCTGATCGTCGCTCTGGTCGGCCTCGCCGGCCTCGGCCTGACCGCCCGCACTCCACGTTAGGAACCCCTGTGTCTTCCGTCGCCCTCGAATCCGTCAGCCTCTCCTACCCCGGCGGTCACCTCGGTCTCGCCGACGTCGACCTCCAGATCGGAGACGGCGAGTTCGTCGCGCTCGTCGGGCCCTCCGGATCGGGCAAGACCACACTGCTGCGCACTGTCGCCGGCTTCATCACGCCGACGGCCGGAACCGTGCGCATCGGAGACGCCGTCGTCGCGTCGCCGGGCCGCAGCGTCGAGCCCGAACGACGCGGGCTCGGGATGGTCTTCCAGCAGCACGCGGTCTGGCCGCACTGGAGCGTCGGACGCAATATCGAATACCCGCTGCGTCGCGCCGGCGTCTCGCGCGACGAACGCCGACGCCGAGTCACCGAAGCCCTCGACCTCGTGGGCCTCGCCGGTGCTGAGCGGCGCAATCCCGCCACGCTCTCCGGCGGCCAGCGGCAGCGCGTCGCGATCGCCCGAGCGATCGTGGCCCGACCCCGCGTGCTGCTGCTCGACGAAGCGCTCTCTGCGCTCGACGAACCGCTGCGGGATCGCCTGCGGCTCGAACTCCGCGCCCTCACCCGCGACCTCGGTCTCACCGTGGTGCACGTCACCCACGACCGGAGTGAAGCGCTCGCACTCGCCGATCGGGTGGTCGTGCTCGACGGCGGTCGCGTGCAGCAGGTCGGCACCCCCGCCGAACTGCTCGAGGATCCCGCTTCGGTGTTCGTCGCGAAGTTCGTGTCGGACGCGGCGATCCTCCCGGGCTCGCTCGATGCCGCCGGCTTCCGCGCCGACGGCCACCCGCTCGTGCTCGACCGTTCGCGCATCGAAGGCGCGCAGCATGTTCGCGACAGCGCGGTCGAACTCGCCGTGCAACCCGAGCACGTGCGCGCGATCCCTGATGCGACGGGCACCGCGATCGTCGCCTCCTCGCTCTTCGGCCGCGGCGGCGACGACCTGGTGCTGGAGTGGAACGGGCTCGAGGTCCGGTCGCGCGCGCAGGGCGCGCGGTGCGCCGCCGGCACGCGCGTTTGCGTCGAGATCGAGCGGGCCTCGGTCTTCCGCCGGGCGGACACCGACTCCGATGCTCCCGACACCGCCGCGGGCGCGAGCACGACGAACTCGGGAACGGCTGGCTCAGCGAGTGCTCGTCGCCGAACGGTTAGCGTGGGAGCATGAGTCTTCCCGATACGCGCGCCTCCTCCATCGTCATCGTTCGTCACGGGGAGACCGACTGGAACATCGGCAGACGCATCCAGGGCCGCACCGACATCGCGCTGAACGAGCGCGGGCACGCGCAGGCTGGTGAGATCGCCGAGCTGCTGCACGGCGAGGGCCCCTGGCAGCGCGTCATCACCTCTCCCCTCAGCCGCGCCGCGGCGACCGCGCGCATCATCTCCGATCGGCTCGGGCTCCCGCCCGCCGACATCGACGTCGACGTCATCGAGCGCGACTTCGGCTCGGCGGAGGGCCTGCTCGTGGAGGATGCGAACGCGCGGTGGCCCGGCCTCGACGTCCCCGACGCGGAGGCGCTCGGGGCGCTCGCGGATCGCGGGGCCGCGGCCTTCGCGCGGATCCTGCACGAGGCGCCCGGCGCGATCGTCGTCGCCCACGGTGCGCTCATCCGCGCGGCGCTCACAGCCCTCAGCGGGGTGGAAGCGCCGCGCATTCTCAACGGGGAGGCCTGGTTGGTCGCGCCGGTCGACTCCGCGGCTGCAGCTGCCGTCGGTGCAGCGGAAGGGCCGCGATTCGCGATCCGCCGCCTCGGCACGCCCGCGGAGCAGCACGCGTTCTGACGCCGGCGGCCCGCGCCCGAGCGCCGAGGGGCGCCGCTACTGCAGCGCCGAGGTGAGGCGGGCGAGGCCGTCGAGCAACTGCGAGGGCAGCGACTGCTTCTCCCACTCCTCGAGAGTCAGTTCGCGCGAGTTCTCGCGGTAGTAGTCGGTGACGCCGTCGAGATCGCGCACGAACTCGGCGCCGTGCACCACCATCGAGATCTCCATGTTCAGACCGAAGGATCGCTGGTCCATGTTCGACGACCCGACGACCGCGACCTCCTCGTCGACGGTGAAGTGCTTCGAGTGCAGGATGTAGGGCGGGCGGAACATCATGATGCGCACGCCGGCGCGCAACAGCTCCTCGTAGTACGAGCGCTGTGCGTGGTACACCATCGCCTGGTCGCCGACCTCGGAGACGAAGAGCTCCACCTCGACGCCGCGCGCCGTTGCGGCGCGCACCGCGTTCATGATCGAGCCGTCGGGCACGAAGTACGGGCTCGTGATGCTGATGCGCCGCTGCGCGGAGTACATGAGCGCCACGAACACCTGCAGGTTGTTCTCCCCCGCGTATCCGGGGCCGCTGGGCACGATCTGGCAGTCGAGCTCGCCGGGCTGGTCGACGGTGAACGCCTCCTCGGAGAGGTTCGTCAGGTACTCGCCGGTTTCGAGATACCAGTCGCCCTGGAACACGGCCTCGAGACCCAGCACGATGGGCCCCTCGACGCGCACCATGAGATCCTTCCAGTGCAGCCCGCGCCGCCGGTTCGACCGCTTGTTGTACGTGGAATCGACGAGGTTCTGCGACCCCATGAAGCCGACCGCGCCGTCGACGACCACGATCTTGCGGTGGTTGCGCAGGTCGGGGCGCTGGTACTCCCCGCGCCAGGGCCGCACGGGAAGCATGTACGACCACTCGGCCCCGATCTCGGTCAGGCTCTGCGCGGTGCGCTTCGACCCCGGGTTGCGCACCGCCGAGATGTGATCGAGCAGCACGCGCACCGTGACGCCGCGAGCCACCGCCTCGCGCATCGCCGCGAAAACGTCGTTCGTCGTCTCGTCGTGCACGAGGATGTAGAACTCGACGTGCACGTAGCTCTGCGCCGCACGGATGGCTCGGGCGATGCGCGCGAACGACTCCTCGTAGTCGATGCAGAGCGACGCGGTATTGCCCTGCAGCATCGGCTGCGCGCCCAGCTGCCTGCCGAGCTTCACCACGCTGTCGAGGCCCGGGAGCAATCGCTCGGGCGGCGTGATGAGGTCGGCTTCCTCCTGGTCGGCGATCTGCGCGACGAAGTGGTTGATCGCCTCCTGCTTGCGCTCGCGCGAACGCGGCAGCCGCTTGCTCCCGATGATGAGGAAGAGCAGCAGCCCCGGAACCGGCAGGGCGAAGATCGCCATGAGCCAGGCCATTCCGGCGGTCGGGCGCCGATTGCGAGGCACGACGAAGATCGCGATGATGCGGATCAGGTTGTCGACGACGAGCACGAACCAGGCCCAGACGACGGGCCAGTTCACCCCGAGCCAGTCGAAACTCATCCGGCCCCCTCCGTCACCTCAGCGCCATGAACGCGCGAGTGCGCTCATGTCAACTGTATCGGGGACGGGGCGCGTTCAGGCGTCGTCGCGCGCCGGAAGGCCCGCCTTCGCCCGCTCCTCGGCTTCGATGCGCTGGTAGGCCTGGCGCTCGGTTCGGTCGGCGCGCAGAATCAGCCGCAGCACCAGCCAGAAGAAGATGCCGATCAGCACGGTCGGGGTCAGCGACCAGACCGCGTTCAACCACCAATTGTCCATAGTTCCCCCAGTGTACTTGCGCTCCCGCGCGAAAACCTGGGGAGCTGAGTCGGCGCTACTTGACGAGCGGGAAGAGGATCGTCTCGCGGATCCCGAGCCCGGTGAGAGCCATGAGCAGTCGATCCATGCCCATTCCCATACCGCCCGACGGGGGCATGGCGTGCTCGAGCGCACGCAGGAAGTCCTCGTCGATCGGCATCGCCTCATCGTCGCCGCGAGCCGCCTCCCCGGCCTGCTGGGTGAAGCGCTCGCGCTGCACCACCGGGTCGACGAGCTCCGAGTACCCGGTCGCCAGTTCGAAGCCGCGCACGTAGAGATCCCACTTCTCCACGAGACCCGGAATCGAGCGGTGATGGCGCGTGAGCGGGCTCGTCTCGACCGGGAAGTCCATGACGAACGTGGGGCGGGTCAGGCCGTCCTTCACGAAGTGCTCCCACAGCTCCTCCACGAGCTTGCCGTGATTGGGCAGATGCACTTCGACGCCCTCGGCGTCGGCGAGCGCCTGCAGATCGGCGACGCTCGTCTCCGGTGTGATCTCCCGGCCTGCCGCCTCGGAGAGGGTGCCGTACATCGAGATGCGATCCCAGTCGCCGCCGAGATCGAAGAGTGTCCCGTCCGCCCACTGCACCACATGGGTGCCCTCGCGCTCGGTGCCGACGTTCGCCGCGAGAGCGGCGTTCTGGATCAGCAGCTGCGTGAGGTCGGCAATCCCGTGGTAGTCCGAGTACGCCTCGTACGCCTCGAGCATCGCGAACTCGGGGCTGTGGGTCGAATCGGCTCCTTCGTTGCGGAAGTTGCGGTTGATCTCGAAGACGCGCTCGAGGCCGCCGACGGCCGCGCGCTTCAGGTACAGCTCGGGCGCGATGCGCAGGTACAGCTCGGTGTCGAAGGCGTTGGACTGCGTGACGAACGGGCGGGCGGAAGCGCCGCCGTGCATCGTCTGCAGCATCGGGGTCTCCACCTCGATGAAATCGCGCTCGGCGAACGTGCGGCGCAGGCTGGCCATCGTGCGCGCGCGGGTCACCACGTTGATGCGCGCCTGCTCGCGCTGGATGAGATCGAGGTACCGCTGGCGGATGCGCGTCTCCTCGTTGAGCTCCGCGTACATGTTGGGCAGGGGCGCGATCGCCTTCGCGGCGATCGCCCACTCCCGGACCATGATCGAGAGTTCGCCGCGACGACTCGAGATCACTTCGCCGCTCACGAACAGGTGGTCGCCGAGGTCGGTGAGCTCCTTGTAGCGGGCGAGCGACTCCTCGCCCACCTCGGCGAGGCTCACCATCGCCTGGATGCGCGTGCCGTCGCCCGCCTGCAGCGACGCGAAGCACAGCTTTCCCGTATTGCGCTGGAAGACGATGCGCCCGGCGATTCCCACGACGTCGCCGGAAGCCGTATCCGGCGTCTGCTCCAGATGCCCGTACTCGGCGCGGACCGCCGGGATCGTCGTCGTCACCGGCAGGGTGACGGGATAGGCGCCTCCCGCGAGGTCCGCGTCGGCGTTCAGCCGGTCGCGCTTCTCGAGACGCACCCGCTTCTGCTCGAAGATCTCTTCGGCGGTCGCCTCGGGGGCGCTCTCTGCGGGGGCTGCGGTCTGCTCGCTCATGGGGGCGGGGTCCTCCGGATCGTGTCGGCGTACCGACCCATCCTAGCTTCCGCTCGCCGGAGTGCCCGGCGAGCGGGCGGTCGCGCGCAGGGCTGCACGTCACACCTCGGGGTCGGGCTCCCCCGCGATCAGCTCCTCCTCGACCGCGGCGCGCACGATCCCGCCGACGACGCGGTCGGCGCGCTCGACGCCGAGCGCGCGCAACGCGTCGACGCCCTGCCTCACGATCACCCGGGAGAACTCGCCCGCGGCGCCGACCGCCTCCGCATAGGCCGCGCGATCCTGCTCGGCGATGATCACCGGCTCCGCTCCCATCTCGACCGCCAGCGCCTGGCCGATCGGCAGTACGGGCGCGGGTGCCGTGACCGCCACCGTCGCCTCGGCGAGCCGGGTGAGGTCGAGACTCGTGCCAGTGAACACCATGGCGGGGTGGAGCGCCAGCGGGATCACCCCCGCCGACAGCGCCGGGGCGAACACCCCGTAGCCGTGCTCGGGGGCGGTGTGGATCGCGAGCTGCCCGGGCTGCCACGCGCCGGTCGCCGCGAGGCCCGCGATCAGGTCGGGAAGTTCTCCGCCGGGCACTGCGAAGAGCACGAGTTCGGACCGTCGCACCACCTCGGCCACCTCGAGCACCGGCACGCCCGGCAGCATGGTCGCCGCCCGCTCGCGCCCGTCATCGCTCGACGCGGTGATACCCACGATGGCGTGACCGGCTCCCGCGAGCGCACGTGCGAGCACCGGCCCCACACGACCGGAGCCGATGACGCCGATGCCGAGCCGGGAGGCGGCAGCACCCGCGCTCACGCTTCGGGCACCGGGCCTGCGTCACGCGCCTCGAGGATGCGCTGCGCCTCAGCGCCCTGCACGCGGAGCACCAGAGCGGCGAGTGCGTCGAAGATCTCGCGGGCGGTGCCGAGTTCGATGCCGCGCATCTCCATGCGCACCGGCCCGAGCACCGTGTGCGCCGAGATCGATCCGAGGCCGAGCATGCGGTGCACGAGGGGCCGCCGCAGTTGGATCGACTGCGCGCGCAGGATCGGCATGATCGACAGCGACCGCGTCAGCACGCCGCGGCGGATGCGCAGCGTCGCATCGTCGCCGCCGGTGTCTTCGATGCGCAGGCCGGCGCGACGCCGGCCCCAGAGCAGCACCGCGCCCGATCGACGGCCGCCGCGGACGTAGCTCCGGGCGGGGCCGACCAGGCCGTCGCGGAGCGTCTCGATCTCGTGGGCCTCGTCCCCGGTGCCGGGGAGCAGCGTCTCGATCACCCGGAGCACATCGGATTCCCGCCCGACGGGCAGCACGACGTTCTGCGTGGCGTTCTGCCCGCCCTGGGCGACGGAATGGCCGGCGGTCGTGATGCGCACCTTCCACCAGCCGAGCGGGCGCCAGAGGAGCGGCTGACGGGCCTCGACGGCGTGGATGCGCCCGAATGGGATGGACTCCGTGATGGTCGACGTGAGGCCCGAGCCCGTGCGCACCGCATCATCGGTGCGCGAGAGCGTGAAGTTGAACCCCTTGTTGAACTGCCCGAACATGACGCTCGCCATCACGATGAGCAGCGGGACGACGCCGAAGATGAGGAAGGCCTCCAGCACGGCGCCGCCGATGACGATGCCGATGATGAGGATCACGAGGATGACGGACTCCCAGCTCAGCGCGATGCTCGCAGCGAGCCGTCCCACCGGCACTTTCACCAGGGTCTGAGCCTCCAGCGCACGGGGGTCGATGTCCGTGTCGATGAAATCGTGCGCGCGAGCCGTCAGCCCGTCGCTCGCCTGCGCGTGCACGGATCCGTCGAATCCGACCGGAGCGGGGCCCGAGACCTCCGCGACCGTGCGCGCCTCGCCGCCTCGACGCCGGGTGCCGGAGACCTGCAGGATCTGCTCCCGGACGGTCTTCGCGTCGCGGTGACCGAGGAATGAGAGTTCGACTTTCCCGCCCTGGCCCGCGGTCACGACCTCGATCTTCGTGAGACCGAGCGCTCGTGCCAGCAGGGACCGCTGCAGGTTCACGCTCTGGATGCGCTCCAGCGGCGCGCGCCGGTGCGACCGGAACACGATGCCGTTCCGCACCTCGACGGCCGCCTCGGTGATGCGGTACGTCGCGAACCTCCACGCAAGCCAGGAGAACAGCACGATCAGCAGCAGGACCAGCAGGATTCCCCCGAGTGCGACGAGCACGAGCCCCTCCGCGACGAGGAACTCGTACACATCGACGAGGTCGCGGTCGCCGGAGACGTCGACCGAGGAATCCCCGTCGCCCATGTTGTTCGCGAAGAAGAACTGGACGAAGTGGTCGCGGAAGTTCGCGACGATGATGCCGGCGATCACGATCAGCGCCAGCCCGCCTCGGAGCAGCGGCGACAACGGATGCATGCGCCGCCACCCCTCGGCGTCGGACGCCCCGGGCAGCTGGGCGTCGACTTCGGGGTCGACGGTCACAGGCCGGACCTCCGCGCCTCGGCGAGCTCCACGAGCCGATCGCGCAGCTGCTCGGCGTCCTCGTACCGCAGGCCCGGCAGATTGACGCCGGTCGCCGCCGAAGCCGTGACGAACTTGAGCGTCGCGAGCCCGAGCGCGCGCAGCAGCGGCCCGCGAGTGACGTCGACGAGTTGCAGGCGGCCGTAGGGCACGGCGATGACGCGCTCGAACATGATGCCGCGTCGGAAGAGCAGATCATCCGCTCGCAGCACGTACCCGATGGCGCGCACGCGGCGGAACGCGAAGATCGCGTTGATCAGGAAGATCAGGGTCAGCGCGGGCAGCCCGATGCTGACGAAGAGCGGCGCCGTCCCCTCCGTCGAGACGAAAATCACCGCGAACACGGCGGCGAGCGCCACGACGAAGACCAGGTTCACCGCCAGGTCCGCCCATGCGTAGGACGGAGACACTCGCTTCCACTCGACCCGTTCCGTCTGCCATTCGGCTGCGGACTCAGCTGCGTCGACACCACCCGTAGTCATGTCTCCAGCTTAGGCCCCAGGCGGTCTCCGGTCAGCGGTCAGCGGTCTGCGGTCAGCGGTCTCGCGTGACGGCCGGGTCGGCGGGGCGGGGCTCCGGGTCCATGTCGCCGCGTTCCTCGGGATCATCCCCCGGCGGAACGCGGCACCACTGCTCCACGAGCGCCGCGCACGCGAACAGCGCGGCTCCCGACACGATCACCAGCACCATGGGCAGCCACGTGGTCGAGCTCGCCGCGACGCTCCGCCCGGTGAGCGACAGCAGCAACCCGAAGCCGAATCCGCCGAACAGGGCGCCGACGATCTGGCCGGCGCGCGCCGTCACGAGCAGCCGAACGGCGTGGAACGGGTCGATCGCGCCCGGCTGCGTGCGAATCTGGCGGCGGAGGCGCAAGCCGAAGACGAGCAGCACCCCGGCGACCAGCACCAGGGACGCGGCGAGCGACAGCGGGGGTGAGAGGGGTGCGTGCCCGCGACTCGACAGCGCGAACTGGACGACGAGCCCGACGGCCGCGCCCATCGCGGCCGCTGCGAGAGCACCGAGCGGGTTGCTGCGCTCAATCCTCCTCATCGAGCGCTCCCGTGTCTCGGGGCGCGGTCCGACCTCGAATCGCCCCTCGGTCGTCCTGCAGCGGCACCGTGGTGTCGCCGATCCGGTCGAGCAGATCCGCCACCCGGCCGTGCCCCATCAGCACGGCGTCGGGGTCGAGGTCGAGCCACGGGGCGAGCACGAAGTCGCGCTCATGGGCACGGGGGTGCGGCACGTGCAGGCGATCGTCGGAGATAACGCGACCGCCGAAGAGCACGAGGTCGATGTCGAGCGTGCGATCGCCCCAGCGCGTCTCGCGCACGCGTCCGTGCTCCGCCTCGATGGCCTGCATCACGTCGAGCAGCGCATGGGGATCGAGCGTTGTGACCGCCGACGCGACGCCGTTCACGTAGCGCGGAGCATCGGGATCGGGCCCGGCCGCAGTCAACGCGATCGTCTCCCGCAGCGGAGACGCAGCGAATCGGGCGATGCCCGCGGTCTCGGCGAGGGCGCGCTGCGCCTCGCGAATGGTCTCTCCGCGGTCGCCGAGGTTCGCGCCGAAGGCGAAGAGCACGGGAACCAGCTGCGCGATCACGGCTTCGCCCTGCTCGCTGCGTCGCGCACGACGGTGACCGAGACATCGGAGAACGTCCGCCCGATGGGAGCATCGGGCTTGTGCACGGTGATGGTGGCGGAGCGCACGCCGTCGAACCCGAGCGCGACATCCGCGATCCGCTCCGCGACCGTTTCGATGAGGTCGACCGGGTCACGACCGACAGCGTCGGCGATGGCATCGGCGAGCTCGCCGTAGTGGACGGTCCGAGCGAGTGCGTCGTCGGCCGCGGCGCCCGCGAGGTCGACCGCGACCTCCGCGTCGATCAGGAAGCGCTGGCCCTGGGCGCGCTCGAAGTCGAAGACGCCGTGGTGCGCGAACACTTCGAGACCCGTGAGGGTGATCCGGTCAGCAGGCAGGTCACTCGCCCGCTGTGCGTCATTAACGCGCTGTGGGTCGTTCGCGCGCGCAGGCGATGCGGGGCCGCGGCGCGCGGCGCTCCACGCCGCCTGCACCGCGAGCGCCTGGCGCGTGCCCGCCACGTCATGCACGCGCACGCCCCACGCTCCGGCGTCGGCGGCCAACGCGCTCACGACCGCCGTCGCCAGATCGCGCTCGTGCGCGGGCGCACCCCCGCCTGAGGGGCGGCGAGGTGACGCGGGCAGCTCGGCAAGCGCCTCCCCCAGCATGCGCTTGCGGGACGCGCCGACGAGCACCGGGAAGCCGAGCGCGCGCAGCTCGTCGATTCCGGCGAGCAGCTGCCACCCCTGGGCACCGGTCTTGTCGAAGCCGAGGCCCGGGTCGAGCACGATGCGCGCCGCATCCACCCCGGCGGCGACGGCGGCCTCGGCGCGTTCGGCGAGAGCAGCGACCACCTCGCTCACGACATCCGCGTAGTCGGATCGCACGTGCGCCGGGTCGGGGATGCCGCGCCAGTGCCCGATGATGAACGAGACCGCGGAGCGACGACTGGCGTCTGCGGCGACGCCGAGCATTTCGAGATCGTGCAACCCGCCGGAGACGTCGTTGATCCAGCGTGCGCCCGCCGCGACAGCCGCGGCAGCGGTCTCGGCGTGCAGCGTGTCGACGGATACCTGGATCCCGCGTTCGGCGAGCGCGCCGATCACCGGAAGCACCCGCGCCTGCTCGTCGACACTGCTCACGGGGGTTGCTCCCGGCCGGGTCGATTCACCGCCGACGTCGACGAGGTCGGCGCCGAGGCGCACGAGTTCGATGCCGCGGGCGATCGCCGCATCGTGCTCCGAGTAGGCGCCGCCGTCGCTGAAGGAGTCCGGGGTGACGTTGAGCACGCCCATCACGATGGGGCGAGCCTCGCTCACGATCACGCGACGCCGCTCTCTGCGGAACCGCTCCCGGCGCTGCCGCTCCCGGTGCGACCGATGAGGGCGAAGACCGCAGCCTGCTCCGCAGCGTCGGCGAGCACCCCCCGCGATGCCACGGTGACGATCGTCGAGTCGCTCTGGCGCACGCCCCGATCGGCGACGCAGCCGTGGCTGGCTTCGAGCACTACGAGCACGCCGTGGGGGTTCAGCCCGTCGTGGAGCGTCTGCGCGATCTGCTCACCGAGCCGCTCCTGCATCTGAGGGCGGGCGGCGAGCACGTCGACGACGCGCGGCACGGCGCTGAGCCCGACGACGCGCTCGTTCGGTCGGTACGCGATGTGGGCGCGCCCGCGGAACGGAAGCAGGTGGTGCTCGCACATCGACCGCAGCGCGATGTCGCGCACGACCACGAGCTCGCCCGTGTCGTCGCCGACGGGAACGGAATCGGAGAGCAGCACGGAGGGGTCGCGGCCGACGCCCGAGAAGAACTCGGCGTACGAGTCGGCGACGCGAAACGGCGTGCTCGCGAGCTCGGGGCTGTCGGGGTTCTCCCCGATCGCACTGATGAGCTCGCGCACCGCCGAAGCGATTCGCTCCCGATCCACCGTGTCACCCATGCAACCTACTTGATGCCGTCGCGATCGTCGCCGCCGGGCGCGCCGAGGTTGCGCGGGGGCAATCCCGGTTCATCGCTCACCTGGGGAGGGACGGGGCCCGGCACCGGGTCCGCCGCGATCACGGGGCCGTCGTTCGGCGCCTCGGGATCGAGGCCGGCACCCGGCTCGGGGTCGCCGACCGCGCGGTCGTCGGTGCGCACCGCCGGCGGCACCTCGATCGGCGGGCGGCTCGACACCGGTCGTCCGTCGTGCGACAGCCAGGTCGGGCGCGGAGCGAGCTTTTGCACGTCCTTGAAGATCTCGGCGATCTCGATGTGGTCGAGCGTCTCCTTCTCGAGGAGCTCCCGAGCGAGGGCGTCGAGAATATCCCGATTGCGCACGAGCACCTCGTACGCCTCGTTGTGCGCCTGCTCGAGCAGGTCGCGCACCTCGGAGTCGATGGTGATGGCGACGCCTTCGGAGTAGTCACGGCTCTGCCCGAACTCGCCCATGAACGCACCCGGCTGCGCCTGACCGAGCTTCACGGGGCCGACCGTGGCCGACATGCCGTACTCGGTCACCATCTTGCGAGCGGTGCTCGTCGCCTTCTCGATGTCGTTGCCCGCGCCGGTCGTCGGATCGTGGAACACGAGCTCTTCGGCGACACGGCCGCCGAGCGCGTACGCGAGCTGATCCTGCAGCTCGTTGCGCGTCACCGAGTACTTGTCCTCGAGCGGGATCACCATGGTGTACCCGAGGGCTCGCCCGCGCGGCAGGATCGTGATCTTCGTCACCGGATCGGTGTGGTTGAGGCCGGCGGCCACGAGCGCGTGGCCGCCCTCGTGGTATGCGGTGATGAGCTTCTCGTGGTCGCGCATCAGGCGCGTGCGCCGCTGCGGTCCGGCGATCGAGCGGTCGATCGCCTCGTCGAGCGCGCGGTTGTCGATCAGCTGCGCGTTCGAGCGGGCCGTGAGCAGCGCCGCTTCGTTGAGCACGTTCGCGAGGTCCGCGCCGGAGAAGCCGGGAGTCTTGCGAGCGACGACCTCGAGATCGACGTTCTTCGAGAGCGGCTTGCCCTTCGCGTGCACCTGCAGAATCTTCAGGCGGCCCGGCATGTCCGGGGCGTCGACGCCGACCTGGCGGTCGAATCGCCCGGGGCGCAGCAGCGCGGGGTCGAGCATGTCGGGGCGGTTCGTCGCCGCGATCATGATGACGTTGGTCTTCGGATCGAATCCGTCCATCTCGACGAGCAGCTGGTTGAGCGTCTGCTCGCGCTCGTCGTGACCGCCGCCCATGCCCTGCCCGCGACGCTGACCGACGGCATCGATCTCGTCCACGAAGATGATCGCCGGGGCGTTGGCCTTCGCCTCTTTGAAGAGGTCGCGCACGCGGCTCGCACCGACGCCCACGAACATCTCCACGAAGTCGGAGCCCGAGATGGAGTAGAAGGGCACGCCGGCCTCGCCCGCGACCGCCCGCGCGAGCAGCGTCTTACCCGTCCCGGGAGGGCCGTAGAGCAGCACGCCCTTCGGAATGCGCGCACCGACCGCCTGGAACCGGGTGGCGTCCTGCAGGAAGTCCTTGATCTCGTGCAGCTCTTCGACGGCTTCGTCGGCGCCGGCGACATCGGCGAACGTCACCTGCGGCGTCTCCTTAGAGACGAGCTTCGCCTTCGACTTGCCGAACTGCATGACCCCGCGGCCGCCGCCCTGCATCGACGAGAGCATCCACCAGATCAGCAGGCCGATGATGAGGAGCGGGAGGAGGAAGCTGAGCAGCGACCAGATCGGGTTCGGCTGCGGCACCTGATCGGTGTAGCCGTCTTCGAGATCCGCCTTGTCCACCGCGTCCACGACGTCGACGCCGCGCGGTGCCACGTAGTAGAAGTAGACCTCCTGCGACCCCGTCTTCTCATCGGCCTCTTCGAGCTTCAGATTGACGCGCTGATCCCCGTCGATGATCTCGGCGTGCAGCGCCTTCCCATCGGCGAGCATTTCGAGACCGCGATCCGTCGATACCTCGCGCGTGCTTCCGCCGGACAGCAGCGACCAGCCGAGCAGCACGATGATCGGTGCGAGGATCAGGTAGAGCAGCGGCCCGCGCAGGAGCCGACGGCTCTTCGAAGTGCTCTTCGTCGATTTCTCTGCCAAGTCTGGACCTTTCAGAAGGAGCGTGCCGGGAGATCCAGCATCGGTAAGCGTAGCCAACGCCACTGACATCGGTCTGTGCCGCGAGTGCGTGTCCGCTCACGGCGCATCCGATGACCCGGCGCCCGAGCCGAGCGAGGAGCTTACTCGCCGCCGTAGACGTGCGGGGCGAGTACTGCGACGTCTCGCAGGTTGCGGTAGTTCTCGGCGTAATCGAGGCCGTAGCCGACGACGAATTCGACGGGGATGTCGAAGCCGACGTAGGCGACATCCACCTCGACCTTGAGCGCCTCCGGCTTGCGGAGCATCGTGCAGATGCGCACCGACTTGGCGCCGCGGCTCTCGAGGTTCTCCTTGAGCCATGAGAGCGTGAGCCCCGAATCGATGATGTCCTCGACGATGAGCACGTCGCGCCCCGTGATGTCGGCGTCGAGATCCTTCAAGATCTTCACGACACCGCTCGACTTCGTGCTGGCGCCGTACGACGACACCGCCATCCAATCCATCTGCGCATGGAAGCGGAGCTCGCGGGCGAGGTCGGCCATCACCATGACGGCGCCCTTCAGCACGCCGACGAGAAGCGGCGGCTCCTCCGCGTAATCGGCCTCGATCTCCCGAGCCAGTTCGGCGAGCCGCTGGTGCAGCTCGGCTTCGGTGTGCAGTACGACGGAGAGCTCATCGCCCAGATGTTTCGCATCCATGGGTCTATTCTTCCACTGCCGCACGGCAGTCGGCGACACGAGGCTCGTCCGCCTGGCCCGGCCGACCCCCGTCATCGGTGTGCGGCCCCGCCTGGCGCGGCGACCCCGTTCGGCGCACGAACTCGAGGCGTCCTCTCACGCGGGTGACCGTGATGCCGGGCACCTCGATCGGGCCCTGGCCCCGCCAGTGCGTCACGAGAGCGGCGACCGCGAGCGTGTGCTCCCGGCTGAGCTCGCGGCCGAACTCGGCCTCCGCCACGCGCCGGATGATCCGGTGGCGCAGCGCGGCGGGGTTCGCCGCGAGGGCGGCGACTGACACGGCGATCCCGGCTTCGGCGTGCTCGACGATCTCCTCGATCTGCTCCGCGACCATCGTGTCGAACGCTTCGGCGTCCTCCCGTGCGAGCTCAGCGGTCCGGGCGAGAGCGGCGGCGACACCGGGGCCGAGCTCGCGCTCGAGCAGGGGAAGCACGGTCGTTCGCGCGCGCACGCGGGTGTAGGCACGGTCGGCGTTCTGCGGATCCTGCCAGGCTTCGAACCCCGCCTCGGCGCACGCCGCTTCCGTGACCGCACGCGTGATCGCCGATTCCGCCCGCACGAACGGGCGCAGTACCACGAGCCCGGCATCGAGCGAGCGACGCGGCGGAATGCCCGCGAGGCTGCGGGTTCCCGACCCGCGGGCTATGCCGAGCAGCACCTGCTCCGCCTGGTCATCCCGGGTATGGGCGGTCAGGATCGCGACGGCGCCGACCTCCCTCGCCGCATCCGCGAGCGCTGCGTACCGCGCTTTCCGCGCGGCTGCTTCGGGCCCGCCGGTACTCGCGCCCGTCGTGACCTCGACGCGTCGTACGAGCACCGGGTCGAGCCCGAGCCCGCGCGCCCCCGCCGCCGCCTGCTCCGCAACCCGGTCGGAGCCGATCTGCAAGCCGTGGTCGACGATGACGGCGCCGGCGGAGAAGCCTTCACGCGCCGCCCCGAACGCCGTCGCCGCCGCGAGCGCCAGGGAGTCCGCTCCCCCCGAGAGCGCCACGAGCACGCGTCCCCGACGGCCCGTGCTGCCGGGCCGGCTCCTCCCGAACTCCTCGCGCAGCGCATCCCTGACGGCACGGCGCGTGGCGAGCAAGGCGTTCTGCAGCATAGTTCAACGGTACCCGGCGAGCGGGGTCGGGTAGCCTGGGAGCCGCATATGCACACCCGGCCGCTCGCGGCCGCTCACAGAAAGCACGGAGGAGCGCGCATGGCCGCAGCATTCGACGCCGTCATCGAGATTCCCAAGGGGAGCCGCAACAAGTACGAGGTCGACCACGAGACCGGCCGGGTGTACCTCGACCGCGTGCTCTACACCGGCTTCGTCTACCCCACCGATTACGGGTTCTTCGAGGAGACCCTCGGCGAGGACGGGGATCCGCTCGACGTGCTCGTACTGCTCGACTACCCGGTGTTCCCCGGCGTCGGCGTGAAGGTTCGGCCCGTCGGCGTGCTCAAGATGAGCGACGAGGCCGGCGGCGACGACAAGGTGATCGCCGTGCAGCACAAGGATCCCCGCTGGGCGCACATCCAGGATGTCGCGGATATCCCCGAGTACACCCGCAAGGAGATCGAGCACTTCTTCGAGCACTACAAGGACCTCGAGCCGGGCAAGTGGGTCAAGGTCGACGCGTGGGGCTCCGCGGCCGACGCCGAGCAGCTCATCGTCGAGGCGCAGGATCGCCTGAAGAACGAAGGGCACTGAGTCGACCGGCGCCGACGCGCCCGTGTACGAGTGAGGGGCTCGGGATCGCGATGATCCCGAGTCCCTCACTCGTTCTGGGCACCTCTCCGGTTACGGGAAGGCGATGTACCAGGCGGGGTTCACGAAGTCGTACCAGCCGTTGTCCTGATTCGGGCGCATCTCGAAGTGCAGGTGGCATCCGGTGCTCGCGCCCGTGTTGCCCACGTACCCGACGACCTGCCCGGCAGAGACGGACTGCCCCTGGCCGACGATCGCCCAGCCGATCATGTGGGCGTACCGCGTCTGCCATCCGTTCGGGTGGTTGATGGTGACCATGTTGCCACCGCCGCCACCATCCCAGTAGGTCATCGCGACGGTGCCCTCCTTCGCCGCGAAGATGGGCGTGCCGCATCCCGTGGCGAGGTCGATACCGGTGTGATCGGGGCGTCCCGGGGGCCGGAAGCCCTCGGAGACGTAGAAGCCCGCGGTCGGGTACATCCAGCCGTTCGATCCGCCGCCACCGCCGCCGCTGGGGGGTGCCGGGGCGCCGCCGCCACCGCCGCCACCGCCACCGCCACCGCCGCCGGGTGCCGGGGCGCCACCGCCGCCGCCGCCACCGCCGCCGCCTGCTGCGGCACGGCGCGCCGCCTCCTCCTCGGCGGCCTTGCGCGCCGCCTCGGCCTCCTTGCGCAGGCGCTCGGCCTCAGCGCGACGCTGCTCCTCTTCGATGCGCAGGCGCTCCTCGTACCCCTCGACGGTCTTCGTCGTGGTGTCCTTGAGCGCTGCGAGCTGAGTCTCCAGCGTCTTCTGCTGCTCCTCCTGCTTCCTGACCTTCTCGCCCTGGCCCTCGACGGCCTCAGCAGCGGCCTGCTCCTTCTCCTGCTGCACCTGGCGCAGCTCTTCACGCTCCTGCGCGGCCGCCTCCGCCTGCTTGCCGAGGGTGTCGGCGGTGTTCGCGGCCTGCTCCGCCTCCTGCGAGAGCGTCGTGTTGCGCTCCGTCGCCTTCGACATCGAGGCCATGCGGTCGAGCAGCGCGTCGGCGGTGCTGCCGTCGGCGTCGAGGAACATCTCGACGCTGCGATCCACCCCGCCCGATCGGTACATCTGCGCGACGAGTGCCCCGGCGCGATCGGCGGCCTCGTCGGCCTCCTTGCGACTCGCCTCCGCCTGCGTCTCGAGATTCGCGGCCTTCTCGGACGCCGCAGCCAGCGCGTCCTCCGCCTCGTGCAGCTCCTCGATGGTCGTCGAGTGCAGGTTGCGCAGTCGATCGAGCTCCTTCTCGCCATCGGCGATCAGCGACTCGATCTCCTTCACCTTCGCGGCCGCGGTCGACTGGTTCTGCTTCGCCTTCTGCACGTCGTCCCACGTCGGGAGGTCGAGGGCCTGAGCGGGGGGCGCGTTGAACTGGCCGCCGACCAGCACTCCGGCGCCGATCGCGCACGCGGCAAGCACTCCGAGCACACGCCTCGTCGTGCTCGCCTTTCGTTTCTGCATTCTGCCCCCAAATCGTGCAATATGCGCAGTTCTACGGCAACGGTAGCATCTCGTCGCAGAGTGCGACCAGAGACAGGTGCGGCGCTCCGCTGCCGTTTCAGGTGCGCACTGCCTCGTCTGCGTCGAGTGACGCGCGGCTCCCCTCGATGAGGCGCAGCATGGAGCGGTGCAGCGCCTCGAGCTCGGCGGCGGTCATGCCGAGCCGCTCCGCCATGCGGATCGGCACCTGCTCGGCACTCGTACGAAGCGCTTCACCCGCCTCGGTGAGCGTGATCTCGAGCCGGCGCTCGTCACTCGCGCTCCGGGCACGGCGCGCAAGACCCTGCGCCTCGAGGCGCTTGATCAGGGGCGACAGGGTCGACGCCTCCTGATGCAGCAGTTCGGCGAGTGTGCGCAGATCGAGCGAGCGGTGCTCCCAGAGCGCGAGCATCACGAGGTACTGCGGATGGGTGATCCCCATCGGGTCGAGCACCGGCTTGTACGCCGCCACGATGCCCCGCGAAGCGACGGTGAGCGCGAAGCAGACTTGACGCTCCAGCGCCAAGGGGTCGTGCGAATCCATGCGTTCATCTTCGCAGACGCCGCTTCGGTCACCGCTTCGATCGCCTCTTCGATCTCCTCTTCCGATCTCCGCGATCACGGACTATCGTGGCCCGGGACCGCCGACAATGGCGTCGCCGGTCGCCTGATCTTCTCCGCGGCCCGGCTTCTGATGGCGCGCCGACCTTCGTGCAGTGGATCCTCGCTCGCGCGGTAGCGAGCTGCGCAGTCCGCCCTGCACGACGCCGAATCCCCTGTGCGACGCGAACCTACGCGCCCGGATCAGCCCGCCTTCGGAACGACCGGATCCGCCAACTGCCTGCCCCCGCTCAGCCCTGGTCGAGCAGCGCGGCGGCGAACATCGGGCGCGAGGCGTCCGTGCTCGGCGGGTGGAAGAGCCCGGCGGTCGCATCGCGGAGGAGCCTGCCCGCCTCGCTGCCGTTGTCGAAGCCCGCGCCCCCGGCGCAGGCGAGCGCCGTCTCGGCCGCGCGCCGAGCCGCCTCTCCCGCCGCGATGCGCGACGCCACGAGCCGGGGCGGCCACCCCGCGCCGTGATCGACGAGGTCGTCGAAGTCGCGCGTGTATGCGTCGAGCTGCGCCGGCACCGCGAGAAACTCGCGGTACGCGTCCGCGAGTCGAGTGCGCCACTCGGGCACCTCGGCGAGCGGCGCGTCCCGGGACGCGGATCGCCGCCGCTGCAGCGCCTCTGCAGCGACGTCGAGGGCGCGCCGCGCGACACCGGCGTAGACCGAGGCGACGAGCAGCTGGAAGTTGCTGGTGATCGCGAACGTCAGCAGGTCCGGTGTGCGCCCGGGTGCGATCCGTCGCGCCACGCGGTCCGGTCGCATGACGGCGCCCTCGAGCCGGGTCGCTCGGCTCTGAGAGGCGCGCATCCCGAGCACGTCCCAGTGCTCCGACACCGAGATGCCGGGCGAGGTGCGCTCGATGAAGCCGTAGATCAACTGCGGGGCGTTGGGATCACTCGAGTCGAGCCCGTGGGTGATGAGCCGCGTCCACACCGGCGAGAGCGAGGTGAAGATCTTGGTGCCGGTCAACCGGTAACCGCCGTCCGGCTGCGGTTCGGCGACCGTGTTCGAGCCCTGCAGCACCCAGTCGTTCGCCGGCTCACTGATTCCGAACGCGAAGATCTCGCCCGCGGCGGTCTCCTCGAAGACGTGGGCGAGCGAGCGGTCTCCACGGGCGAACATGGCCGCGACCACGCCGGTGCACATGAGATGCATGTTGATGCCGAGCGCGGTACCGGGCGCCGCACCGGCGAGCCGCTGCTGCAGGCGCGACACCTCGTGCAACGACAATCCCGGTCCGCCGAACTCGGCGGGAACGAAGAGCTGCAGATAGCCCCGGTCGCGCAGCTCGGCCAGGTCCTCGTCGAAGAAGCGGTTCTCCCGATCGACGACGGCGGCCCGTCCACGGAATCGCTTGAGCAGGTCATCCGGGAGGTAGCGCTCGGCGAGCTCCGCGTGCCTGAGTTCGCGATCGGTCATCGTGTCTCCTTCGTCGTCGTGCGGCTCGCGGCCGCGACCTCCCCCGCCTCGCGCATGAGCACCGCCCCGTTGTGCCCGCCGAACCCGAACGAGGTCGAGAGCACGGCGCGCAGCCGCACCTCGCGCGCCGCGCCCGCCACCAGGTCGAAGTCGGGGAACTCGGGGTCGGTGAGATTGAGCGTCGGCGGAATGCGCTGCGATCGAAGCGCCTCGACCGAGATGATCGCCTCCACGACACCTGCCGCGCCGAGCAGGTGGCCCGTGCTCGATTTGGTCGCGGTGAGTGGAACCGTTCGAGCGCGGTCGCCGAGCGCCCGTTCGAGCGCGGCGAGTTCGGCGGCGTCGCCCGCTGGTGTGCCGGTGCCGTGCAGATTCACGTGGTCGACCTGCTCGGGCGACGCCCCGGCGTCCGCGAGGCACTGCGTCACCGCACGAGCGGCACCGCGCCCCTCCGGATGCGGTGCGGTGGCGTGGTAGGCGTCGCTCGACGCTCCGAAGCCGGCGAGCTCTGCGAGCGGTGCTCCCCCGCGCGCTGCGGCGCGCTCCGCCGATTCGAGCAGGATCGCGGCGGCCCCCTGCGACATGACGAAGCCCGCCCGTGCACGGTCGAACGGCCGGCTCGCCTGCTCGGGCGCGCCTTCGTACCCTGCCGCGAGCGCGCGCAGGTTCGCGTTGGAGGCGAGGTTCACGGGCCCGAGGCAGTCCTCCATCCCCACGACGAGCACCGCATCCGCGTACCCGTGGCGAATGCGCCGAAGCCCCTCGCCGAGCGCGATCGCCCCGCTCGCGCACGTCGCGGAGACGCCCTGCGCGGGCCCGGTGACGCCGTATCGCTGCGAGAGGAGCGCGGCCGCCCCGTCCGGAGCCCCGTGCACCGCGAGCGCCAGCGGAACCGCCCGAGGGCCCTTCGCATCGAGGGCGCGGGTGGCGGCTTGCACGGCGTCGACGGGCCCCGACCCGGTGGCGGCGATGACCGCCGCGCAATCCTCATCGCCCGCGAACGCGCCCGTCAGATCTCCGGCGTTGCTCCCGCCGATGATGCCGGCCTGCCGCAGCGCTTCGTCCGCCGCCGCGATCGCCCAGAGCTGCACGGGGCTCAATCGCCGCGCGAGCCCGGCAGGCACGAGCCCCTCCGCCGAGAACCCCTCGATGCTGCCGCCGATCCGCACCGGCAGCGCTGCGAACTCCGGGCCGTCGAGGCGCCGGATCGCGCTGCGCCCGTGCACCACCGCGTCCCACAGCCCGTCGACCCCGATTCCGCTCGGCGTCACCGCGCCCATGCCGGTGATGACGACGCTGCGGCCGGGCTCCGCTCCGCTCACAGGCGCACCGCCGTTCCGTCCGCGACGCGCTCGGCCGTCTCACCCCTGCGCACCTTGCCGCCCACCGTGCGCGGCAGCTGGTTCAGCGCATACCACCGGCGAGGCACGAACTGCGGTGCCAGGCGTTCGGCGGCCAGCGCTGCGAGGGCCTCGCGATCCGGGGTCGCATCACCGTCGGGCTCGACGACGAGGGCGACGACGCTGCCCAGCGCATCGTGCGGGAGCGCCACCGCGACGGCCGCAGCGAGACCGGGAGCGCCGGCGAAGGCGCGCTCCACCTCGGGCAGCGACACCTTGTGCCCGCCCGTCACCACCATGTCGCCCGCACGACCGAGCAGCTGCAGTCTGCCGTCGACGAAGCGGGCCTGATCGTGCACGGTCGCCCAGCCGTCGGCACCGCGCAGCACCTCGTCGGTCGTGCCCGCGAGGTAGCCGTCGGAGCAGGCGGCCGCGCGAATCCAGAGCGTCCCCGCTTCGCCGGCGGGCAGCTCGCGCCCGGATGCGTCGCGCACGCTCGCACCGATCCCGGGGTACACCGAGATCGCCGTGCCGTCGCCGTCGCGGCTGTCGCCGATGAACCCGATCTCAGCCGCACCGTAATAGCTGATGAGGCGCACGCGCGGCAGCACGCGCGCCAGACCCTCCCGGATCGCCGCGGGCAGATTGGCCCCTCCGGTCACCACGAGTTCGAGCCGCGCGAAGGCCTCGGGATCGCGCCGGGCGGCATCGGCCAGCGCCTGCACCACCGCCGGCACCGCGACGACGCGCGTGATGCCCGCGTCGCGCACGCGACTCGCGACCGCGAACGGATCGAACGCATCGGCGACGTGCACGCTGCCGCCCGAGGCGAGGCACTCGATCACGGCGTACAGCGTCAGACTGTACGAGACCGGGCCCGGGGCGAGCGTCGCGACGCCGGGCAGCGGCTCGAGGTGGGCGCTCGACACCGCGACATTCTCGCGGTACTGCCGTCGCGTTTTCAGGAACGCCTTCGGGCGGCTCGTCGTGCCCGAGGAGAAGAGCAGCAGGAACGCCTCGTCCCCCGGGCGCTCTGCGGGCGGCGGTGCGGGGCGGGCGCGGCGCTCGCGATCCTCGAACTCGTCGAGGGTCAGGATCGTGCCGCCCCAGCCGCGTTCCGCGAGCGCGGCCGCGAGATCGGCCGAATCCGAGACGATCACGCCGATGCCGGTCGCGAGGACCACGCCCACCCGGTGCTCGAGCGGCCAGCGCGGGTCGATCGTGGCCGACACGGCGCGATAGCCCGCGAGGGATGCGACGAACCGCGCCGCTGCAAACGCGGAGTCGACGCTGATCGCGCTGATCGGGATGTCGCCGGTCTCGGGCGCCGGCGCCGGTCGCGCGGGTCCGTCCGCGCGATCCGCATGCAGCGCGTCGATCACGGCGAAGGTGCGACGGGACTGCTCGATGAGTTCGCCGTACGCCAGCGCGCGACCCTCTCCCGCGATCGCGAGGCGCTCGGGATGCTGCTCCGCGACGCGCAGCATCGCCGACGTGATGGGCATGCGTTCAGTCTACGCGCGGAGCCGGGCGTGCAGCCTCAGGAGCTCGTTCGCCCTGAGCGTGCGCGGAGCAGGCCGGTCACACGGTACGGGATCACCTCACGCAGGAACAGGCTCGTCGAGGTGCGGGTGATGCCGGGGCAGAGACGGATCTCCTCGCTCACCCGGTACAGATCGTCGGGGTCGCGCGCCACCACGCGCAGAAGCAGGTCGGTGCTGCCCGCGGGCGCGAAGCACTCCAGCACCTCGGGGATGTCGGCGAGTGCCGACACGGCGGCGCTGATCTGATGCTGGTCGAGCTCGACCTGCACACTCGCCCCGACCGGGCGGCCCAGCGCCGCGGGCGTGACTCGCGAGCTGTGCAGACGCAGGGCGCCCGCGTCTTTCAACTTCTCCAGCCGGGCCTGCACCGTGCCCCGTGCGAGGCCGAGTTTCGATGCGATCATGGCGGTCGGCATGCGCGCATCGTGATCGAGCACAAGAAGGATGCGCCGGTCGGTCGCGTCGAGTCCGTTCACTTTGTCCACTTTCTGCTGGGTCTACGGGATCTTGATTGATCATATCGATCAATTTGTTCGGTGCCGCTTGCGCAGATCGCTTCGATAGGATGAACTTCTTCATGTGCTGGCGGACACCCCCGCCGCACTCGGATCACCGCCCGCAGCACCCCGCGGGCTGAACTACCGGACGCGCCACCCCTGCGCCCGAAGAAGGAGCCCGCCATGCGCGCGACCGCACCAGCGAACGCCAGACCGCTCACCACCCCGAGCAGCGCCCCGCTCCCTCCCGCACGGGCTCCAGAGCCGACGGCACGCCCCCGGACTCCTGAGGCCCCTGCGACTCCCGGATCGCCCGCGACCCTGCCCGCCGTGCTGCACCGGCCGCGCGCTCGAGTCGCGCTCACGTCACTGGCGCTCTTCGCCCTCCTCGTCAGCGCGAACCTCAGCACACCGTTGTTCCCGCTGCTCGAGAGCCGACTGGACACGGGGTCGCTCGGCATCTCGATCGCGTTCTCGAGCTACGTGCTCTCGCTCATCGTGGGCCTGATCCTGTTCCGCCGCATCGCCGACGGGGTCAACCGCCGCACCGTGCTCATCGTGGCGCTCGCGGCCGCCGCGCTCGCCACCGCGGCCCTCGCCTACGCGCCGACGCTCGGCTGGTTCTGCGTCGCGCGCGCAGTGCAGGGCATCGCGGTGGCGTGCGCGACGGGCACCGGATCGGGAGCGCTGCGCGCACTCCTCCCCGGCCGCCCCGCACTCGTCGGGCGGCTGACGCTGCTCGCGACCTCCGGTGGCGTCGCAGCGGGGCCCATCGTCGGTGGGCTCCTCTCACTGGTCGGCGTCCCACTGCAGACCCCGTACATCGCAGTGGCCATCGTGCTCGCCGCACTCGTTCCCGTGATCATCGCGGTGGCGCCGCACGGCGAGTGCGCGCCGCCCGTCGCAGGAATCGCACTCGCCGATGCGCCCGATCCGCGCCCCGACCGCCCGGGGTCGCACAGCCGCAACGATTCCGCCGCCGCACGGGCATTCCGCATCGCGGCCGCGACCGGCTTCCTGAGCTTCATGGTCTTCGGCTTCTGCCTCTCGCTCGCGCCCTCGCACTTCGCGGGCATCGCCGGCACCGACTCCCGGGTGATCGTCGGGGCGCTCGCCGCGGTGACGCTCGCCGCGTCTGCGCTCGTGCAGCTCGTGCCGCTCACCGGCGGATGGCGGATGCCGGTCGGGCTGGGCGTGCTCGCAACCGCTCTCGTCGGCATCGCCGCCGCGGACGGGGTCGGGGCCGTATGGTTCCTCGTGCTGGCGAGCGCCCTCGCGGGCGCCGGGCAGGGCATCGCATTCCAGGCCGCCTTCACCGCGGCGACCGCGGCGGTGCACCCGCTGCGCCACGCCTCCACCGTCAGCGCCGTCTACACCGTCACGTACCTCGGCAGCGCGGTGCCGGTGATCGCGCTCGGCGCACTCGCCGAGCAGTTCGGCCTGGCGCACGCAGTGGTCGTGTTCGCCCTCTCGGCCGCCGCGATCAGCCTGGTGCTCGCCGGCGTCTCCGCGCGTCGCCCGCGCTGAGCGGACCCCTCGCGCCCGGCGCGGGGCGCGCTACTCGGCGAGTGCGGCGAGCGCGCGGCGGTCGAGATCGTTCTCGACGAGCAGCCCGAAACGGTCGGCGACCGCACGCCGCGCGATCCGGCTCGCGAGGGCTCCATCGCGCTGTTCGATCGCGGTGAAGAGGCTCCGATCGATCTCGGCGGACTCGAGCTTCAACCGATTGTCGTGGTGCTCATTCTCGACGTCGCGGCGGATGATCGCGCGCAGCACCCCGGAGACGGCTTCGCCGGTGAGACGCAGCACTTCGTTGCCGCTCGCCTCCCAGATGGCCTCGTGGAACTCGATGTCGGCGGCCGCGAAGGAGTCCGCGTTCGCCCGGGCATCGCGCTCCATCTGCTCGATCGCCGCGCGCATGCGCGCGAGCTGGTCGGCGTCGTGCCGCACGGCGGCGAGGCGGCTCGTCGTTCCCTCGAGCACGACGCGGTACTCCACCAGCGCGGAGACGTCGAGCGCGTCGGTGCCGACCAGGGCGCGCAGCGAGCGGGAGAGCGGCTTCGACGAGGGCGCGAGCACCACGGGGCCGCCCCTCGTGCCGGGGCGCGACTCGATCAGCCCCATGCTCTGGAGGATGCGGAGCGCCTCGCGCACGGTGGGCCGGCTCACGCCGAACTGCACCATCAGGTCGCGCTCGCTGGCGAGTTGCGATCCGACCGGGATGTCGCCCGAGATGATGGCCTGCTCGATCTGGTCGACGATGCGCTGATAGGTGTGCACGGGAACCGCGGGCTCGAAGCTGTGGGTCGTGGACACCTGAGACTCTTCCTGGTCGAGGGGCGGATCCGAGCCGACTCGGCCGCGTGCTCCGATGATAGCGCCCCACCGCAGTGGCCTTACCATGTATCCTGGTTCGAAATCTTTCGGGATTTGCTGGAACACTCCGTGAACACTCCCGTCGATTCGCGAATACGCTGTGCATTGCGGATCGACGACAGGGCATCGTCGCCCGACCCCACCCTCCATCCCGGCTTCGCCTCGCGAGGCCTCAGTCACAGGAAAGCAATGATGCGACGTAAGAATGCGATTCTCACCACGGCCGCAATCGCGACCGCGGCCATGCTCGGCCTCGCGGGTTGCTCCGCGGGTGCTGGCAACAGCTCCGCCGAAGGCGGGGAAACCCCGACCACGGCGACCATCGCCCTGACCGGCACCCCCACGAACCTCGACTTCACGACGACCGCCGGGTCCGCGATTCCGCAGGCGCTGATGTCGAACGTCTACGAAGGCCTGGTCGAGCTCGATCAGTCGGGCGAGATCCAGCCGCTGCTCGCGAGCGAGTGGACCGTCAGCGACGACCGCAAGACGTACACGTTCACGCTGCAGGAGGGTGTGACGTTCTCGAACGGCGACGAGTTCACCGCGGACGACGTGAAGTTCAGCTTCGATCGGGTGAAGACCGACTGGGTGTCGAGCCTCAAGGCGAAGATGGACGTCGTCGAGAGCGTCGAGGTCGTCTCCCCCACCGAGGTCGCCGTCACACTGAGCAAGCCGTCGAACGCGTGGCTCTTCAGCCTCGCGACGCCCGTCGGAGCGATCTTCTCGGAGGACGGCGTCGACGACCTTGCGAACACGCCCGTCGGCACCGGCCCGTACGCCGTCGAATCCTGGACGCCGAACGAGAGCCTCGTCTTCGACACGCGCGACGACTACTGGGGCGAGGCTCCCGGCGTCGAGCAGGTGACGCTGCGGTACTTCGCCGACGCGACCGCCACCACGAACGCACTGCAGACCGGCGACGTCGACGCGATCGCGAACCTGCAGGCCCCCGAACTGCTCTCGAGCTTCGAGTCCGATGACCAGTTCGTCGTCACGACGGGCACCTCGAGCGGCGAGGTGTCGCTCTCGATGAACAACAAGGCGGCGCCGTTCGACGACGTGCGCGTGCGCCAGGCCGTGCTGTACGCCCTCGACAAGCAGGCGATCCTCGACACCGCATGGAACGGCTACGGCTCGCTCGTCGCCACCTACGCCGCGCCGACCGACCCGTACTACGAGGATCTGAACGACGCATACCCCTACGACCCGGAGAAGGCGAAGGAGCTGCTGCAGGAGGCCGGTCAGGAGAACCTCGACATCACCTTCACCGTGCCCACGCGCCCCTACGCGCAGGCCGTCTCGGAGATCGTGGTCTCGCAGCTGAAGGACGTGGGCATCAACGCCACCATCGAATCCTCCGAGTTCCCGGCGGTGTGGCTCGACGAGGTCTTCACCAAGCACGACTACCAGATGACCACGGTGCTCGCCGTCGAGGCGCGCGACATCCTGACGGTCTTCAACGACCCGAACTACTACATCGGCTACGACAACTCGAAGATCGCCCCGATCGCCGAGGAGGCGGACGCGGCCGACGAGGAGGGCTACGTCGAGGGCATGAAGCAGGTCGCTCAGCAGATCGTCGACGACGCCGCGTCGGGCGTGCTGTTCCTCTTCCCGAACATCACGGTCGCGAAGGCGGATCTCCAGGGCATGCCCGAGAACGCCATCATCGAGGCGCTCGACCTCACGAACCTGAGCTGGAAGTAAGCGGAGCGGCGGTGCGAACCGCCGCTCTCGTCCCCTCCAGTGCGCGAGAGCGCAGTTGAGGTCGTCCGAGGCGAACGACTCAGACCACAACTGCGCTCTCGCGGGCGCACCACACCCACCCGCCACTGAACCCGAGGAACCCGAACCCGCATGGCCATACGGATCCTGATCAACCTCGCGAGATTCGCGGTGACCTACGTCGTCGCGACGGTCGTCGTGTTCCTCTTCATGCGCCTGATCCCGGGCGACCCCGCCCAGATCGCGCTCGGCGTCAACGCCACCCCCGAGCTGCTCGAGCAGACCCGTGCCGAGTTCGGCACCGACCGGCCGCTCATCGTGCAGTACTTCGAGTGGTTCGGCGGCCTGCTCACCGGCGACTTCGGCACTTCGTACGTGACGCGCACCGACATCAGCCCGATGGTGCTCGACCGCGTGCAGGTCAGCCTCATCCTGGTGCTCACCGCGATGGTCGTCGCCCTGCTCGTCGCGATCCCGCTCGGCACCTGGGCGGCCGTCAAGCACCGCAACTTCTCCGGCGTCGCCATCGGCCTCGGCTCCCAGATCGGCGTCGCGGTGCCCGGCTTCCTCGCCGGCATCCTGCTGGTCATCGTGTTCGCGGTCGGCCTCGGCTGGCTCCCCGCGAACGGGTGGACCGCACCCGCGGTCGACTTCGGCGACTTCATACGTCGGTTGATCCTGCCCGTCGTCGCGCTCGCATCGGTGCAGGGCGCGATCCTCACCCGCTACGTGCGATCTGCCGTGCTCGAAGTGATGAGCGAGGACTACCTCCGCACCGCCCGCGCGAAGGGCCTCAGCAAGAACGGCGCCCTCCTCAAGCACGGCCTGCGCAACGCCGCGATCCCGGTCATCACGGTGACGGGCGTGCAGATCGCCGCGCTCATCATCGGCGCCGTGGTCATCGAGCGCGTGTTCGTGATCCCGGGGCTCGGCTCGATGCTGCTCGACGCCGTCGGCAACCGCGACATGCTCACCGTGCAGTCCGTCGTGATGGTGCTCGTCGCCATCACCCTGATTCTCAACCTCGTTGTCGATGTGCTCTACACGCTCATCGATCCGCGTCTGCGAAGGAGCGCCTAGCCATGAGCACGCAACAGGTTCCCACGCCGCCGTCACAGGCGCCGCGCACCAGCGCGATCAGCGCTCCGGGAAATGCCAGCACGAGCGGTGTCGCCAAGCCGGGCAAGCGCAGGCTGTCGGCCACGCTGCTGATCGGCCTGATCCTCATCGGCCTCGTCGCCCTCGCGGCGATCGTGTCGTTCTTCTGGACGCCCTACGATCCGACGCAGGCGATGCCCGCGGATCGCCTGCAGGGATCGAGCCTCGCCCACCTCATGGGCACCGACAAGTACGGCCGCGACGTGTTCTCCGCCATGCTCTACGGCGCGCGCATCACCCTCTTCGTCGGCGTCATCTCGGTCGGCATCGCCATCGTGATCGGCACGCCCCTCGGCATCCTCGCCGGGATCCGGGGCGGCTGGATCGAGGAGGTCATCATGCGGGCCTCCGACATCGCCCTCGCGTTCCCCGCACTGCTGCTCGCCATCATGTTCAGCGCGGTGTTCGGGGCCTCCACGCTCACGGCGATGGTCGCCATCGGCATCGCGACGATCCCCGGGTTCGCCCGCGTCGCCCGCTCCGGAACCCTGCAGGTCATGACGACGGAGTACGTGCTCGCGGCGCGCGCGGCCAGCCAGTCGCGATTCAGGATCGCGCTGCGCCACGTGCTCCCCAACATCGTCGGCATGGTGGTCGTGCAGTCCTCCGTCTCGTTCGCGCTCGCGGTGCTCGCGGAGGCGGGCCTCAGCTTCCTGGGCCTCGGCACCCCGCCGCCGACCCCGTCGTGGGGACGCATGCTGCAGGAGTCGCAGCAGTTCCTCGGCACCGAACCGATGCTGGCCGTCTGGCCGGGCATCGCCATCGCCATCGCGGTCATGGGCTTCAACCTGCTGGGTGACGGCCTGCGCGACCGCTTCGATCCGAAACTGAACGGGAGCCGCGGCTGATGCGCACCGAACCCACCGCCTCGCACGCAGCCGGCGCCGACCTGCTGCTGCGCGTCGACGATCTCAACGTGCGCACCCCGTACCGCACGCTCGTCTCCGATTTCTCCCTGCACATGGCGCACGGCGAGCGCATCGGCCTCATCGGCGAATCCGGATCGGGCAAGTCGATGACCACCACCGCGCTGCTCGGCCTGCTCCCCAACGGCGTCACCGCCGACGGATCGGTCGAGATCGACGGGTACTCCGGCAATCTGCTGCGGGCGCCCGAGGCCGACCTCATGAAGCTGCGCGGCAACGACATGGCGATGGTGTTCCAGGAGCCGCTCACGGCGCTGAACCCGCTGATGCGCGCCGGCGATCAGGTCGCCGAGATCATGCTGCAGCACAAGCTCGCTCCCAATAAGGCGGAGGCGGGGCGCCGCGCGGTCGAGATGCTCGACGCCGTGCACCTGCCCGACCCCGCGCAGGCCGCTCGCGCGTACCCGCACCAGCTCTCGGGCGGGCAGCGGCAGCGCGTCATGCTCGCCATGGCGCTCGCCAACGACCCGTCGCTGCTGCTCTGCGACGAGCCGACGACGGCCCTCGACGTGACGGTGCAGCGGCAGGTGCTCGACCTCATTCTCGAGCTCGTCCGCGCACGCGGCACCGGGCTGCTCTTCATCACGCACGACCTCGCCGTCGTCGCGAACATGTGCACGCGCGTGCTCGTCATGAACAACGGCGTCGTCGTCGAGGAGGGCACCACGGAAGAGGTCTTCACGCGTCCCACCCACCCGTACACGCGCGGTCTCCTCGCCGCTTCCGATCTCGACGCGGTCGACGCGAACGGACGCCTGTTCACCGTCGCGACCGCGCAGGAGTACGTGCCGCCGACGATCGATGACGAGGCGGGAACCCAGGAGGCTGCTCACGCAGCCGTCGCGCCCGCCGACCGGGCGACCGCACCGGCCGGCGGAGCCGAGCCGGTGATGCGCGTCACCGATCTCGTGCGCACCTACACGCGCGGCCGCACGAGCATCTTCAAGCCCGCGCCGCAGGTGCACGCGCTCAAGGGCATCTCATTCGAGGTGCCCGAGGGCGGGCGCCTCGGGGTCGTCGGCGAGTCGGGATCCGGCAAGTCGACCCTGCTGCGCATTCTCGCCGGGCTCGACCAGCCCACCTCGGGGAGCGCCGTCGTCGCCGGCAACGAGGTGAAGGGCGCCAAGGAGGCGCAGCTGCGCGCGCTGCGTCAGAACCTGCAGATCGTATTCCAGGATCCGATGGGCTCGCTCGACCCGCGCATGACCGTCGAGCAGATCATCTCCGAGCCGCTGCTCGTGCCCGGCCGTGGCGAGACCGCCGCCGACCGAAGGCGCATGGTCGCCGAGATGCTCGAGGCCGTGGGGCTCCCCGCTTCGTCGGCGGAGCGCTTCCCGCACCAGTTCTCGGGCGGACAGCGTCAGCGCATCTCCATCGCTCGCGCACTCATCTGCCGACCCCGCGTGGTCGTCGCCGACGAGCCGGTCAGCGCGCTCGACGTCTCCGTGCGCGCCCAGGTGCTCAACCTGCTCGCAGACCTCGTCGACGAGTACGGGCTCACGCTCGTCTTCGTCTCGCACGATCTGAATGTGGTGCGGCACCTCTGCGATTCCGTGATCGTGATGCAGTCGGGCGAGATCGTCGAGGCGGGAGACACCGAGACCGTGTACCGCTCGCCGCAGCACCCCTATACGAAGCGCCTCATCGACTCGTCGCTGACGCTGCGCCAGGAGCTCGCCCACACCGCCTAGGCCCTCCGTTCTCCGCATCTCCCGCTCCCTCCGACGAAAGGCACCCGGATGACCTCGCACCTCGCCTCCCTCGACGCCGCGACCCTCAGCGCGCGCTACGCCGATGGGTCGCTCACGCCCTCCGAGGTCGTCGAAGACGTCATCGCCCGAGTCGAGTCGCGCGAGCCCGAGCTCAACGCGCTGTACCTGTTCGACGCCGCTCAGGTGCGGGCCGACGCGGCCGCCTCGACGGAGCGCTGGCGATCCGGCACGCAGCTCGGGCCGTTCGACGGAGTTCCCGCGACGGTGAAGGAGAACATCGCCCGCGCGGGGCAGCCGAAGCCCGCGGGCACCGCGATTCCGAACCCGCCGATCGCCGCGCAGAACGCCCCGATCACTGACCGCCTGCTCGAAGCGGGCGCGATCATCGTGGGGTCGACGACGATGCCCGACTGGGGGATGCTCTCCTCGGGGGTCTCGAGCCTCCACGGCATCACGCGCGGCGCCCTGAACCCCGCGCACACCTCGGGCGGATCGAGCGCCGGAGCGGGTACGGCCGCGGCTGCGGGATACGGACCGTTCCACATCGGCACCGACATCGGCGGGTCGATCCGGCTCCCCGGTTCGTGGCAGGGACTCACCGCGCTCAAGCCGAGCGAGGGGCTCCTCCCGCTCGATGCGCCCTACGTCGGTCGTGTCGCCGGCCCTATGACGCGCACCGCGGCCGACGCGATGCGGCTCATGTCGATCGTGGCGCAGCCCGACGCCCGCGACTACCTCACGCGCCCCTACGCCGCGATGGACTGGTCGCCCGAGCCGCTCTCCCCCGCGGGTCTGCGGGTCGGCCTGCAGCTCGACGCGGGCTCCGGCCTGCCGGTCGAGCCCGAGACGCGCGCCATCATCGAACGCGCCGCGGCCCGATTCGCAGAGGCAGGAGCGACGGTCGAGCCGCTCGACCCGTTCGTGCCCGCCTCGGTGCTCGAGGGTCTCGTGAACTTCTGGCGCAGCCGATCCTTCGCCGACTACGAAGCGCTCAGCGAAGACGAGCGCGCCGTCGTGCTCCCGTTCATCGCCCAGTGGTGCATCGCGGGCGCCGAGTTCTCAGCGGCTCAGACCGTGCGCAACCGCGGCATGATCGAGGAAATGGCGCGTCTCACGCGCGCGGCGACCCAGCCGTTCGATCTGGTGCTCTCGCCCGTCACCCCGGTGGCGGCGTTCCCGGCGGAGGATCCGATGCCGATTCTCGACCCGCTCGAGACGATGGGGCACATCTCCTTCACCGTGCCCTTCAACATGTCGGGGCAGCCCGCCGTGTCGATCGGCGCCGGAGTCCAGGCGGACGGGCGCACCGTCGGCCTGCAGATCGCATCAGGGATCGGCACCGACGATCGGCTCATGCGCGTCGCCCTCTGGTTCGAGGGCGTGCGCGGCGACGACGCCGAGGTCGACTGGTCGCAGGTCGCCTGAGCGGGCGGCAGGGGGCGCGGGGCCGCCGCGCCCCGTTCGCTCCTAGGAAGCGGGCGGCGTGAAGCGACCGTCGATCGCGGTCCAGCCGCCGTCGACGAAGAGGGTGGACCCGGTGACGAACGACGACGCGTCGGAGGCGAGGTAGACCACGGCTCCGGCGAGTTCGTCGGGGCGCGCCCAGCGGCCGAGCGCAGCCTTCTGCGCGTACGCTCCGTACCACTCGTCGTTCGCCTTGATCTGCGCGGTGAGCGGGGTCTCGACGACGCCGGGGGCCACCACGTTCACGCGCACGCCCTGAGCGCCGTACTCGGCGGCCGCGGTCTTCGCGAGCTGCACGAGGCCGGCCTTCGTCGCAGCGTAGACGCCCTGACCGGGTTCGACGACCTGGGCGCGGATCGACGCGAAACCGACGATCGATCCGCCCCCGTTCGCGGCGAAGCGCGCACCGAAGTGACGGATCAGCTGGAACGACGCCCTCAGGTTGAGGTTCACGACCCGGTCGAACTCGTCGAGCGTGTAATCCTCCATGCGCTTGCGCACGTTCGTCGCAGCGGTGAAGACCAGTGCGGCGGCGCTGCCGAAGCGCTCCGCAGCGGCCTCGACGGCAGCATCGTCGAGCACGTTGATCTCGTACGCCTCGGCGTCTCCCCCGCGTTCGGTGATGAGCGCGACGGTCGCTTCGGCTCCTTCGAGCGAGTAGTCGGCGACGACCACGTGCGCGCCCTGCGCGGCGAGCGCCTGCGCCGATTCGCGCCCGATCCCGCTGCCCGCGCCGATCACGACCACGGTGCGGCCGTCGAGGCGGAAGAGCTGCGAGTAGTCGATCTGCGTGTGGCTCATGCGGGGGTCTCCAGGGTCAGTGCGGGGTGTGGTTCGGGATGCGGTGCTGGATCGCGGCGCGATCTCAGCCGCGGGCTCTGGGGCGGATCATCGCCATGCGAGTGACGGTGAACTCCTCGATGGCGAACCGGGGACCTTCTCGGCCGATGCCGGAATCCTTCACGCCGCCGTAGGGCATGATGTCGGAGCGGAAGCCGGGAATCTCGTTGACGACGACGCCGCCGACCTCGAGCCGATCGATCGCGTTGAACGCGCTCTCGAGGGAGGCGGTGTAGATGGCGGCCTGCAGTCCGTACCGGGAGTCGTTGACGAGGTCGATCGCCTCATCGATCGAGTCGACCGCGGTGAGGCAGACGACCGGGCCGAAGATCTCCTCGCACCAGACGTCGACGTCGGCGGGAACGCTCCCGAGCACGACGGGGTGCACATGCGCGGCTTCGCCCGCTCCCGGGCCGTCGGTGAGCAGCTCGGCGCCCGCGGCGAGCGCACGGTCGATCATGGCGCGGATGCGCTCGCCCGAGGCCGCATTGATGACGGGAGCGACGTTCGTCGAGAGATCGCGGGGGTCGCCCACGACGAGCTCGCGCATGCGCTCGACGAGACGCGCCGAGAAGCGCTCGGCGATGCCGCGCTCGAGCACGACGCGCTGCACCGAGATGCAGGCCTGGCCGTTGGCGTAGAAGCCGCCGCGCAGCACGGCGTCGACCGCCGCTTCGAGGTCGGCGTCGGCGGCGACGATGAAGCCGGTGTTCGACCCGAGTTCGAGCACGGCCTTGCGGGGGGCGGCCTGCTGGGCGATGAGGTGGCCGATCTTCGCCGATCCGGTGAACGAGACCACGGCGGCGCGCGGGTCGCGCACGAGCGTCTCGCCGACGATCGGGTCTCCGTTGACGAGCTGGGCCGCGGCGACCGTGACGCCGTGCGCTTCGAGCACCTCGCGCGTGATGGCGAGGAGCTCGATCGTCGCGAGCGGCGTATTGGGCGCGGGCTTGATGATGACCGGGCAGCCGGCCGCGATCGCCGGTGCGAGCTTGTGGGTGGCGAGCAGCAGCGGGTAGTTGAACCCGGCGATGCCGATGACGATGCCGGCGGGCTTGCGGGTGTAGTAGCCGATCATGCCGCGGCCGAGCTCCTGCAGGTCGAGCGGCACGGTCTCGCCGTGGATGTGCGACACCTCCTCTGCGGTCGCCTCGAGCGTGACGATGGTGCGGTTCACCTCGGTGCGGCAGTCGACGCGCGGCTTGCCGGTCTCGAGCACGAGCAGGTCTTCGAGGCGGGCGGCTTCCGCCCGCACGCGAGCCGTGAGGTCGGTGAGGATCGCCTTGCGCTGCGCCGTGGTGAGCGCGGCGACGGCCGCTCGCGCTTCCTCGGCCGCGTCGAGGGCGTCGCGCGAGTCCTGCTCACCGCTCACGGGAGCCCGGCCGACGACGCTCCCGTCGAACGGGAAGACGATCTCCGCACTCGCATCCAGCGCACGCCACTCGGTGCCGATGGGCAGCGCTCCGGCGGGCGCGATGAGATCGAGTGCGTGGGTCATGGCGGTTCCTCTGCAGCTGGCGGCGGATCCGTTCGGGTGCGGCCGTGCACACGAACCCTTCGCGCCGAGTGGTCTTACCATTTAATATAGATCACCACAGGCCCATCTCCAAGGCGCGAGCGGCCGGACGTTCTCGAAAGGATCGACATGACTCAGAGCTACGCAATCGCCGTGCTTCCCGGAGACGGCATCGGCCCGGAGGTCGTCGGCTGCGCGCTCGAGGTGCTCGACGCAGCGGAGCAGCGCTTCGGATTCGCCACGGAGCGCAGCACCTTCGCGGCGGGCGCGAACCACTACCTCGAGACGGGCGAGCTCTTCGATGCGGTCGAGGCGCAGCTGCGCGACAAGGAGGCGATCCTCTTCGGCTCCATGGGCGACCCCCGTGTCACCCCGGGCATTCTGGAGCGCGGATTCATCCTCGAGATGCGCCAGCGCTTCCAGCAGGCCGCCAATGTGCGCCCGGTGCGGCTGTACCCCGGCGTGCCGACGCCGATCGCGGACCTCTCCCCCGAGCGCTGCGAGATGGTGATCGTCCGCGAGAACACGGAGGGCGCCTACGTGGGTCGCGGTTCGACCGTGCACGCGGGCACCCCGAACGCCGTCGCGATGCAGGAGTCGCTCAACACCCGTGCGGGCATCGAGCGCGTCGTCGACTTCGCGTTCCGGCTCGCGCTCGGGCGCCGCAAGAAGCTGACGCTCTGCCACAAGACCAACATCCTCGTCGCAGCCGGCCAGCTGTGGCAGCAGGTGGTCGCCGACGTCGGCGAGCGCTACCCCGAGGTCGAGGTCGACTACGTGCACGTCGACGCGATGTGCTTCCACCTGCCGCTCACCCCGGAGCGGTTCGACGTCGTCGTCACCGATAACCTCTTCGGCGACATCATCACCGACCTCGGCGCCGTGATTCAGGGCGGGCTCGGCGTCGCCACCAGCGCCAACCTCAACCTCGACGGCGGCGCGCCCAGCATGTTCGAGGCGATTCACGGCTCGGCGCCCGACATCGCCGGGAAGGGCTGGGCGAACCCCGCGGGCGCGATCCTTTCGCTCGCACTCATGCTCGGCCACCTCGGCGAGGGCGAAGCGGCGCGCGCCGTGGAGGCCGCGACGGTCGAGGTGCTCGGCTCCCTGCCCGCGCTCGCCGGCGCCGACATGGGCGCGTCCACCGCCGAGCTCGGTTCGAGGATCGCCGCGATCGTGCGCGAGGGCCGGGCAGACACGTCGCTCGTGCCCGACTCACTGCTCGGCGTGCTCGCGGGGCTCGCGCCGTCGCGTCTCGCGAGCTGACGCCTCGTCGGGGGCGGATCTCACCCGCCCCGATAGGGTGTTCGAGTGGGGAGCGCGACTCGGGGAGACAGAGACCGGCTCTCCCGCACCCCGCCGCGCTGGGCCACCGTGGCTGCGCTCGCGTACGCCGGGCTCTGCTCGTCGTTCATGTTCACGCTCGTCGTGCCGCTCCAGGCCGAGCTGCCGCGCCTCCTCGACGCGTCGCGGGAGGACACCTCATGGGTGGTCACGATCACGCTGCTCGTCGCCGCCATCGCGACTCCCATCTCGGGTCGACTCGGCGACCTCTTCGGCAAGAAGCGCGTCGTGCTCGTGCTGCTCGCCCTCCTCATCCTCGGTTCGGTGATCGCGGCCGTCGCAGGGAGCATCGTCGGCGTCATCATCGGCCGGGCGCTCCAGGGGGCCGTCACGGGGGTGATCCCCCTCGGCATCGCGATCATGCGGGATGTGCTGCCGCCCGAGCGGCTCGGCACCGCGGTCGCACTGATGAGCGCCACGATGGGGGTGGGCGGCGCCGTGGGCATGCCGCTCGCCGCCTACCTCGCACTGAACGCCGATTGGCACGCCCTCTTCTGGCTCGCCGCCGGTCTCGGAGCACTGGGGGCGCCGCTGATCGTCTGGTGCGTGCCCGGCGACGTGCTGCGCTCGTCGGGCCGCCTCGACGTGCTCGGCGCGCTCGGCCTCGCACTCGGGCTCGCGGGGGTGCTGCTCTTCGTGTCGCGGGGCGCGCAGTGGGGGTGGACCTCACCGCTCGCGCTCACCACCATCGTGGGAGGCATCGTCGTGCTCCTGCTCTGGGGCTGGTACCAGCTGCGGGCGAAGGATCCGCTGCTCGATCTGCGCGTCGCCGCTCGCCCCGCCGTGCTCTTCACCAACGTCGCCGCGATCGGCATGGGGTTCGCGCTGTTCTCCTCCAACGTCGCGTTCCCCCAGTTGCTCGAGCTGCCCGTCGCCTCCGGATCGGGATTCGGGCTCGACATGATGCAGGCCGCCCTCGTCGTGATGCCCGCCGGAATCGTGATGATGATCCTGTCGCCGCTCTCGGGTTGGCTCGAGCGCACCGTAGGGCCCCGCCCGCTGTTCACCGCCGGCACGGCCGCCATCGTGCTCGCGTACGTCTTCGTGCTGCTCTGGTCGAGCGAGGTCTGGCACGTGTTCGCCGCGAATCTCTTCATCGGCGTGGGCATCGGGTTCAGCTTCGCCGCCATGCCGATGATCATCATGCGGTCGGTGCCCGCGCACGAGACGGGTGCCTCGAACGGCTTGAACGCCCTCTTCCGGTCGATCGGCACGTCGAGCGCGTCGGCCGTGATGGGCGGGGTGCTCGCCTCGATGACGATCGACTTCGACGGCCAGGCGATCCCGAGCCGCGCCGCGTTCGACGTCTGCTTCTGGCTCGCGATCGCCTCCGGGGTGATCGCACTGGTGCTCTCGCTGCTGATCCCCCGATCCGCGGGAGAGCAGCGCCCGGCGCTGCCGAACTGACGCTGAGCGACCGCGATGGCGACCGCCCGCGGCGCGCGCTACTTCGGGCGATCGGCGGGCGCGAGGTTCGCCGAAGCCCACCGCCCGAGCTCCTCGAGCACCGGCACCAGCTGTTCGCCGCCGGGGGTGAGCGCGTAGGTCACCGACACCGGCGGGCCGGGAGACACCGTGCGGGAGATGAGCCGCACGTCGGCGAGCTCGGTGAGCCGGTCGGAGAGCACGGCGTCGCTGATGCCGGGAACCGCTCGCCGCACCTCCGCGAACGCGAGGGCTCCCCCGCCGAGCGCGTCGATGATCATGCCGTTCCAGCGTTTTCCGAGCACCGAGAATGCGAGGCTGACCGCAGCGTCGCATTCGTGTCGATCACGCCGGGGGCCTTCCATAGCCTCATTCTACGGTGCTACACTCGCGAAAGTCACTCTGAAAACATGAGCGATTCACTCTCGAGAAACGGAGCCTGCGTGACACTCTTCCGCCTGGATGCGAGCATCCTGCCGCCCACGTCCGACAGCCGCGCACTCGGCGACCGCGTCGAGCACGAGTGGACCGCCGCTCACCCCGACTCCGCCGTGGTGCGCCGCGACGTCGCCACCGAACCGATCTCCGCAGACGTCTGGCGGGCCGCGGTCACCGGCGGCTTCACCGCCGAGGACGAGCGGAGCCCCGAACAGCGGGAGGCGATGGCGTTCGCGACGACACTCGCCGACGAACTCGTCTCGGCCGATGCGCTGCTGTTCGACGTGCCGCTCTACAACTACGGCCCCTCGCAGCACTTCAAGACCTGGTTCGACGTCGCCTACACCGATTCGCGCATCGACCCCGAGGGCACCGCACTTCGGGGCAAGCCGGCGACCCTCGTCACGACGATCGGCGGCAACTACGGTCCAGGCACCCCGAAGGAGGGCTGGGATCACTCCACACCGTGGCTGCGGCGCGTGCTCGAGGACGTCTGGGGGCTCGACCTGCGCATCGTCAAGCGCCCCTTCACGCTCGTCGGGGTGAACCCCGCACTCGACGAGTTCGCCGACCTCGCGGCGTCCCTCAAGGAGCAGGCAGAGGAGGATGCGACGCGATCCGGCCGAGAGCTCGCCGAGCTCCGGTCGCAGCGCTCCGCCTGACGCGACGCTGCACACGCGAACGGCCCAGGCTCCCACCAGCGGAGACCCGGGCCGTTCGCGTTCCGCCGCAGCTGCGGCGCGACGCTCCGCGACTACGGCACGATCACCGCGCGACCGCGCACCTTGCCGGCGTGCAGGTTGTCATAGGCACGTGGAGCCTCGGCCAGCGAGTACTGCTCGACGTGGATGCTGATCGCACCCCGCTTCGCGAGCTCGACGACCTCCATGAGCTCGGTGCGCGATCCCCAGTTGATCGCGCGCCCGTTGACGTCGAGCGGCACGGTCGTCTGGCCGATCGGCACCGCACCCGACGCCACGCCCACCACGACGATCTGGCCGCCGACGCGGATCATGCCCGCCGCGAGATCGGCCGTCGGCTGGATGCCGACGAAGTCGAAGACCGCCTCGGCGCCGAGGCCTCGGGTGAGCTCCTTGACCGAATCGATCGCGTCGGGGTTCGAGAGGAACGCCTCGTCGGCGCCCACCTCGCGGGCGAAGTCGAGGCGATCCTGCGCGACGTCGAGCACGACCACGCGCGTCTGCGTCAGCGTCTTGAGCAGCTGGATCGCGACGTGGCCGAGTCCGCCCGAACCGATGACGACCGCGGTGCTGCCGGGCGTGAGCTTCGGCAGCGCCGACTTGATCGCCCGGTACGGCGTGAGCGCCGCGTCGGTCAGCGACACGTTCTGCACCGGGTCGAGGTCGCCGATGGGCACGAGGTGCCGCGCGTCGTCGACGAGCATGTACTCCGCCATGCCGCCGTCGCTGAAGATGCCGGGAGCGCGCATGCCCTGCTCGCAGTTCTGCTCCTCGCCGCTCGCGCACGGGTAGCACCGGCCGCAGCCCCACGGGCCGTACACGATGACGCTCTCGCCCACCTCGAGGCCAGTCACGCCGGCGCCCAGCTCGGCGACCGTTCCCGCGACCTCGTGACCGAGCGTGAGCGGCAGCGGCTTGAAGTAGTAGTCCTCCGCGCTCGTGCCCATGATGAACTCATCCGAGTGGCACGCGCCCGCCGCGGTCACCTTCAGCAGGATCTCCCCGGGCCCGGGCGCCGGCTTCTCGACGTCGACCAGCTCGGGTCGGCTTCCGATCTTACGGTATTGCAGTGCCTGCATGGTGCACCTGCTTTCTCCGGGCTCGTGGCCCGGCACATGCGCGATCGCTCGCGCGGGGCGTACGGCGCGTCGGGGTAAGGCGGCCGCTTCCACGCTACTCCCGCCGGGGAATGGGTTCGAGCCGAGACTCGTTGCACCCGACGTGGAAGACACCGGCATTCTCGACGGCATCGTGATCGGTGCGGGTCAGGCCGGGCTCTCCGCGTCCTACCATCTGCGGCGGCTCGAGATCCCGCACGTCGTGCTCGACGCCGACCGATCACCGGGCGGGGCATGGCAGCACCGCTGGGACGCCCTCACCATGCGCGACGTCCACGGCGTCGCCGAGCTTCCCGGTTCGATTCCGCCCTCGCGCAGCGCCGACCGGGCGAACACCGCGATTCCGCGATACTTCACCGCCTACGAGCGGCAGCACGAGCTCCCGGTGATCCGGCCCGTGCACGTCGACCGCGTGCAGAACGATGCGCAGGATCCCCAACTGCTCTCCATCACCGCCGGCGAACGGACCTGGCGGTCGCGCACGCTGGTCAATGCGACGGGCACGTGGTCGCAGCCGTTCGTGCCGCGCTACCCCGGGATGGAGACGTTCGTGGGCGAGCAGCTGCACACGGTCGCCTACCCCGGGCCGGAGCACTTCATCGGCAAGCGCACGCTCGTCGTCGGAGGGGGCGCGTCGGCCGTGCAGTTCTTGGGAGCCCTCGCCCCGCTCACGGAGACGCTCTGGGCGACCCGGAGCGAGCCCGTCTGGCGCACGGACGAGTTCACCCCTGAAGCCGGAGCAGCGTCGGTCGCGCTCGTCGAGCAGCGCGTCGCCGCCGGCCTTGCGCCGCAGAGCGTGGTCAGCGTCACCGGCCTGATGCTGCGCGAGCAGGAACGGGACGCCGAACGACTCGGCGCGTACCGCGCGCGGCGGCCCATGTTCGCGAGCGTCGAGCGCGACGGGGTGCGATGGGCTGACGGCTCCTTCGAGCGGGTCGACGTGATTCTCTGGGCGACCGGCTTCCGGCCCGCGATAGCCCACCTCGCCCCGCTCCGGCTCCGCAGTGCCGCCGGCGGCATCCAGCTCGACCGGGGCGGCCGCGGCACGACCGCGGTCGCAGACGCACGCGTGCAGCTGGTCGGCTACGGGCCATCGGCGAGCACGATCGGCGCGAATCGCGCGGGCCGCACGGCTGCTGCTGCGGTGCGGCGGTACCTGCTCCGCCGGGCTCGGGCCGCCTGACGACGCCTATGCGCTCTGATCGCGCAGACGCACGAGGCGCTCGTGCCCGGTCTCCTCGAGCTCCGCGACGTCGGAGCGCGACTTCAAGAAATCGGAGAAGGATCGGAACCCGAGCGCCTTCTCGTTGAACGACGGGTCCATGCGGCGCATCTGCTGCTTCACCGCCGAGCTGTAGAGCCATCCCGAATCGTCCTTGTCCTGGCTCAGCCACAGCGCGCGGATCAGGAGCCCGGTCACCGCGATCTCGGCATCCTCACCCGAGTCGATCGCGTCGCCCGGCTCGACCTCGCTCGCCGCCTCCTCAGCGGCCTCGAGGGCGTTCGCGAGCCCCTGCTCGAACGCGCCCTCCGCCTCGGGCGCCGACTCGCCCCCAGCCCCGCCCCGACCGCCTCGACCTCGAGAGCGCTTCGGCTGATCCTCGCGCCGTTCGCGCTGCGCCGCCATGCGCGGCGCGGGCTCGACTCCGGGGAGCGCGTCGTACGACGCGAACTCGTCGCACGCCGCGGTGAGCGCCTTCGCGGTGGAACCGGCGACGCCCACGCCGACCACGTACCGGCCGAGGCGCTTGCACCGCTGCGCCAGCGGCACGTAATCGGAGTCGCCCGCGACGATCACGACGTGCGTCAGGTCGTCGAGACGGAACATGTCCTCCACCGCGTCGACGGCGAGCCGGATGTCTGCGCCGTTCTTCGCGTAGGCCGCGGCCGGGAAGAGCTGCACGAGGTCGACCGCTCGCGAGACGAGCTGCGAGCGGTACTCGGCGTTCATCGGGGCCGACCAGTCGGCGTAGGCCCGCGTCAGCACGAGCGTGCCGAAGGAGGACGCGTAGTCGATGATCGCGCCGACATTGACGACCGCCGCCTGCAGGCGCTCGGCGATCTCGGGCTCGGAGGGGTTCTCCGCGATGCGCTGGCGATCCCTCGCGAACGAATTGCGCCCGTGCACTCGGTCGTACCAGGAGAGCACGATGTTATCGAAGTCGAGGTAGACCGCGACACGGCCGTTCTGAGTATCCGCCACGCTTCCAGTGTGTCACCGATCGGTGCGCACGCCAACGGAGACCGGCGAGCGGCGCGCCCGCCCGCCGCTCCCCTACGCCTCGAGTGCGGCCGAGGCCTCCGCGCTCGCGCGCTTGGCCCGAGCCCGCCGCACGAGCGGCCAGCAGACCACGAGCACGCCGGTCGCGATCAGGCTCGTCCACACCTGGGTGCGCCCGTCCTCCGTAGTGAGCATGATGACCAGAACTGCGATGATCGCGGCGATGAGCAGCAGGTTCAGCCAGGGGTGGAGCCACATCTTGAGCTTGAGCCCGGCGACCTCGTCCGGAGTCATCCGCGACCGCATGCGCATCTGCGTGAGCGCGATGAAGACGTACACGAACAGCGCGACGAGGCCCGCCGAGTTCATGATGAAGGAGAACACGCCGGAGTCGGGCGCCGCGAAGTTCACGATGGTGGCGACGACGCCGCCGATCGTCGACGCGAGCAGCGCGGCGACCGGCACGCCGTTCTTCGCCTTCTTCGCGACGAACTTCGGCGCGAACCCCTGCTCCGCGAGCGACGAGAACATGCGGGACGCCGAGTACAAGCCGGAGTTCAACACGGAGATCACCGCGGTGAAGATGACGAGCTGCATCACGACGGCCGCACCCGGCAGTCCGAAGAGCTCGAACACATACGTGAACGGCGCAGAGGCGACGTCGACGGGCTCCGGCAGCTCGTCCCAGGGCACGATCGTGGTGATCACGAGCACGGCGCCGACGAAGAAGAGCAGGATGCGCCAGATCACCGTGCTGGTCGCCTGACGGATGCCCTTCGCCGGATCCTCCGACTCCGCCGAAGCCATGACCGCGATCTCCGTGCCGAAGTACGAGAAGATGACGAGCGCGACGCCGGTGAACGCGACGCCGATCCCGTTCGGAGCGAAGCCGCCGTGCTCCCAGAGGTTGGGAATCGAGTAGCTCGCGTTCGGCCAGAGGCCGAAGGCGAAGAGCACGCCGGCGCCGAGGAACACGACGATCGCGAGCACCTTGACGCTCGCGAGCCAGAACTCGACCTCGCCGAACGTGCGCACGGAGATCAGGTTCGTGCCCACGAAGATCGCGAGCAGCAGGAGCGAGCCGACCCAGGAGGGCAGCGCGGGGAACCATCCGTGCAGCGTCTCGCCCCCGAGCACCGCCTCGTAGGCGAGCACACCGACCCAGAAGTACCAGTACAACCAGCCGACGAGGTACGCCGCCCAGTCGCCGAGCCCGACGCGCGCGTACTCCATGAACGAGCCGATCGCCGGTCGCGCCGCCGCCATCTCACCCAGCATGCGCATGGCGAGGAAGACGAGCAGGCCGCCGATGAGGTAGGAGAGCACCGCGGCGGGGCCGACGGTGCGGATCACGTTGCCGGACCCCACGAACAGGCTCGCGCCGATGATGCCGCCGAGCGTGATCATCGTCACGTGCCGGGGGCGGAGCTTCTTGTGGGCGAGCTGCACCGATCCTGCCGAAGTCTCCGGCGATACCGGCTTCGAGGGTGCGGCGGCTGGGCCGTGCGACGAGGGGTTCATTTCGGGAGGATGCCTCACTGATTCGGGTGCGAGTGCCGGCCAGGCGCGACCGGAATACAACCTGGAAATGTTAAGTCAATGTCGGCGAAGCGCGAAATCGGGGCGACCTCCGGGCAACCGATGGAGTTGCGGCAGTGTATCTAAAATCGTATATTATTAGCGATCCGGCTTGTAACACTGCCGAAACCTCGTCACAAAGGAGTGCTTCATGTCACCAGCATCCGCACAGGGATCGCTGACGCCGACCGGCACGATCGCCACAACCGGCGATCGCCGTCGAGTCGCCATCGCCACGGTCGTCGGCACCACCGTGGAATGGTACGACTACTTCATCTACGCCTCCGCGGCGGGCCTCGTCTTCAGCCAGCTCTTCTTCGAACCGGCGGGCTCCGGGGTCGGCACGATCCTCTCGTTCCTCACCGTGGGCATCAGCTTCCTGTTCCGACCGCTCGGCGCCTTCCTCGCCGGTCACTTCGGCGACCGCTTCGGGCGCCGCATCGTGCTCGTCGTCACCCTGATCCTCATGGGCGCGGCGACCGTGCTCATCGGGCTCCTGCCCACGTACAGCCAGATCGGCGTCGCTGCGCCGATCCTGCTCATTCTGCTGCGCATCCTGCAGGGCGTCTCCGCGGGCGGCGAATGGGGCGGCGCCGTACTCATGGCCGTCGAGCACGCGCCGCGCGACCGCCGCGGCCTCTACGGAGCGATGCCCCAGATCGGCGTTCCGATCGGCCTGCTGCTCGCCAGCGCCATGCTCGCCATTATGAACATCATCTTCCCGGGCGACGCGTTCCTCGACTGGGGCTGGCGCATCCCCTTCCTCTTCTCCATCGTGCTGATCCTCGTCGGCTACTGGGTGCGGCGACGCGTCGAGGAGAGCCCGGTCTTCACCGAGATCGCCGAGCGCAAGGAGCAGACCGGCGCCCCCATCGTGAAGCTGTTCGCGCGCTTCACACCGCTGGTGATCCTCGCCGCGCTCGTCTTCGCGGGCAACAACGCCGTCGGCTACATGACGACGGGCGGCTATGTGCAGAACTACGCCACCAACCCCGAGGGGCCCGTCGGTCTCGATCGCGGCGAGGTGCTGTGGGCCGTGACCGCCTCCTCCGTCACGTGGCTCATCGCGACCTTCATCGCCGGCTGGATCTGCGACCGCATCGGCCGGCGCACCACCTACATCCTCGGCTGGACCCTGCAGGGCGCCGCACTGTTCGCGCTCTTCCCGCTCGTCAACACGGCGGACCCCCTGCTGCTCGCGGCCGGGCTGATGCTGCTCACCGTCGGGCTCGGCCTCACCTACGGCCCGCAGTCGGCCTGGTACTCCGAGATGTTCCCGGCCTCCGTGCGCTTCTCCGGGGTATCGATCTCGTACGCGATCGGCGCGATTCTCGGCGGCGCATTCGCACCGACCATCGCCGCGTGGCTGCAGCAGACCACGGGCACCTCGATGTCGGTCACGCTCTACCTCGTCGGCATGACGGTCGTCGGCCTCATCGCGACGCTGCTGCTGCGCGATCGCAAGGGCATCTCGCTGCGCCCCGGCGACGAGGAGGAGCAGCGCCAGGGCATCTACATCTGGGAGCCGGCGAGCACCCCGAAGCAGTGAGCCGCGCGCGAGCGGGGTCGCTTCGGGAGGGTGTCGCACCTGGTGCGGCGCCCGACACCCTCCCGAAATGACCCCGCTCGCGGGGAGCGCCGCGCGCTCAGGGTCAGCGCCGCACGAGCAGCGCGGCGCCGACCGCGGCGAGCACCAGGATCGCGAGCAGCCACGCGAGCGCGACCCAGATCTCGGCCCCTACCGCGACGCCCGCGAGCAGCGACCGCAGTGAATCGACGATCGCCGTCACCGGCTGATGCTCGGCGAACCACGCCACCGGGCCGGGCATCGTATCGGTCGGCACGAACGCCGAACTGATGAACGGCAGGAAGATGAGCGGGTAGCTGAACGCGCTCGCCCCATCGACGGACTTCGCCGCGAGCCCCGCGACGACGGCGATCCACGTGAGCGCGAGCGTGAACAGCGCGATGACCCCGAAGACCGCGAGCCAGGCGCCGAACGACGCGCTCGAGCGGAACCCGATCAGCAGCGCGACCCCGACGACGACGGCGACCGAGACGAGATTCGCGAGCATCGACGTCACCACATGGGCCCAGAGCGCGCTCGAGCGCGAGATCGGCATCGACCTGAACCGCTCGAAGATGCCGCTCTGCCGGTCGAGGAAGAGCCGGTAGGCCGTGTACGCGACTCCGGATGCGACGGTGATGAGCAGGATCCCCGGCAGCATGTAGTCGATGTACGCGCCCGCCCCGCCGGTACTGATCGCTCCGCCGAGCACGTACACGAAGAGCAGCATCAGCGCGATCGGCGTGACTGCGGTGGTGATGATCGTGTCGGGGCTGCGCAGGATGTGCCGCACCGAGCGCGCGGTGAGCACCCCGGCGTCGGCGATCGCGTGCGTCGTCATGAGCGCGCCTCCTGGTCCGCTGCGTCCTCCGGAGCGCTCGGGGCGACGAGCGCGAGGAAGACGTCTTCGAGCGTGGGCTCGGGTTCGATCAGCACGGGCGGCCGCTTCGGCAGCAGCGCCCGCAGTTCGGCGAGGGTGCCCTCCTGCACGATGCGCCCCTCGTGGAGGATCGCGATGCGATCTGCGAGGTGCTCGGCCTCGTCGAGGTACTGCGTCGTCAGCAGCACGGTGGTGCCCGCATCGGCCAGTGAGCGCACGAGACTCCACACCTCGAGGCGGAACTGCGGATCGAGGCCGGTCGTCGGCTCATCGAGAAACAGGATCGGCGGATCCCCCACCAGGCTCATCGCGATGTCGAGCCGCCTGCGCATGCCTCCCGAGTACTCCCCCGCGCGGCGGTCGCCGGCTTCGACCAGCGAGAACCTGCGCAGCATCTCGTCTGCGACGCGCGTCGGCCCGTCGAGCCGTCGCAAGCGCGCCACCAGGCGGAGATTCTCCCGGCCCGTCAGCACGTCGTCGACGGCCGCGAACTGGCCGGTGAGGCTGATCGCGCGCCGCACCGCCTCCGGATCCGATTCGGCATCGTGATCGAGCACGAGTGCGCGGCCCGAGTCCGCCCGCAGCAGCGTCGCGAGAATCCGGATCAGCGTCGTCTTCCCCGCCCCGTTCGATCCGAGCAGCGCGAAGACCGTGCCGGCCGCGACGTCGAAGTCGACGCCGCGCAAGACGGGGGTGTCGCCGAACGCCTTCGCGATCCCGCGCACCCTCAGCGCCGGAGCTCGGGTCAGTGTCGCACTCATGATCGTTTCCCGCGGTCGTCGACGGCTTCGGCGGCGGCGAACGCGTCGCGGAGGCGCGTGCGCTCGCGGTCGATCCACTGCTTTCCGGAGTACGCGGCGACGAACGTCTCGGCGAATTCGACGGGATCATCGCCGACGATGTCGCGCGCGGACATTCCGTCGAGCGCTGCGCGCTCCCAGAGGTCGGCGTGGTCGCCCACCATTCTCGCCAGCATCTCGCCGTCGCTGACCATGCCGTAATACATGAAGTAGCGCTGCAGGGCTCGCGCGACGTCTCGGTACGGCGCGGGCAGCGCTTCGACGCGCGCCGTCGCGGCCTTGTACTGCTTCTTGTCTTCGAGGGAGCCCGTGAGCGTCTCGATCCATTTCGCGGTCATGCGTTCTCTCCATTCGTGCGGTGCGGGTTCGTGTCGAGGGCGCCCGGCGTCGAAGCCCGTGCGGGGCGCAACGCGTCGATGTGCGCGGCGAGGAAGTCCCAGGACTCCCAGAAGTCGGCGAGCCGCTCGCGGCCGGAGCCGTCGAGCGAATACACCTTCCGGGGCGGCCCCTTCTCGGAGGGAACCCTCTCGACCGAGACGAACCCCTTCTGCTCGATCCTCACGAGCAGCGCGTAGATCGTGCCCTCGGCGATGTCGACGAAGCCCCGCTCGCGCAGGGAGGCCGTGATCTCGTACCCGTACGCCGAACGCTCGGCGAGGATCGCGAGCACGATCCCCTCGAGCGTGCCCTTCAGCATCTCCGTCATCTGCGTGGCCACTCGAAGCCCCCTCTACTCTGTGACGCTTACTACGGGTACAAAGTAGCACTAGGTACCGCTACTTGGCAACACCGAATAGTGTGCTTCGAGCCGTTCATGCACTACGCGCCATCCCCCACCGCCCTCTGCATCCGCTCCCCTCAGCAGCGGGGTCGCTTCGGGAGGGTGTCGTCCCTGTCGCGGCGCTCGACACCCTCCCGAACCGACCCCGCTCGAGAAGGGAGGCGGGCGTGCGGACGGCGGGCCGGGCGGTGCGGGCGGACGGCGAGGCGGGGCGGGGCGGGCGGGCGGTCGGGGCGGGCGGTCGCTACACCGTGACGTGCTCGAGGCGATAGCCCATGCCCGCCTCGGTGATGAGGTGGACGGGGTTCGCAGGATCCGCCTCGATCTTCTTGCGCAGCTGAGACAGGTACAGCCGGAGGTATCCCGTGTCCTCGATGTGCTCCGAGCCCCAGATGGTGGTGAGGAGCGTCTGCCGGGTGACGAGGCGGCCGGGGTTGCGAATCAGCAGCTCCAAGACCTGCCACTCGGTCGGCGTGAGCCTGATCTGCTGCTCCCCCTCGGGCGTCGCGCGCGTGACGCTGCGCGCCGCGAGGTCGACGGTAACGTCTCCGAGCCGCACGACGGGCACGGCCTCGTCGCGCACGATGCGGCGGGAGAGCGCCCGGATGCGCGCCAGCAGCTCCTCGATGGCGAACGGCTTGGTCACGTAGTCGTCGGCGCCGGCGTCGAGCGCGTCGACCTTGTCGGCCGCGCCGGCACGCCCCGAGACCACGAGGATCGGCGCCTGCGACCATCCGCGGATGGCCTCGATCACCTCGATGCCGTTGAGCGTCGGCATCCCGAGGTCGAGGAGGAAGAGGTCGGGGCGGTGATCGATGGCCGCCGCGATCGCCTGGGCGCCGTCGGCCGCCACGAACACGTCGTATCCCTTGGCGGTGAGCGTGATGCGCAGCGCGCGGAGAATCTGCGGGTCGTCGTCGGCGATGAGAATCTTCATGAGCGGGCGTCTCCAGAGGGCGCGGGAACGGAACCGGGCGCGGGAACGGAACCGGGCGCGGGATCGGCACCGGGCACGGGATCGAGGCCGGGCGCGACGGGGAGCGAGATCACCATGGTGAGCCCGCCGCCCGGGGTGCCCTCGGGCAGTAGCGTGCCGTGCATCGAGTCGACGAACCCGCGCGAGAGCGCGAGACCGAGGCCGAGGCCCGAGGTGTTGTCGGTGTCGCCGAGGCGCTGGAACGGCACGAAGATGTCGTCGTACTTGTCTTCGGCGATGCCCGGGCCGTGGTCGATGATGCGGATCTCCAGGCGGTCGGCGAACGTGCTCGTGGTGACGGCGATGCGCTCCCCCGCGTCCGTGTACCGCGACGCATTCGCGAGGAGGTTCACGATCACGCGCTGCAGCAGCACCGGATCCGCCTGCACCGCGGCGTTCCCGTGCTGGAGCGCGAGCGAGACCTCGTTCGGCCCCAGCCCGAGTTCGTCGAGCGCCGGCGCGATGACCGCTTCGGGGTCGGTCGGGGCGACGCGGATCGACAGCGCGCCGGCCTGGATTCGCGTGACATCGAGCAGGTCGGTGACGAGGGCGCCGAGCCCGTCGAGGCTCTCCGCAGCGGTGTCCAGGAGCTCCCCGCGATCCGACTCGCTCAGCGCGATGCCGGGTGCTCGCAGACCGCCGACCGCGGCGGTCGCTGCGGCGAGCGGACGCCGCAGATCGTGGCTGAGCGCGGAGAGGAGTGCGCCGCGCACCCGGTCTGATGCGGCGATCGGCTCGATCTCGCGCGCGGTGCGCTCGAGGCGGCGGTGCTCGAGTGCTGCCGAGAGTTGGGAGCCGACGACGGTGAGGAGGCGGCGCTCAGAGGCCGCGAGCTCGGCGCCGGTGAGCTCGAGCGACGCGTCCTCCCCCACGGCGATGTCGATGCACTCCCGAGCGGGCGGCACAGGCTGTCGGGCGGGGGCGGCAGCGGGCGCCTCACCCGCTGCTGCGACCGTCGGCGCCGGCTCTCCCGAGGCGGCGAGCACGGCACCCCCTGCGTCGACGAGTCGCGCTCCGCGCAACCCGAAGGCCTCCCGCGTGCGATCGACCAGTGCCTGCAGCGCATCGTCGCCGCGCAGCACGCTCCCCGCGATCGTCTGAATGAGTTCGGCTTCGGCGGCCGAGCGGCGGGCCGCGCGCGTGTACCTCGCCGCGCGGTCGACGATGACGCTGACGAGCACCGCGATGACCACGTACAGCGCCACCGCCAGCAGGTGCAGCGGCTCGTGGATGTGCACCGTGTGCAGCGGCTCGATGAAGAAGAAGTCGAGCGTGAGCCCGGAGAGCACCGCGGCGAAGAGCGCCGGCCAGATGCCCCCGACGAGCGCGACGAGCACGACAAGCAACTGGTAGCTGAGCACGTCGCTCGTGATCGAGTCATCACTGCGCAGCGACGCGAGGAGCCAGGTGAGCAGCGGACCGCCGACGAGTGCGAGCGCGAAGCCGAGCAGCCTGCGCTGCGCGGTGAGCGCGCCGGTGCGTCGCGGGAGGGCGAGCCGTCGCGGCCCCTCGGCGTGATTGACCATGTGCACGTCGATGTCGCCCGATTCGCGCACGACGGTTGCGCCGATGCCGGGCCCCGTGAGTGCGGCGACGACGCGCCCGCGCCGGCTCGCGCCGAGCACGAGCTGAGTGGCGTTCACGGAGCGGGCGAATTCGACGAGCGCCGTCGGCACGTCCTCGCCGATCACCTGGTGGTAGCTGCCGCCGAGCTTCTCGACGAGTGCGCGCTGCTGGGAGAGCGCCGCGGGGTGCTCGGTGCGCAGCCCGTCCTGGCTCGACACGTGCACGGCCAGCAGCTCTCCGCCGGCCGAGCGCGCCGCGATCCTGGCCCCGCGCCGCAGCAGCGTCTCCCCCTCCGGCCCGCCCGTGAGCGCGACTACGACGCGCTCCCGCGCCTCCCAGGTGCTCCTGATGCCGTGCTCCGCGCGATACCCCTTGAGCGCCTGGTCGACCTCGTCGGCCAGCCACAGGAGCGCGAGTTCGCGGAGCGCGGTGAGGTTGCCGATGCGGAAGTAGTTGGAGAGCGCCGCGTCGACGCGCTCCGCAGGGTAGACCGAGCCGCCGGCGAGGCGATCGCGCAGGGCCTGCGGTGCGAGGTCGACGACCTCGATCTGGTCGGCGCCGCGCAGGAATCGGTCGGGCACCGTCTCCCGCTGCGGGGCCCCGGTGATCTGCTCGACAACGTCGTTCAACGACTCGATGTGCTGGATGTTGAGCGTCGAGATGACGTCGATCCCGTGCTCGAGCAGCACCTCGACGTCTTGCCACCGCTTCTCGTGAGCGCTGCCCGGCGCGTTGGTGTGGGCGAGCTCGTCGACGAGGGCCACCGCCGGGTTCCGCTCGATCACGGCGGAGAGGTCCATCTCCTCGAGCCGGACCCCGCGGTGCGTTGCACTGGTGCGCGCGACCTCGGGCAGCCCGTCGGCCATCGCGGCGGTCGCCTGCCGTCCGTGGGTCTCGACGAAGGCGATGACCACGTCGAGGCCGTCGGCCCGCATCCGCCGCGCCTCCTCGAGCATCGCGAACGTCTTGCCGACTCCGGGGGCGGCGCCGAGCAGCACCCGGAGCCGCCCCCGTCTCGTCATCGTCACTCCTCGGTGTCGCGCTGCGCCGTATCGAGCGCCACGTTGAGCTCCAGGATATTCACTCGGGGCTGTCCGAGGAATCCGAGGTCGGCGGAGCGGGTGTGCGCTGCGACGAGCGCGAGCACCTCACCCGTGTCGAGGCCCCGGGCCGCGGCGACCCGCTCGGCCTGGATGCGCGCGTAGGCAGGGCTGATGTGGGGGTCGAGACCGGAGGCGGAGGCGGTCACGGCATCGGCCGGCACCGCCGCCTCGGGAACGTCGTCGAAGGCCGCGACGGCGGCGCGCCGATCCTCGATCGCGGTGACGAGGTCGGGGTTCTCGGGGCCGAGGTTCGATCCCGACGAGGCGGCCCCGTCGTACCCGTCTCCGGCTGCCGACGGGCGCGGCTGGAAGTACTCGGGCAGGGGCGCTCCATCGTCGTCCGCGAACGCCTGGCCGAGGAGCGATGATCCGACGACGCCGCCGTCGGGCCCCGTCACGAGCGATCCCTCGGCTCGATCGGGGGCGACGAGGTGCGCGAGCCCGGTGATGGCGAGCGGGTAGGCGACGCCGAGGGCGAGCGTGCAGAGGGCCATGGCTCGAAGCGCGACCCCGATGGTCCGGAGCTGGGGCCGGCCTGCGAGCCGGGTGCGTGCGTGCATCTGAGACAGCTTTCTATGCAATGGGGAGTGGGATGGGGGCGGTGAGTGCGGGCCGAATCGTCGCCGGTCAGAACCCGGGAAGCAGCCGAACGGCCTGGTCGATGAGCCAGATGCCCGCGAACGGGGTGATGAGCCCGCCGAGGCCGTAGATCGCCAGGTTGCGACCGAGGATCTGCGAGGCGCCTCCCGCCCGGAAGCGCACGCCGCGCAGTGCGAGGGGAATCAGGAACACGATCACGATCGCGTTGAAGATGATCGCCGAGAGCACCGCGGAGGCCGGCGAGTGCAGACCCATGACGTTGAGCACGGCGAGCTGCGGGAACACCCCCATGAACATCGCCGGGATGATCGCGAAGTACTTGGCGATGTCGTTCGCGATCGAGAAGGTGGTGAGTGCCCCGCGTGTGATGAGGAGCTGCTTGCCGATGCGCACGATGTCGATCAGTTTCGACGGATCCGAATCGAGGTCGACCATGTTGCCGGCCTCCTTCGCGGCCGACGTGCCGGTGTTCATCGCGACCCCCACGTCGGCCTGGGCGAGCGCCGGCGCATCGTTCGTGCCGTCGCCCGTCATCGCGACGAGGTTGCCGCCCTCCTGCTCGCGGCGGATGTACGCGAGCTTGTCTTCGGGCGCGGCCTCCGCGAGGAAGTCGTCGACTCCCGCTTCGCGCGCGATGGCGGCGGCGGTGAGCGGGTTGTCCCCGGTGATCATGACGGTCCGGATCCCCATGCCCCGGAGCTCCTCGAACTTCGCGGGGAGCCCCTCCTTGACGACGTCCTTCAAGTGCACGACGCCGAGGATGCGAGCCGGGCTTCCCGGTCGGTGCTCCGCGACGACGAGCGGCGTGCCACCGCTCTGGGAGACCTCTGAGATGCACTGCTCGAGCTCGGCGCGCACCGGTGCCGGCACCTGCTGCACCTGCTCCACCCACGCGGCGATCGCAGAGCCCGCGCCCTTCCGAATCCGCGTGCCGTCGGGCAGATCGAGCCCCGACATGCGGGTCTGCGCCGTGAACGGCACGATCTCGCCGACGGGTGTCCGATCGAAGTGGGCGCCCTCGGCGACCGCGAGTTCCACGATCGAGACGCCCTCGGGGGTCGGGTCGGCGAGCGACGACCGCGCGGCCGCCTCGACGAGCTCCTGCTCGCGCACCCCGTCGAGCCGGAGGAACGCGCTCGCGCGGCGGTTGCCGTACGTGATGGTGCCCGTCTTGTCGAGCAGCAGCGTCGTCACATCGCCCGCGGCCTCGACCGCGCGCCCCGACTTGGCGAGCACGTTGCGCTGCACGAGCCGGTCCATGCCGGCGATGCCGATCGCGCTGAGCAGCGCGCCGATCGTTGTCGGGATCAGGCAGACCAGCAGGGCGGTGAGCACGGTCACGCTGACCGGAGCCGCGGCGTAGCTCGCAATCGGGTTCAGCGTGAGCGCCACGACCACGAAGATGATCGAGAGGCTCGCGAGCAGAATGTTCAGTGCGATCTCGTTCGGCGTCTTCTGACGCGCCGCGCCCTCCACGAGGGCGATCATGCGATCGACGAAGGTCTCGCCGGGCATCGACGTGATGCGCACCACAACGCGGTCGGAGAGCACGCGCGTGCCGCCGGTCACCGCGGAGCGGTCCCCGCCCGACTCGCGCACGACCGGCGCTGATTCGCCCGTGATGGCCGATTCGTCGACCGACGCGATGCCCCACACGATGTCGCCGTCGCCCGGAATCAGCTCGCCCGCCTGCACGACGACGTGGTCGCCGAGACGCAGCTCGGACGATGCCACCGCTTCGAGCCTCGCGCGATCCGCCGCCTCGTCGTTCCGCGCATCGTAGCCCGCGATTCGCTGAGCGGTCGTGGCGGTGCGCGTCTGACGCAGCGAGTCGGCCTGCGCCTTGCCGCGCCCCTCGGCCACGGACTCGGCGAGGTTCGCGAACAGCACCGTCGCCCACAGCCAGACGGCGATCGCCCAGGTGAACGAGGCCGGCACGGGAGAGCCGCCCGAATCGGCGGGACCGCCCAGGAACGGCTCGGCGACGGCGAGCACGGTGGTGAGCGCGGCCCCGCCCCAGACGATGAACATCACCGGATTGCGCCACTGCCGGCGGGGGTCGAGTTTGCGGAGAGCGCCGGGAAGTGCGGCGCGGAGCATGGCGATCATGACATCAGCCCTTCAGCCAGGGGACCCAGCGCGAGAACGGGAAAGAAGGTGAGTGCGGTGACGAGCAGCGTGACCGCGGTGAGCATGCCTGCGAACATCGGCCGGTGGGTCGGCAGTGTGCCGGCCGTGGCAGGCACACGATCCTGCGCCGCGAGCGAGCCTGCGAGCGCGAGCACGAGCACGATCGGCACGAAGCGGCCGAGCAGCATCACGACGCCGAGGGCGGCATTCATCCAGGGGGTATTCGCCGTGAGCCCGGCGAACGCCGATCCGTTGTTATTCGCCGCGGAGGTGAACGCGTAGAGCACTTCGGAGAGTCCGTGCGAGCCGGGGTTCCAGATCGACGTCGAGATGACGTCGTCTCGCACGGCGGGCAGCGCGAAGCTCAGCGCAGTGCCCGCGAGCACGAGGGTCGGAGCGACCAGGATGTACAGCGCTCCGAGCGTGATCTCGCGGGTGCCGATCTTCTTCCCGAGGTACTCGGGCGTGCGGCCGATGAGCAGGCCGGCGATGAAGACCGCGATGACGGCGAGCACCAGCATGGCGTAGAGCCCCGATCCGACCCCGCCCGGCGACACTTCGCCGAGCATCATGTTCAGCATCGGCAGCATGCCGCCGAGCGCGGTGTACGAGTCGTGCATCGAGTTGACGGCGCCCGTCGACGTGCCCGTGCTGGTCGTCGCGAAGAGGGTCGACCCGACGATGCCGAAACGCCACTCCTTCCCCTCCAGCGCTCCACCGGCGAGCTCCGGCGCGGTGCCTCGGCCCGCGCTCTCGATCGCGGTGAGCACGGCGAACGACGCGAGGTAGAGGATCCCCATGACGCTCACGATCGCGAGGCCCTGCCGGGTGTCGCCGACGATGCGGCCGAACGCGCGCGGCATGCTGAACGGAATCAGCAGCATGAGCACGATCTGCACCAGGCTCGTCCAGGGGGTCGGGTTCTCGAACGGATGCGCGGAGTTGACGTTGAAGAATCCGCCGCCGTTCGTGCCGAGCAGTTTGATGGCCTCCTGCGACGCCACGGGCCCGCCCGGAATCGTCTGCGCGGCACCGCTGAGCGTGGTCACGTCGGTGAACCCGGCGAAGTTCTGCACGACGCCGCCGAGCACCAGCACGGTGGCGGCGATCGACGCGAGCGGCACGAGCACACGCACCGTCCCACGCGTCAGGTCGACCCAGAAGTTGCCGATCGTGCCCGAGCGGCGTGCGGCGAATCCGCGCACCAGCGCGACCGCCACCGCCATGCCGACCGCTGCCGACACGAAGTTCTGCACGGCGAGACCCGCGATCTGCACCGTGTACCCGAGGGTCTGCTCGGGCGAGTACGACTGCCAGTTCGTGTTCGTGACGAACGACACCGCCGTGTTGAAGGAGAGGTGCTCCGACGGCGCCGGCAGCCCGAGCGCGTACGGCAGCCACGGTTGGAGCCGTTGCAGCGTGTACACGATGAGCACGCCGACCGAGGAGATGATGAGCACGCCGCGCAGGTACGAGCGCCAGGTCTGCTCGGCCTGCCCGTCGACGCCGATCACGCGGAAGACGGCGCGCTCGACGCGCCAGTGCTTCGGCGACGTGTACGTCCAGGCGAGGTAGTCGCCGAACGGCCGGTACAGCACGACGAGCACGAGGGCGACCGTCGCCACCGAGGCGAGCGCCATCAGTGCAGTCGAGCCGGCCATCAGAATCGCTCCGGTTTCACGAGCGCGACGACGAGGTAGGCGAGCGCACCCAGGGCGAGTATCGCGGCGAGTGCTTCGAAGACGATCACAGCTTCTCCACCGCCTTCCCCAGCACGCCGATGAGCGCGAACAGCGCGATCATGCCCAGCACGGTGACCAGATCCAGCACGGGATCTCCAATCCGGAAGCGCCGGCCGACGAAGCGGCCGGGGGGCCCGTCTCTCGGGCTCACCTCCCGATCGAACACCCGTGCATGGGCGGGTTCGGCGATCCTCACGGAATACATACGGCGTTCAGGCCGATGCTGACGCAACCCTCACGGAGCCGCTGCGCGGTGCGCGCCAGCTACCGCGCCAGCCCGCACGCACGCCGAATCGGGGTCGAGTTCTGGGCAGTGCGCGGTCGGCGGCACCCCGGATATCGACCCGGATCCTGCGGCCGCGGTCGGGATCCGCGGTCAGGCTTCGCGCAACCTCTCGACGAGCGCGGCGATGCGGCGCGCTCGGGTCTCCGGCCGTACCGCGGTGACGATCGGATGGAGGGCGCTGTAGCGCGCACTGCGGCTCAACGCGTCGAAGGCGGAGCGCGCGACCGGGTCTGCGGCGAGCGCGGCGACGAGTGCTTCGGGCTCATCCATCGTCGCCGACCCGGCGTAGGCGCGCTCCCACCGACCGTCGGCCTGCGCGCGCTCGACCTCTGCCCGGCCGCGGGGGCGCAGCAGCCCCTCGGCATCGAGCCGGGCGATGATGTCGACGTTGCGCTTCGACCACATCGAGCGGGCGCGACGCGGCGTGAAGCGCTGCTGGAACGTGGCCCCGTCGCGCGACTGCTTCTGGCCGTCGATCCACCCGCTGCAGAGCGCCACCTCGAGGGCATCCTGGTAGCTCAGCGAGGTGGGGCTGGTCGTGCCCTTCTTCGCGAGCACCACCCATCCACCGTCGTGCGCGTCCTCGTGCACCTCGAGCCATGCGCGCCATGCCGCGGCGTCGGCGAACACGGCCGGTTCCGCGAAGGTCGGAGCTCCCGGCTCGACCCCCGCGTCACTCCGCGACATCGAGGATCACCTTGCCGAGGTGCCCGCCGGCCCGCAGCATCTCGTGCGCACGCGCGGCGTCGGCGAGCGGCACCCGCGCGTGCACCGGCAGGGTGATCTCCCCGTTCTCGATCAGCGGCCAGACGAGTTCGGCAGTGCGCTCGAGGATGCGCTGCTTGTCGTGCGGTTCGCGGGAGCGCACGGTGGTGCCGATGACGCGAGCGCGCTTGCCCATGAGCGCGCCGACGTCGAGCTCTCCGGTCGACCCGCCCAGGGTGCCGATGATGACGAGGCGCCCGAACTCGCACAGCATCGTCACGTTGTCTCCGAGCGCGGGGCCGCCGACGATATCGAGGATGATGTCGGCGCCGCCCGCCTCGCGCACCGCGGCCACGACATCGGTCGTTCGCCGGTTCCAGGCCTCCGCAGCCCCGAGGCGGCGGACCTCGTCGATGGCCTCGTCCGATCCGACCGTGGTGAGCACGCGCGCCCCGAGGGCGCTCGCGAACTGGATCGCGAACGTTCCGATCCCGCCGGTGCCGCCGTGGATCAGCACGGTCTGGGGCTCCGGCGCCGCTCCACCGTCTCCGCCCGCGGGTTCGGTGCGCAGCCCGCCCTCGATGACGAGGTTCGACACGACGGTCGCCGCCACCTCGATGATGCCGCCCGCCTCCGCGAGCGAGAGGGCCGGGGGTGCGGGCAGCACCTGCGCTTCGGGCACGGCGACGACCTCCGCGTACCCGCCGCCGGCGAGCAGCGCGACGACCGCCTCGCCGGTATCGCGGCGGTGTCCCGATACTTCGAGGCCGGGCAGTTCGGAGGCGCCGGGCGGCGGCGGGTAGTGCCCCGCTGCCTGAACGACGTCGGCGCGGTTCACTCCCGCCGCGACGACATCGACGAGGATCTCGCCCTCGCCCGTCTCGGGCTCAGGCAGGTCGGCGAGTTCGAGTCGATGGTCGTCGGTGATGGTGATCGCGCGCATGCCTCAACGCTAGACCCGGCGGCACGCTCTCGCTAGCGCCCCGTGAGCAGCATGTCGGCGAAACCTGCGACGCGCTGCTGCAACCGCTCGATGCGCCGCTGCCGGTCGCCCGACATATCGAACCCGTCGTACGGCGCCGGCGGGTCGGTGCGCGCAACCCAGGAGCACTGAAAGTTGCGGCAGAGAAGGGTGCCGACGGTGTTGCCGCGGCGCCCGGACTCCCCGACGCGACGGGCGGAGAAGAAGACCACCTCGTTGATCAGGCGCGGATCGCGGCACCACTCGCAGATCTGCCGGCGCTGGGGCGATGCATCGGCCTGACGGAGCAGGACGCCGGTCGGGGTGCCGTCTGGTGCGGGGAGCACCACGTACGCGCGTTTGGCGAACTTCGGGTCGTGCCAGCCCAAGTAGTCGAGGGCGTCCCAATCTCGGGTGTCGAGGTCGTCGGGGAGCCCGGCGACGGAGACCTCTTTTCGAGACGCGTTGACGAAGCTGGAGCGGATGGTGGCTGCGGTGAGTGGAAGCATGAGGGAAACCTGTTCGAACGGGGGCATTCCGGCGGCCGGGACGCGAGGCGTCAGCACGAGCGACACCGTCGGCGACGGGGTGCTTCCCGAAGTGCCCGGGATGATATGGAAGCGTCGCACTCCGACGAGGGTGCGAGCGGGTCTCGGCGGGGCCACGTGACATGGCGCGCATCGCCGAGCGGCGGCGTCAGCTGTCGAGGGCGGATGATCCGCCGACGACCTCCCCGCGCCCGAGGGCCGTACGCTTCGCACTGTTCACGCGACAACGGTAACATGCGGATTCCCGGTGCAGCACCGCCGCGATCGAGAAGGAGCATCATGACTGCTGAGTACGACGTCATCGTGATCGGAGCCGGCCCCGTCGGCGAGAACGTGGCCGACCGCGCCGTGCAGGGCGGCCTCACCGTCGCCCTGATCGAGTCGGAGCTGGTGGGCGGCGAGTGCTCGTACTGGGCGTGCATGCCGTCGAAGGCGCTGCTGCGTTCCGGCGAGGCCGTGCGCGCCGCCCAGCGGCTCGACGGCGCGAAGGAGGCGGTCAGCGGCTCGGTCGACGTCGCCGCGGTGCTGCGTCGTCGTGATGCCTTCACGAGCAGGTGGGACGACTCCGGGCAGGTCGAGTGGGTGGCGAGCGCCGGCATCGAGCTGGTGCGCGGCCACGGCGCCATCACGGGTGAGCGGGAGGTCACGGTGCGCCCGGCTGACAACGGTTCGGCGGCCGATGCGGCGCCGTCAGTGCTGCGCGCTCGGCACGCGGTCGTCGTCGCCACGGGATCGGCGGCGCTTCTGCCCGACATTCCGGGGCTCGCCGAGGCGAACCCGTGGACGAACCGCGAGGCGACGAGCACCGAGCAGATCCCGCCGAGACTCGCGATCGTCGGCGGGGGCGTGATCGCTTCGGAGCTCGCCACCGCGTTCGCATCGCTCGGCTCGCAGGTGACCGTCATCGCGCGGAGCGGGCTGCTCTCGGGTCAGGAGCCGTTCGCGGGCGAGCTCGTCGGCGATTCGCTGCGCGAGCTCGGAGTCGACCTGCGCCTCGACACGTCGCCGACCGCCGTCGAGCGCACCGAAGACGGGCTCGTGCGCATCACGACGGACGGCGGCGACGTGGTCGAGGCCGAAGAGATCCTCGTCGCGACCGGCCGCGTACCCCGCACCTCGGATCTCGGCCTCGACAGCATCGGCCTGGAGCCGGGCGCCTGGCTCGAGACCGACGACACCCTGCTCGTACTGGGCGCCGACGGGTCGCCGCTCGCGGGCGACTGGCTGTACGCGGTCGGCGATGTGAACCACCGCGCGCTGCTCACGCACCAGGGCAAGTACCAGGCGCGCGCGGCCGGTGACGCGATCGCAGCCCGGGCGAACGGAACCGCGTTGCGCGACGAGCCCTGGGGGCGCCACGTCGCGACGGCCGACCGCGCCGCGGTGCCGCAGGTCACGTTCACGGATCCGCCGGTCGCATCCGTCGGATTGACCGCGGCGGCAGCCGAGAAGCAGGGCCTCAGCACTCGGGTCGTCGACTTCGAGCTCGGCGACATCGCGGGGGCGAGCCTGCACGCCGACGGCTACCGCGGCTCGGCGCGCATGGTGGTCGATGAGGATCGCGGGGTGCTCGTCGGGGTGACCTTCGCTGGCCCCGACGTGCACGAGCTCGTCCACTCGGCCACGGTCGCCATCGTCGGCGAGGTGCCGATCGAGCGGCTGTGGCACGCAGTGCCGTCGTACCCGACCATCAGCGAGATCTGGCTGCGCCTGCTCGAGACGTACGGGCGATCGAACGAGCAGGTGGAGTAGGGGCGCGATCCGGCGTCTCGACTACGCGTCTCCGCTCGGCGCTGCGGCGGTGGGATCGCCCGTGCCCTCCTGCGCGGCGACCGGGCGCTCCCCCGGCGGCAGCCGCTTCAGATCCTGCGCCGGGAGCACGACCTTCTGCATGATGATGATCACGCTCGCGGCGACGGGGATCGCGACCAGCGCTCCCAGGATGCCGCCGAGCGCACCTCCGCCCACAGCGGCGATGACGACGAGCGACCCGGGAACGGCGACCGCGCGACTCATGATGCGCGGGCTCAGCACGTACGCCTCGATCTGCATGTAGACGAGGTAGTAGATGCCCGCGGTCAGCGCCGTCATCGGCGAGTTCACGAGGCAGACCGCCGAGATGAGGATCGAGGCGGAGAGCGTGCCCACGAGCGGGATCAGCGATCCGACGAATGCGAGCAGCGCGAGCAGTGCGGGCAGCGGCGCATCGATGATGCTGAGGAAGATGAGGCTGAGCACGCCGTTGCAGAGCGCGAGACTCACCTGCCCGATCACGTAGCGGCCGACGGCGCCCGATACATCCTCGAGCAGCTCCCGGAACCGCGGGCGATGGTAGGCAGGCACGAATCGCACGGCGAGCCGCTTCATCGCGCGCATCGAGGCCATGAAGTAGAGGGTCAGGATCAGCACGATGATCACCCCGGTCACGCCGCCCGCGATGCCCGCGCCCACCGCGACGATGCCGCCGCCGATCTGACCGAGGTTGGTCGGATCCTGCAGGAAGTCGAGCGCCCCCGAGATGGCGCTGTCGAAATTCGTGCCGAGCTGGTCGGTGAGCCAGTCGTACCAGTCGGAGTGCATGATGTCGTCGACCATCAGCGGGGCGTTCTCGACCAGGTTGGTGATCTGCTTGACGAGCACGGGCACGATCGCGAGCAGGATGCCCGCGAACGCGAGGAGCACCGCGCCGACGACCACGGCGACCGCCGCGCCCCTCGGCAGCTTGCGCTCGATGCGCGACACGATCGGGTCGAGGCCGAGCGAGAGGAACAGGGCGACGCCCACGTAGACGAGCACCGTGGCGAGCTGCCCGATGATCGCGCCGATGAGGAGCGCCACGAGCACGCCGAGCGCACCCAGCAGACCGAACGTGAAGGGGTTGATGCGCGCCCCGTTGCCCCAGGGGATGTAGCCCGGGCTCGAAGCGGCCTTGCTCGGCACCTCTTCTGCAACGTCCTTGGCAGCCCACCACCGCAGCATGTCGTTCCCCCTCGCCGGGGCGCGGAATGCCGCGCCGCCCGGTGCCAGTCGACCACTCGGCAGGGCGCGGGTCAAGTTCATCCCGTTGTGGGTCGACGCGTGTCGCGCTACCGTGAACCGCACGCGAGCTCGTCGCGGATTCGGAGGGTGGATGATGGCGAAGCAGCAGAAAGACGACGACGGGTTCTCCCGGGAGGAGCGCGCGGCGATGAAGACGCGCGCCGCCGAGCTGAAAGCGGAGGCGAAACGCGCGAAGAGCGCCGAGAAGGCGGCCGCCGAGGCTGCGGAGGTCGACGCGAAGATCGAGTCGATGCCCGACGGGGATCGGCAGATGGCCGAGCGCGTACACCGCATCGTGGCCGATGTCGCGCCCGGTCTCACTCCAAAGCTCTACTACGGGCAGCCGGGCTACGCGCGCGACGGCAAGGTCGTGGTGTTCTTCCGCAGCGGGGAGATGGACAAGCTGCGCTACTCGACATTCGGGGTGAGCCCGAACGCGGCGCTCGACGAGGAGAGCGGCTTCTGGCCCACGTCGTACGCGCTCATCGACCCGACGGATGCGGCGTGGAAGGCGCTCACCGACGTCGTGCGGCGAGCGGGCGCGACCGACTGACGCCGCTCTGGCGAAGCCCCCCGGGTGAAAGCGCGGGTGAATTCTCCCGGAGTGCAAATGTGCGCCTCTCAGCTTCCGCTATCTTTCACGCGGGGGACGTGAGTGATCACGAACATTTCACTGTTGACGCAGGCATGAAGATCACTCAACATGTCGCACGGGTATCTGGGAGCACATGTTGTCTACCTTCGGCGTGCCACGCGCACGCACGCATCGTCTGCGATCGCGCGCCGGGCGCGCGATCGCCATCGCCGCGACGGCCGCCGTCGCCTTCTCCGGGTTGCTCATCGGCACGGCGCAGCCCGCAGCCGCAGCCGTCGAGAACATCCAGTTCGAGGCCCCGAACAACAATCTCGTGACGCTCGGCGACCTCGCGAGCCGCTCGCAGCGCGGCCCGGTCACCATCAGCGGCATCGGCCCCTACACCGTGCGCGGCACCGACGCGAAGTCGGGCGAACCGTACGAGTTCGTAACCGACTGGAACTACTCGGCCACCAACATCGGCTGGCAGCGCGAGAGCGACGAGCGCACCAGCTCGATGACGTTCGGCTCTGCCTCGAACGTCTCCTTCCTCAACCGCACCGGCGCTCTGCAGTTGACCTCGGGCGGCAACTGCGCGAACAACAACTCGTTCGGCGGGCTCACGACGTACTGCTCGTCGTTCGGGCCGGAGGTCTACTCGCAGCCGTTCGCCGCGACGGACGGCCAGGCCGTATCGTTCGACTGGGCGGCGCAGCGCGTCAGCGACGACTACGAGATCTACGCGTATCTGGTTCGGGTCGATGGCCAGGGGTACGGCACGCCGGCGGACCACACGCTGATCGCGTACGGGCGCGGCAACACGCAGAACTGGACGACCTCGAGCAAGAAGATCCCCGCCGACGGCACCTACCGCTTCCGCTTCGTCAACGGCACCTACGACCAGACCGGCGGCTTCGCCATCGGGTCGAACATGTACATCGACAACGTGCTCAAGCTCGGCCTCGACAACCCGATCGACTTCGCTCAGCTCTCGGACCGCGTGGTCGCGGACGGCCCGCTCACGGTCGGCGCGACGGCTCCGGGCGGCGCCGTGACCTTCAGCACGAGCACCACGTCGATCTGCGCGGTGAACGGCACCACGGTGACCTTCACCGGCAATGTCGGCACCTGCACGATCGTGGCGAACCAGGCCGGCAACGCGGAGTACGTGCCCGCCGAGAGCACCGCGCGCTCCTTCCGCGTGCTCGCCGCGCGCACCGCGCCTGTGAACGCTGGACTCCCCTTCGTCACCGGCTCCACCAACGAGGGCGACACCATCTCGTTCAACGAGGGCACCTGGCTCGACGGCGGCTCGCCGATCACGGAGACCCGCGTGCAGTGGACGCAGTCGGTGAACGGCGGGCCGGCGACGCCGATCGCCGGCGCGACCGGCGACGCCTGCTACCTCGTCGACTCCCCCGGCAGCCAGCTGCGGGTGAGCGTCACCAAGGTGAACGCCATCGGTGAGACCACGTCGGTCTCCACGCCGCTGAACGGCTTCGACTGCGGCGCACCCGCCGCACCGGTGTGGGCGCAGCAGTCGCTCGGCAACCCCGTGGCCGGCGACGCCGTCTCGGTGACCTTCACCGCGAGCGGCGCGACCAAGCCGACCTACTCGGTCGTCGACGGCGCCCTGCCCGCGGGCCTCACGCTGAACTCCACCACCGGCGTCGTGTCGGGCACCCCGATCGAGCCCGGCGCGTACTCGTTCACCCTCCGTGCAACGAACCCGACCGGCACCGCCGACCTCGAGGTCAGCGGCACGGTCAACGCGGCACCCGGTCCGATCACCGGCGGCCCCGACGCGTTCGTCGTCGGCGAGGCCGCGGATGGAGCCGTCGCCGCAACCGGCACCCCTGCTCCTGCCTTCACCGTCACCGCGGGCGCGCTGCCCGCGGGCGTGACGCTCGACCCCAAGACCGGAGCCTTCACCGGCACCCCGACCGTGCCTGGCGACTACGCCTTCACCGTCACCGCCTCGAACGGCATTGGCACGGCGACGACACGAGAGTTCACCGGCACCGTCGAGCAGGCGCCCAACTGGAACGTCGCCATCGGCTGGACCCCGCAGGTCGGAGCACCGCTCGACGTGACGTTCACCGCGAACGGCACCCCCGCTCCGACCTACTCGATCAGCGCCGGCGAGCTGCCCGACGGCCTCACGCTCGACGAGGCGACCGGGCGCATCAGCGGCACGCCCACCACGGCGGGCCCGTACTCCTTCGTGCTCCTGGCGACGAACACCCAGGGCGCGCAGGGGATCAGCATCTCCGGCACCGTGGTCGAGGCCCCCGGCGCGATCACCGGGGAGCCCGGGCACTGGATCGTCGGTGCGGCTGCGACCGGCACGCTCGAGGCCACCGGCACTCCCGCACCCACCTACCTGGTGACCGCGGGTGAGCTGCCGCAGGGCGTCTCGCTCAACCCGATCACCGGTGAGTTCAGCGGCTCGCCGATCTCGGCGGGCGAGTACTCCTTCACCGTGACGGCGACGAACCGCATCGGCGACGACGTCACCCGCGAGTTCTCGGGCGTGGTCGATCAGGCTCCGGTCTGGAACGAGCACGATGGCCTCGCACTGCAGACCGGCGTCGACGTCTCGACGTCGTTCACCGCCTCGGGTACGCCGACTCCGATGTACTCGATCCTGGCCGGCTCGCTGCCCGAGGGGCTCGCGCTGAACGAGAAGACGGGTGAGATCACCGGAACGCCGACCACACCGGGCGCGTACTCGGTGACGCTCGGAGCGTCGAACGGCATCGGCGATCCCGTGCCGCTCGAGCTCACCGGCATCGTGACCGACGCCCCCGTCTGGGTCGACACCACGCTCGGCGACCTGCGCGTCGGCGCGGCGTTCCTCGACGGCGTCTTCGCGCAGGGCACGCCTGCGGCGACGTACTCGGTCACCGACGGCACCCTGCCGGCGGGCCTCACCCTGAACGAGCTCACCGGTGCGATCACCGGAACGCCCACGGCCTCGGGCACGTTCGCGTTCACCATCACCGCATCGAACGGTGTCGGCGAGGGTGTGGCGCACGAGTTCACCGGCACCGTCGTGAAGTCGCCGGAGCAGGCTCCGGGCTCCGAGGTGAAGCTGCCCCAGCTGCAGCAGGGCAAGTACCTGAAGATCGATCTGAGCAGAGGCGTCGACTCCGACCCCGCTCCGACGTACCGCGTCACCAGCGGTGCGCTGCCCGAGGGTCTCTCCCTCGACCCGGAGACGGGCATCCTGAGCGGTACGCCGATGCACGAGGGGCCGTACTCCTTCATCATCACCGTCGACAACGGCACCGGAGAGCTGCTCACCTTCGCGTTCGAGGGGTACGTCGAGGCCGCGGCCGCCGCTGCTCCCGCACCGGGCGAGTCGGGTGCCTCCGGGGCTGCTGATGGCGCCGGGTCGGGGAACGCCGGTCTCGCCGCGACCGGTGCCGCCACGGCTCCCGTTGCACTCCTCGGCGCCGCGCTGCTGCTGACCGGCGGGCTCGTCGGCGGGCTCGCGCTCGCGATGCGCCGCCGCCGCATCGGCTAGGCAAGTCCGCACTCGCCGAGGAGCTCCGCTCCGAAAACGATGCCCCCGGGTCCGCTCAGGATCCGGGGGCATCGTCGTGCATCGGCGTCTCTTCTGCGAGGCGACCTCGGTGACGTCACCTCCGTGACGCCACCTCCGTGACGCCTACTCCGTGACGTTCGTCATGGTGGCGCGCCAGAAGAGATCCTCGACGTCCTCGGCGCTGACGCGGAACTCGCCTCCGCCGTCGGCGCTGTTGCCGGGCCCCCACGGGTTGCGCATCCACACGCTGCCGTCGGGGTCGATGCGCGTGATCACGTAGGAGTGCGACGTCACGACATCGACCTCGCGGGAGTTCCCGTCGGGGTCGGTGACCGTGATCTGGTGGTCGCCGCTCCGGGGCGACGAGATCACCACCTGCCCGCCGTCGTCGAGCACCTCTCGCAGTTCGTCGACCTGGCCGGAGTCCAAGCCGGAGTAGTTGCTGTTCTCGATCACGTCGACCGGGTGACCGGTGATGATCTCCATCGCCTCGGCCGGCACTCCCCCGTCGATGAAGTCGTAGCCGTACTCCTGGCGGATCGCCGCTTCGTAGAGCGCGGCGATCGAGGGCTTGTCGGCGCCGAAGATCCACCAATCCCAGTCGCTCTGCTTGGCGCCGTTGTCGAAGACGTACTCGACGAAGACCTCCTCGGGCTCCCCGTTCGAGTAGAGCGTGACCCAGTACCCCTCCTTCTCGGGGTCCCAGCGCACGTTCTCGCGGATGAACGCGTCGCCCTCGTCCGTGTCGAGCAGCGACACGATCGAGCTCAGCATGAAGCAGTCGCCGATGCTGCCCTGCGCGACGTCGTCGGGGTCGAAGGCGTCGTCGTCAAGGATGTTGTCGGAGACCCGCTCATCCGGGTCCTCGGGGTCGTTGAACCAGCCGAAGGGATCCCACCACGGCCGCCCGTCGCCCTCCTCGCCAACCGCGGATCGCAGCTCCTCGGCGGCCGCGGATGCCGCCTCCTGCAACCGCCCGAGGGCCCCGAAAGCCGCGAACTCGGCGCGCGCGATGCAGAGCGCGGCGGGAATATCGAGCGGGTTGGATCGCAGCGCCCGGGCGGCGCGATCGACATCGCCCTGCGCCTGCTCGTAGGTCGACTGCGCCTCGCGCTGCACCGCCGCGTAGCGGCTCAGCGTGCCCGCCGCCGCTTCGAGCGTGTCGGCGAGGCGCAGACTCTCGGGCAGCGTCTTCGCGACTGCGGAGCCGTACGCGTCGGCCGCCGCTCCGGTCCACGTATCCGGCCGAGCACGAGCGGCCTCCTGGCGCGACCGCTCCGCCGCCTGCGAGCCGACCCGGAGGGCCGCCGCCGCGGCCTCGACCGCCGCCGCGTCACCGAACCTGCTCACCACAGCCGCCACCGGAGCTGCACCGTCGCCTGCGCACCGTCGGCCTCCGAAGCTGCCGCGCCGTCGATGCCGAGCACCTCGACGACGCACAACGCGTGCACGCGGGCTCGGTCGCCCGCGGCGAGCGCCATGTCGGAACCACCGCGCGCCGCATCAGAGGCACCGAGCAGGCGCACGCTGCGCCCCGGGTCGACGATGGAGACGCCGATCGTCGACCCGCAGATCCGCGTCTACGTGCCCGCGGGCACCGTGCGCTCGACGCCCACGAACCCGAGCAGCCCGACGGCGACGAGCGCCCCCGCGGCCGCCACCCCGCCCGCGATCGCGGCGATCCTGCCCCCGCGACTCATGCGCCCGCCTCGGTGCTTGTGGGCTCCGCCTCGGTGATCTCGATAGCCGCCGCGGTCTGCGTGCCATCAGGGCTCACGAAGATGTCGACGACGTGCACCGTTCCGCCACCGGGCAGCGGCGCCGTCTCGCCCGGGCCGAGCTCGACCGCGGTGCGGCCGTCGGGGCTCGAGATGCCGAGACGTGCCGCGATCCCGCCGCCGGCGTCGGATGCGCGCAGCTTCGTCGTGATGAACCCGATCGAGCAGGTCGTGCCGCGGCGCTGCGCGCCCTGCCGCAGCAGCTCGGGTGCCCCGCTCACGCGAGCGGCCCTGCGTCGACGGTCGGCGCGAACGCACCGCAGAGGCGCCCGATGCCTGCAACGAGCTCGTCTTCGACCGCGCTCATGTCGTCGAACGTCTCGCGCACGCCGTTGTCCAGTGCCGCCCAGCGCTCGGTCAGCTGCTCGGTCTGCCGCCGCACAGCCGACTCGAACGATGCGACGGCGCTGCCGAGCACCTGCGGCCCGAAGGCCGCCGCGCCGGGCAACTGCGGCACCGCTTCTCCGAGATCCTCCGAAGCGACCCGCAAGTGCTTGCGAATGGCTTCCACGTCACCGGCATCGATCGCGATCGTCACGCTCACCCTTCCCCGAGTTCCCTGCGTGACATCATACGGCGGGCGTCACTCGTCGTCGTCGGCCCCGCTCACGTCGGGGTGCTTGCGCAGGCGCAGCACCGACCACGCGAGCCCGCCCCACAGAATGCCGATCGAGAGCGCCATCATGATGAGTGCACTGGTGGTCATCGCGTTCCCCCTGAGGTGCGTCGTTGAGCTGATGTTTCCCGGGCCACCGTCACGAGATCGGTCATCTCGGTGTGCAGCTGCTCGGGTTCGTCGGGCACGAAGCTGTCGGCGTCACCGCGACGGTACCGCCGGTAGCTCATCGCGAACGAGAAGATCGCGAGCAGGGCGATCGCGCCCCAGCCGATCGCCGTGATGAACCAGGTCGGGAAGCCGCCGTACCCCTCGGTGATGTACTCGGTGATGCCCCGCACGAGGATGACCGCGAGGATCACGGGGGTGACCGCCGTGACGGCGATGGTCCAGATCGGCCCGAGCTTGAGAGAGGAGAGCGCGTTGAGGTGCGCGCGCAGGCTCGGTACGGCGCGGAACACCCACGCGACGAGCACGAGCGTGGCGACGGCCGAGCCCGTGACGCCGATGTTGTTGACGAATGCGTCGAGCACGTCGAGCACGTTGAGACCCGACGAGGTGCCGAAGAGCAGCACCGAGGGGATGCCCGCGGCGAGTCCCACGGTCACGGCCACGCGGCGCGTCGACCATCCGGTCTTGTCCTGCAGCGAACCCGTGACCACCTGGTAGATGGACAGGAGCGACGAGAACCCGGCGAGCACGAGCGAGCCGAAGAAGAGCACACCCATGAAGGCTCCGCCCGGCATCTCGCTGAGCAGCGTCGGGAACGTCATGAACGCGAGCGCGACGCCGCTCAGCCCGTCGAGCTCATCGATCTGCACGTTCTGCGTGAAGGCGAGGAAGCCGAGGGCCGCGAACACGCCGATGCCGGCGAGGATCTCGAACGCGCAGTTCGCGAACGCCACGACGACGCCCGAACCGGCGAGGTCGCTGCGACGCTTCATGTACGACGCGTAGGTGAGCATGATGCCGAAGGCGATCGAGAACGAGAAGAAGATGTGTCCGTACGCGGCGAGCCACACCCCGGGGTTCGCGAGGGCCGCGAAGTCGGGCTCGAAGAACTGGTTGATGCCGTCCCAGGCACCCGGGAGCGTCATCGCGTAGACCACGATGATCACGAAGACGATGACGAGCAGGGGCAGCGTGATGCGGTTGGCGCGGTCGAGCCCGCGCCGCAGGCCGAGCGACATCACGATGATCGCGGCGATCCACACGATCAGCAGCGTGATGAGCACGGCGGGCACGAATTCGAAGGTGACACCCGGGGCATCGGCGAGCTGCAGGTAGTCGCCCGTGAAGAATCCGACCGCGTCGTCGCCCCACTGGCGGCCGAAGCTGAACCAGACGAACCCGAGCGCCCAGGCGATGATGACGGCGTAGTAGGTGAGGATCAGGAAGGACACGCCCACCTGCCACCAGCCGAGCGGCTCCGCCTTGCGGTTGAGCCGCTTGAACGCGAGCGGCGGCGCGGCGCGGAACTTGTGCCCGATCGCCGAATCCAGGAAGAGGATCGGGAGACCGGCGGTCAGGAACGCGACGAGATACGGGATCAGGAAGGCCCCGCCGCCGTTCTCGTAGGCGACTCCCGGGAACCGCCAGATATTGCCGAGGCCCACTGCGGAGCTGATCGCAGCGATGATGAAGGCGCTTCGCCGGCCCCACGTTTCGCGCTCGGGCGCACTGTTCTTCGTTGATGCAGTCACGAGGTCACGGTAGCAGGCGGTGCGGCGCCTCGCGAAGTCGGGCCCGCCGGCTGAGAGGCGAGAACCGCGATGCTCTTGCTCTCGTTTCCAGGCTCAAGCGAGAATAGCGGCATCGTTATTCTCGCTTCCCTCCTCCGAGTGCAGATCTCCCGGCTCGAGCCTCCGCTGCGCATCGCGGGCGTCGATCTCGCCCGCGGGCTCGCGGTGATCGGCGTGTTCGCCGCTCACTTGGCTGCGATCGAGTCGCTGGAGTGGGGCGACCCCGGCACGTGGTCGGGGCTCGTCGAGGGGCGCTCGGCGGTGCTCTTCGCCATGCTCGCGGGAGTATCGCTCGGCATCGTCGGCGCGGCGGCGCGGCGTCGTCGCGAGGCAGGTGGGCTGGTCGCGCCCGCGCCGCTGTGGGGGCTGCGCACGCAGCTGCTGTTCCGCGGCATCCTGCTGTGGCTGCTCGGCATCTGGCTCGACGACCTCGACGTGCCCGTCTACGTCATCCTCCCCGCCTACGGCGCGCTCTTCGTGCTGGCGATCCCATTCACCTCGCTCGCGCCGCGCTACCTCTTCGCTCTGTCGGCGGTGCTCGCGGTCGGCGCCCCGTTTCTCGTGCAGTGGATCAACACCGCCGTCGCCGGCAGCGACGACCCGATCGCCGCCGAGGAGTCGCTGCGCCTGATCGCCTGGAACTACCCACTCCCGCTGTGGCTGGCGTTCATGCTCTGCGGCATGGCCGCCGGAGGGCTGCTCATGCGCTCCTGGAAGCACGCGTGGCCCCTGCTCGGCGCGGGCGCGCTGCTCGCCGTGCTCGGGTACGGCATCATCGGATCCGCCGCCCGCGCAGCGGAGACTCAGCCACTCGACGCGTTCGCGAGCGCGGGAAGCGAGTGGTGGGCCGCCGTGCTCAGCGACGCGCCGCACTCATCGGGTCTCGGCGAGGCCTTCGGCTCGGGCGGTTTCGCACTCGCGGTCACGGGCGCCGCCGTGCTGCTGTGCCAGACTCCCCTGCGCTGGATCGCGCTGCCCCTGCGCGCCGTCGGCTCCATGCCGCTCACCGCGTACGTCGTGCACCTCGGCATCTGGGCGATCTGGATCGCGGTCGAGACCGCGCGCGACCCCGGCCTCGACCCGTGGATCGATTTCCGCGCGCTCAACCCCTTCTGGCCGATGACGGTGGGCGTACTCGTCGGGTGCACGCTGTGGGCAGTGCTCGTGGGGCAGGGGCCGCTCGAATGGCTGCTCGGCAAGATCACCAAGGCTCCGCGATGGCTCCCGGTTCGCGCGCGGCACTCGTGAAACGCCAAGAAAGTGCACTATAGGCGCTCTTACTGCACTTCATTGGCGGTTCACGGCCGACCAGCACTTGCGCGCAGCTGAGCGAGGAGGCCCGTGCGGGAGTGCCCGTGCGGGAACGCCCCGGACTCGACGTATTCGAGCACGCTGCGCCCGTCGGGCAGCGCCGGCGCGGTCACGTCGAGCTCACCGCGCATGAGCAGCGTGTGCACGAGCGGCTCGAACTCGGCTTCGTCGGCGTCGCGGTCGGCGAGCTGCACGATCGGGTGACGCGCGACGCCCGGCCCGCCGAGGCCCAGCCCCGCCTGCGCACCGGCTTCGAGCAGGCGGATGAGCAGCAGCAAGTCGTCGGCCCCGAGCGTCGGGTTCTCGAACAGCACGTTGATCGGGGTGAGGTGCGACAGCTGGATCGACGCGTCGATGTCGTCGAGGTCCTCGAGCAGCAGCAGGGCGATCTCGCGGCGGTGATTCGGATCGGGGTTCGCGAGCGCGGCGTCGAGTACGTACCGGCGGGGCGGCATGCCGAGCACGGCGTCGAGGAACTGGTTGAGCGACCCGGTGAGCGCCACCCGATGCGCATCGCCGAGCTGCGCGTAGGCGGCCTCAGCCTGATCGAGCGAGACCGGGCGCTCGAAGACGACGCTCGAGTAGCGCTCGTCGGCGAGGATGTCGGCGCCGAACTCCTCACCGGCGCCGACCGCCCACTGCAGCTGCGGCACGCCGACGACCGCCGAGTAGAGGGTCGCGAACGGGTTCGAGGTGTCGGGCGCTGAGCTGTCGGGCGCTGCACTGTCGGAGGCGGCATCCCCCGGGGCCGCACCTGCGGGCCGCACCCTCCGCAGCATGCCGTCCGAGGCGCGCCAGTCGTACGCGTCGCGCCAGAACACCGCCTGCACCGCGGGCAGCGCGCTGGCGGTGGGCAGGAAGCCGGGGATCGCCGAACCGCTCGGCTGCTCCCGCGTCACTACGGGGTACAGACCGTCGGGGTCGCGGTCGGTCACGAGCGACAGCAGGTCGACCGGCACGCCCGCGAAGAGCTCGGCCTGATCCTCGAACGAGAGCCGCGCCCCCTCCGCCGCCGAGGGGTCCACCGGGAACGACATGAGCAGCCCGCGCCCGTCGTGAGCGAAGCACCACACCCAGTAGTGGTCGTCGGCGCGAATCCGCCCGCGCACCGCCTCCGGGCACAGCGATGAGCCCGCGAGGTGCGGCCCGCGCCAGGCGATCTCCTGCGGCTCGGGCTCGCCCGCCACCTGCGCCGCGAGCGACGCGATCACCCGGGTGCGCTGCCTCAGCTCCCACGTGCGCATGCCGCGCATGATGTCGACCACCGCGTCGGCCTGGGCGATCACGATGATCGCCTGCGGCTCCTCCGCGTAGCTCGGGTCGGGCGCGCCCGCGACGAGCACCACGGCGTGGCCGTTGACCCACCACATCGGCGCGTTCATGATGCCCACGCCGCGCATCACTCGCGCTACGGGCGTCTTGCGCTCCGCGCCGGTTCTCGGTTCGCGCGCCTGCATCTCGAGGGCCGCGCCCCACCGATCCTCCATGGCCTCGCTCAGACGGGTGACCCAGGCCTGCAGCACCTCGACCGTCCATGGCTCGGCGAGTGCGACCACGGCGCGCAGCACGCGACCGTCGATCGGGCGCAGATCGCGTCCGCCGACGCTGAAGGTGCGATCCTTCCAGTCGGCCTGCTCGGGGTTTGTGCTCCACCACGCCTCGGTCACGCGCTCGATCTGCCGCACGATGTCGCCGTGCGTCGCCTCGCGGGGCAGCCCGTACCCGAGCCGTTCGTGATCCGCAGGGCGGGGCTGCTCGGGGTACGGGCACGCGGCGAAGAGCTGCTCGACCTGCCTGCGGCGATCCGCGGTCATGCGCCCAGCGACGTCGTCGATGGTGAAGGATCCGCCGAGCCGGTACGGCTTCCGCACCGCGTCCGCGAACCCGAAGTCGTCCATGCCGAAGTCGTTCAGGCTGCCGATCTCGAGCAGGTTGCGCGTCACCCGCCAGTGCTCGCCGTCGAACCAGACGGCGCCCGAGATGAGCGGCAGCGGCTGGTCGCCGAGCATGCGGAACTCGAGCTCGTGCTCCCCCGGCTCGCCCCGCCCGTTCTCGGTGCGGGCGGCGATCAGTTCGCGCAGGTCGTCGGGAATGCCATCGAGCATGCGGGCGATGAGGATCAGCTGCGCCTCCTCCAGCTGCTCCTCGGTGCCCGCTGCACCCGTCGGCTCCTCCGCGTTCGTGTCACCCGACAATTGGTCGGCGATGAGCTGCCCCGCGGCGCTCGTGATGAACTCGGATCGGGGATCCTGCATGAGCACCAGCACGCGGCCGTCGTCGGCGAACGTCCACACGGTGGTGGTGCCGTTGCGTGCCCGCAGGCTGAACCGCGAGGCCTCGAGCACCGTGTCGCGCACCCGCACCTCGCCCTGACCCGCGAGCGTGCTCATCAGCCAGGCGCGGCGGCGCAGTTCGGCCGGGTGCTCGCCGTGCATGATGAGGTCGTGCACGGTGATCTCGTCGTCGGCGAGCACGGCCATGCCGCCGAACGCATACTCGCGAGGCAGCACGATGAGGATCTGCCGCAGCATGCTCGTCATCGGCTCGCCGTCCCAGCTGGTGAGGAGCACGCAGCACAGCTCGCCGCGATCCCACATCTCGGCCCGGTCGATGTTCACCGCCACCATCAGGTAGTCGAGGATGCCCTCGGGCTCCTGCGAGACGCCGACCAGCTTCGGGGTGCGCACGAGCGGCGCGCCCCACGCCTGGTGCAGCACGCGGCGCACACCCTGCGACCACGTGTCGGCGATCTCGGCGTACCCGCCCGGCGGCAGCTCGCGGTCTGCGGGCGCGCCCTCGGTGAGCGTCTTATCCTCATTCGGGTCGTAGCCGCCGAGCGGCAGGATCCAGACGCCCTGCGACTCCTCCCCCTCCACGCCCTCGAACGTGAACTCGTCGTCGGGCGACTCGGCGATCAGGTAGTCGACGAGTCGCTCGCAGAAACCCGGCACCGCATCGAGCCCGAACGGCGGCTCGTAGATCGGGAGATCGTCGTCCTCCTCGTCACTCGGCTCGTTCGCCCCGCTGCTCGTCCCGGTGTCTTCGGTCATCGCCCGCCCTCCCTGGCCCGTACGCGGCTTACGCTAGCAAAGCGGGCGGTGTCGCGGCAGGGGCGTTGGGCTCGGTTACACTCGCCTCATGGTCTCGAAGGCGGCAACCATCGATGAGTATCTGGCTGCACTCGATCCGGAGCCGCGAGCCGAGCTCGAACGCATTCGCGCCCTGGTGACATCGCTCGTGCCCGACACCGTCGAGTCGATGAGCTACGGAATGCCCACGCTCTCCTACCATGGGCGTGCGCTCGTCTACTTCACCGCCTCGAAGAAGCACCTGAGCTTCTATCCGTCGTCGTGGGCGCTCGAGGAGCTGCAGGATCGCCTCACGTCGTACAAGACCACGGCGCACGCGGTGCAGTTCACGCTGAAATCGCCCCTTCCCGACGAGCTGATCGAGGACCTCGTGCGCGTGCACCTGCGGGAGATCGAGGCCGGTCGGAAGTAGTGCGTCTCTGCGAGCGGGGTCACTTCGGGAGGGTGTCGCTGCCGACGAGCGAGGCGACACACTCCGCAAGTGACCCCGAAGCATCGAGCGACTGCGGGAGGGAGCGCCAGGCCTACGCGGGCAGGGCGACCCCTCGCACCCGTCGACCTATCGGCCGGCCTCGTCGACGTGACCCACGGTGATGCGTACCTGCGCGGGCAGACCCGTGAGCTCTAACACCACCGTGGCGATGGCGCGGTGCAGCTCGTGCACCGTCTCGACCACGCTGCGCGTGCGCACGAGGCCGACGGAGCACTCGACCGATACCGCCTCGCTCCCCCGCTCGATGCGCACCACGGAGGTTCCACGCTCGCCGAGGCCGAGCAGCCTCGCGCCCGCGTCGACGACCGCACGGGTGCCGACCCCGCTGCGCAGCAGGGAGGCGACGCCGGGCACGGCGAGCGCAGCCGCCTCGATGCGGGAGGCCAGCAGTTCGTTCGTGATCGCGCTCATCAGTGCTCCTCGCTCTCCGTTCCGATCCCGTCGCCTCGGCGACCCCCGAGAGACGACGGCACGCCGTGCAGGTCGTGCACCACGATGTCGATCCCTGAGAGATTCAGCAGCGCGTGATCGGCGAGGCGGGAGGCGATCGCCGCACGCAGGTGATCCACCGCGCTCGGGATCTCGCGCCCGTGCGCGACACTCACCTCGGCGCAGACCGTGGCCGGTTGCCCGGGCTCGGTCGGGTCTCCGTCGATCCTCACCCGACCGATGAGCACCCCGGCGACGTCGCTCTCGGCGGCGCGCACCATGCCCCGCACGGCACCCTCGGTGATGCCGAGGTCGGCGCCGACCTCGGGGCTCGGAATGGGAATGCGACGACCCGCCCTCGCGTCGAGCGTGATGCCGCTGAGGATGCTCTGCACCCAGCTCTCGTCGGCCTCGGGCTCCGCTCGCGTATCGGCGGCGAGCAGCTCGGGCGAGAGCTGCCGCAGGCGCCAGAGCGCGTCGAGCGCGATGCGGCACCCGGGCGAGCTCTCGATCTCGGGGTTCACGGGGGTGCGGCCGGAGTCGAGGTAATCGGAGAGCTGCTCGATGGTGTAACCGTCGAGGTCGTCGGGTTCCATGCCGAACGCGTCGGGCGTCGGGGTGCTGATGTCGTTCATCGCCACTGCTCCATCCGAACGATAATGTCTTTTCGCGCGCGGGCCAGCAGGCCTCGCACGGTTGATCGCGGGATCTGCAGCTCTTCGGCGATCTCGTCGTACGAGCTCCCGCCGATCTCGCGCATCACCCAGCACTCGCGCTGAGATCGCGGCAGCTCCTGCAGCGCCGCGTGGAGGGCGGCGATCCCCGCGCGCGCCTCGGCCTGGCGCGGTGGCGCCGAGCGCTCCGCAGCGGGCAGTTCGACCGCGTCGAGCGCCGAGTACGGCCGCGCCGCCCGCGCCCGGTCGATCGCCTTGCGGCTCGTGATGCGCATGAGCCAGCTCTTCACCTTGCCCGGATCCTCGAGCGCGGGCAGCTGCTCCCACGCCGTCACGAACGCCTCCTGCACCACATCGTCCACGTCGGCCGTGCCGTTCAGCAGACGGCGCGCGTAGGCCCGCATCATCGGCGTGTACCGGCGCACCAGCACCGCGAACGCCGCCGCGTCGCCGTCCGCTGCGCGCCCCGCGACGATGCGGTCATCGGCCGCCTCCACACCGGAGGCGCGATCCTCACTGCTCACCGCTCATCGGTCCCTTCACTGCACCAGCTCTTCACTGCCTCAGCACTTCACTGCATCAGCCCTTTCGCCGTACCAGCCCGTCACCGCACCCGCGACTCGCTCGCGGCGACCCGGGAGCGGATTCCCGACCGGATCGACAGGAGCATCGGGGTCTCTCGCCCCGTGAGCACGGCGAGGTTGTCGGCGAGCTGCCCGACGAGTTCTGCGACGTCGCGGGGCGAGGTGCGCTGGCGCGGCGTGACCTTCACGTGCAGTACGTCGACGCCGCGCACCTTGCGCGCCGCCACGCGCGACGAGAGGATCTCGCTGCGGTTGGCCAGAGCCCCCGTCAGAGCGTCGGCGGCGAACCCGTGACCGATGGTCACGGCGCCCTGCGCACCGTCGCGGGCCTCTTCACGGAGCACCGTACTGCTGCGCCCGCCGCCGAGGCGCGCGACGATGATGACGGCCACCACCACGATCGCGAGCAGGGCGGCCAGCACCGCGATGGCGAACCAGCTCACGGGAGTCGCCTCGGTGAGGCGCGACGCGGTCGCCGCATCGCGCATCCACCGCACGGACGATTCGGTGGCGGATCGCCACACGGATGCGATGTCGGGCACGAGCGCAGCTGCTGCGGCGACCGCTCCCCCGGCGATCAGCACGACGCCGACGACGAGCAGCACGGTGCGGTTCACTCCGCGATGGGTGGCGTTCATCGGTCTCTTCCTTCTTCGTCTGCGGGCTTCGCGATGCGTGCGTGCACCTTCACCCCGGGCGACAGCTCGTAGCGGTCGATTTCTTCGGCAGCGAGCGCGCGTACGCGATCCTTCTCGATGTTCTGCCCCGGGGCCGGGCGCACCGTGACATCGATGCTGCGCGACCCCACCCCCACGACCACCGCACCCGGCGCCAGATCGAGGGATCGGCGCAGCTGCTCCGCGATCGCCGAGGCGAGCACGCCGTTGTCGCACACCACCGCGATCGGGTGGCCGCTCAGCGCGTGCCTCGGCCTGCGGCCCGGCCCGATCGCGAGCCAGACGAGCACAAGCCCGAGAAGGGCCGCGATCGCGCCTCCGGCGACGACGGCGCCCTGCGGCTCAGCATCCGGGAGTTGCGCCAGCGCGTTCAGCCCGTCGCCCGGCGTCACCAGCAGGGGGCCGAGCCCGGTGAGCCACCGCACGATCTCGATACCGACGAACACCGCTGCGGCTGCCAGCACCACGAGCACGGCGACTGCCGCGACGGTGCGCGGCGAATGCGTCTCGCGACGCACGCCCCGGTTCAGCACGCTGTTCGACATCTATCTCACCCGCTTTCGTTCGGTGACGACGGCCCCGTTCACAGTGACGGAGATGCGCCGGATCGCTCGTCCCGTCATCCGTTCCAGATCGTGGGCCAGTTCCGCTTGAGCCGCGCGCATCCGCTCGAAGACGGGGGTCTGCGCGCGAATGGCTTCGGTGTCTGCGAGGTCGGGGATCGGCAGCTTGGCCGAGAGCCGCACCGCGAGACCGCCGCCCCACTCCGACACCTCGGCGTGCACCTCGTCGCGAGTGACGCCGATGGCGTGCGCCGAGGCTTGCGCCACGACCTTGCCGATGGCGCGCTCGTGCACCTGCACGCGGCCGGGGAGCTGCGTGCCCGGTGCGCCAGTGCCGGTGCCGGTGTCGTTTTCGGTGTCGATGCCGGCGCCGGTTTCGATACCGGTGCCGGCGCCCGACCCTCCGACCGTGCCGGCGCTCATGACGACGTGCGCCGCCCGGTGAACGCCCCGGCGAGCGCACGAGCGTCGAATCGGCCCGACACCAGGCCGCCCACCAGTGCGCCGAGCGCCATGAAGACGGCGACGAGCAGGAAGCCCCAGAACCCGAAGATCAGGGCGGCGAACGCCAGCACGGCGCCCGCCGCGGCCCCGGTCACAATCGCGCTCACGATACGCGCGTCTCGGCGTCGGCGTCGTCGGCGTCGTCACCCGGGAGGTGCACGTCGTTCACGGCGACGTTCACCTCGACGACCTGCAGCCCGACGAGGCGGGTGATCGCCCCGGCGACGGCGCTGCGCACGTTGTCGGCGACTTCCTGGATCGGCGTCGGGTAGTCGACGACGATCGTGAGGTCGGCGGCGACCTGAGTCTCGCCCACCTCGACCTTGACGCCCTGCGTCAGGTCGGTGGCATTCATCGCGTCGCGCAGTGCGCCGAGCGCCCGCGCACCGCCGCCGCCCAGGGCGTGCACGCCGGCGACTTCGCGGGCGGCGATGCCTGCGATCTTCGCGACGACACCCTCGGCGATCGTGGTGCGGCCCGCCGAGGCGTCTGCCGCGGTGCTCGCGCTGGTCGACGACGACACGTGATCGACGCGCGGTGCGCCGACGCGGTTCTTGCCGCCCGTCGCGGTCGACGCGGTGTCGAGCTTCGCAGACGTCTGAGTCTCGTTCGTGGCCATGTGCGCTACCTCCTGTATCGGTGGGCGGCTGACGGGCCGCCCGAGTGACGAGCGAAGGATCATCGCTCTACAGATAGGACGCAGCAGCGGCCTCATGTGTCACAAAAAATGTCACACAATTTTTGAGGAAACGCGAGGGGCTGGATTTCGGGCGCGGTGAGCGGTCAGAAAAGTGCAGTATTCCGCGGCATAGTGCACTTTACTGACCGGCCACCATCGAAAGATAGGGCGGTCGCGATCCCACAGCCGATGCTTACTCGGGCCATTCATCGGTACATTGAAGTCGTGCGCGATGCGAGCGATCTTCCGATGCCCGCGGCCCTGGATCTCTCGTTCCTTGATGCGAGGATTTCCCCGGCTGCTGTGCCGAAGCGTCCCGTGAACGTTTATGAGATCTTGCGCGACGGATGGCGAGAGACTCGTGTCGATATGACGCTCCAGTTCTTTCTCGACCCGAACGAACGACACGGCCTGGGAACACTTGCGGTCGATGCGCTCCTCCGGCTCCTCGACCGAGCCCCGTTGCTCGACGAGGACGGACCGAGCGGGAGTACTTTCGACGCCGAGCAGTATTACGGATCGTTCGCTTGGGAACTGCAATCGCAGTCTGACTATATTGACGTCCTCGCAGTGAATCGCGAGCTCGACATCGCGGTGGTGCTCGAGAACAAGATTCGACATGATCTCAACAATCCTCTCGAGAAATACACCAGACGCGCACTCGCTGCCGGAGTCAGCACTGCGATCGTTGCGGTGCTGGCTCCGGAGGAACGTCAGGCTCCGGACGGCCAGGAGGCGTGGCTGTCTGCCAGCATCACGTACGCCAACTTTGGCACCGCGCTCAAGCAGTCTCCCGCGCTACTCGAGCATCTGCTCGCACCCTCCGATCTCGACCAGCGCCGCAGTCTTGACCTCTTACAGCAGTTCCTCGAAGTTCGAACCGGAGGGCCGAGTATGTCCGATCTGTCCCACGAAGAGTTGCGTCTCGGCGAGTGGCGCGATCTCTTGGAGGCCCACAGCGTAGCAATCGATGCCTTTCGGACAACGCAGCGCGAGATGCAGAGACTCATCAAGGAACGGTCAGCCCGTCTCGCCCCAATCATTGCCGAGCGACTGGCGGAGGAGCAGTTCGTCGTCGACTGGGAGGCTCATGGAGGTCGTGGCGACGAGGTCTGGAACGCCTATCACTTCCCCGATATCGCCTGGTCGATCGAGCTCAAACTCGCTACCCGACCGACCCTTCCGTTGATCTTCGTACAGAGCTATCCGGGCCGAACGTATCGGCAGATCGAAAACGAGCCACTTGATCTCACTTGGGCTTCGCCCGATGAGGAGCTCGTCGAAGCATTCTTGCTGCGCGTGCAGGCGCGATTCACCGCAGTTGCGCCGAACAAAACCTGAGCGTGCATCGCGCATACGCTTCGATCATCTGATCAGCAAGCCTTCCGACAGACTCCTTAAAGCTAGGTCCGCGCCCTGCAAAGCGCGTTCACGCCTCGCCGGGTACGGCGCCCTCGTGGGTGAGCGACCGCAGCGCGAACTTCTGAATCTTCCCCGTCGAGGTCTTGGGCAGGGCGTCCACGAGTTCGACGTACCGAGGCGCTTTATAGGCCGCGATGCGGCTGCGCACGTGAGCGATCAGCGATCCTGCATCTGCTGTCATCCCGACTCTCACGACCGCGAACACCTTGGGCGTCTCACCCAGTTTCGTGCGGAACTGCCACGACTGCCATCTCGAGCACGGCAGGGTGTGCTGAGGCGCTGGTCAGCGATGAAGCTGGTGCAAGGGCAAGGCCAGCGCTCGACGCGCTAGCCTGAGGCGCAGACGGCGCGCCCGCATGTTGCTCTCTGGCAGGGCCCTCACCGTTGACCACCCGCGCCACGCTACGGGTCAGGGTAGATTCAGACTTACAATATGATTCGCTGTCTTTGCCCTTGGCTTCCTCCTCACCGGGAGCTCAGGATACAGCCCTGAGAAGGTCACGTCTTTGAAGCAAAACACGTCCGAAGAGCACCCCGAGAAGGACCTCGAACGGGTCTGCTGCACGTTTAGGTGACAGATTAGTCAGGCAGCGAGTGCGACCTGCTCGTTCATGATGGCCTCGTACTCG